>RGPS01000281.1 GCA_010084195.1 Terriglobia bacterium
GAGGAAGGCGACGAGAAAGCAGAAGCCGAGCGCGAAAGCGCCGACGATGCCCGCAAGTACTTCCTCCTGCGACGGACCGGATCGCCGGAGGGTCGCCTGCCCGTCGAACGCTATGAACAGGCCCGCGAGCAGATTTCCCTGATGAAGATCCGTGAAAGCGGCTTCTCCCCACGCCTGCAGGGCCCCTCGTTCGGGCAGGGCTGGACCTCGCTCGGCCCGGGCAACATCGGCGGCAGAGTTCGGGGCATGATCATTCACCCGACCAACCCCTCCATCATCTACGTGGCCTCAGCCACCGGGGGAGTTTGGAAAACCACCGACGGTGGCCAGAACTGGAATCCTCTAACCGACCTCCTGCCGGTCCTCAACTTCGGGGCCATCGCGATGGATCCTGCTGACCCCGAAACCCTGTACGCGGGCTCCGGCGAGTTTTACACCGGGTTCCCTAGCCAGGGTATTTTCAAGACAACCGACGCCGGAGCCACCTGGCGACAGCTCACCGCAACGAACGGCACCAATTTCACTTTCACCAACAAGCTGGTGGTGAGCCGAGCCAATCGGGGGCGCGTCTATGCGGCCACCTCCCGGGGAATCTTCGTCAGCCCCGATGGCGGAAATACATGGAGTCAAACACTCTCCGGTCTGGCCTTTGGATGCCAGGATCTGACGTTGCAACCCGCAGCGGCCACCGATTATCTGTTCGCGGCCTGCTCCGGGGTTTCCAGTGCGGCCGACTACGGGATTTACCGCAACACCAACGCCGCAGCGACTGCGACCTGGGACAGAGTCTTCACGCAGTTGCACATGGCCAGAACCACTCTCGCAATCGCGCCCTCACAGCCCTCTACAATCTATGCGCTGGCCGCCAGCAAGGGCGGGACAGCCGGATACGACGGCGGCCTGCTGGCGGTATTTCGATCCACCGCAAATGGTGACATCGGAAGCTGGGTTGCTCGGGTCACCAATACGGACAGTTCGCCCCTGAACACCTCCCTGCTTAGCGCCGCACTCTGCTCTGCCGGCAAACCCGACTACAGCCAGGGCAACTACGACAACATCATCGCGGTGGACCCCCTGAATCCCAACCGGGTCTGGGCCGGCGGCGTCGAGCTCTTCCGCTCCGATGATGGCGGCGCAAACTGGGGCTATCTGGATAACATCCACCCCGACCACCATGAGATCCTGTTCCACCCCGGCTATGACGGAAACGCCAACCAGACCATGTTTGTTGGTAACGACGGAGGCCTGTTCCGCGTCGACAACTCGCTCGGCCCCCTCACTACCCAGCGATCCGGGGGAGGCTGCGCCGCGCCCGCCGCCCCCACAATAGCGACCAGTCTGAATACCTCCTTAGTGGCGACGCAGTTCTACCACGGCGTGGCCTACCCGGGCGGCTCAGCATATATGGGCGGCGCCCAGGATAACGGCGTCTCCCGTGGCGGCGATGCCGGCGGCCTCCGCAACTGGACCAGCCTGTTCGGTGGTGACGGAACTGCCGTCGCCGTTGACCCCGCCGACATCAATTCCATCTTTTACTCTGCACAAAGGCTCAGCCTCCGTCGCTCCACCACAAACGGTGCCAGTTCTTCAGCCAGCACCAGGGGAATTACCGAAGATCCCAACACCTTCCCGTTCGTCCCTGTCCTCAAGATGGACCCCAACGAAGGGAAGAATCTGTTCCTCGGGGGCCGGACCACACTTTGGCGCACCCAGGACGCCGGGGTGAACTGGGCGGCAGCCGCGCCCGTGGAAACCAGTAGCGGGATCTCAGCGATCGCCATCTCTCCCCGGGATTCCAATACGGTCTTGTTTGCCACCAACCTGGGGCGCGTTTATCGCAGTTCAACCGCCCTGACGGCGGCAGGAACTGCCGCCTGGAGTTCCGGCCCGAGTCTGCCAGGTTACGTCAGTTCCCTCGCGATGGACTGGGCCAACCCGGGCATCATCTACGCCACCTATGGAGGCTTCAAACGGAGCGCTGCCGACGCGCACGTCTACAAGAGTTCTGACGGCGGAGCTACTTTCGTCCCGTCCGACGGCACCGGAACAGGGGCCCTGCCCGATATCCCGGCCAACGCAGTTCTCGTGAATCCTTACGACTCCGCCATGGTTTTTGTCGGCACCGACCTGGGCCTGTTTGTCTCTACGAATGCAGGTGCCAGCTGGGCACGGGATCCAAGTCCGTTTTCCAATGTGATGGTCCACGATCTGGTGGTGGACCGCGGCGTCAATTCCCAATGGCTTTTCGCGTTCACTTACGGTCGGGGTGCCTATAAAACGGGCCTGCCGGGAATCACGCTGCCGGATTGTACATACTCAGTAACCCCAACCTCCATCGCGGCGACAGCAGCAGGCGGGATCTTCCCCGTAACGGTCACCACGCAGGCTGGCTGCGGCTGGACCACACAGCAGGGAACAAGGCCGAACAATGTCCTGGTGCAAAGTCCGGCCCAGGGCCAGGGACCGGGAACAGCCTACATCGAAGTTGTCCAGGCCTACTTCAATGAAGTAGTCGATACCGTAACTGTGGCGGGAATCCCCGTGGCAGTGACGATTCCGGCCAGTTTTGGCTCTGGCGGGAGTGAGAACTTCAACGCCGTTCAACTGGTGAGCGTGCCAGGAACTGCCAGCGCCGATACCCGCCCCCGAACCTCCGCAACGACAGATCCGGTGCACTCCTGCACGGGCTCGGCGGACTTCAAGACCACCTGGTGGAGCGTCGCGGCAGCCGCAGACGGGGCTCTGGAGGTTCGGGCCAGTGGCCAGAGGTACGACGTGTTCGGCAACTACGGCGTGATTCTGAGCGCCTACCCGGGAACCGGAACCCCGACGAGAAGCACCGAACTGGCCTGTGTGGCCATGCCCAAAGATACACTTGCCCAGACAGACGCCTTTCTGCGCTTCAGCGTCAGGGCGGGCGCCACTTACCTGATTGAGGTCAGCGCTCCGGGAGGTGCCTCACAAGACGGGGGCTTTACCGGAATCTCATTCACCATGCTGAGCGGAGTCCCATCCCTCACCGTTACCCCCGCGACGAATCAGGTGACGGCGGGAGCGGGACCAATCACTTTCGTGGCGACCACCGCCAATCTGCCGAACAAGGCGGTGCGGTGGTCCATCTCGCCCGCCGTGGGCTCGATTGCACCGGATGGGAGTTACACGCCCCCTGCGGCAGCTTCGGGCCGAACGCAGGTGACGGTAACAGCAACCTCCTTCGCAGCGCCGTCATTGAAGGCTTCGGCGGTGGTCACAGTTGGCACCGTCAGTCCGACAATCTCGAGGGCAGGCATAATCAGCGCCGCAAGCTTCCAGGAGGGGGGCGGAGTGGCCCCAGGGCAGATTCTAACCGTCTTCGGGAGCGGCCTCGGCCCCACGGCCCTGGCTGGCGCTCAGTTTTCAGCCGATGGGAAGTTTCTCAGCGGGACCACCGGAGGAACCCAGGTTCTGTTCGATGGCGTGCCTGCTCCGATGATCTTTTCCTACGCAGGCCAGATTTCTGCAATTGCCCCCTACGAGATTGCGGGGAAGGCCACCACTTCGGTTGTGCTGACCTACGGAGGTCAGACGTCCAATGCCGTGTCGGTACCCGTGGTTTCAGCTGCACCCGCACTGTTTACCGCAGCGGCCTCCGGCACCGGCCAGGCGGCGATCTTCAACCACGACGGCCTCCCCAATGCACAGTACCCGGAGCCAGCCGGCCAGGCGATAGCTCTATACGGGACCGGTGAAGGGCAGACAGATCCGCCCGGTGTGACAGGTGCGCTGGCGCTGGCGGTGTACCCCAAGCCCGCCAAAGCGGCGACGGTAACCATTGGAGGCAAGGATGCCAAAGTTCTTTACCAGGGTGCCGTGCCCACCGCGGTTGCCGGCCTTTTCCAGGTGAACGTTGAGATTCCTCCCGACGTAACGCCCGGACCAGCGGTGCCCGTGGTGGTAACGGTAGACGGGGTTTCGAGCCGCAGCGACGTAACGATGTGGGTGATGGAACCGGATTCGACCAGGGTAGGCCGGATCGCCTATTCCAACAGGGGGACCACACCAGTCAGCATTTCGTTTTATCGACCGGGCAGTTCGGTGGCAGTTGGAACGGTCACGGTAGGGGCCAATGCGAATCTCTATCTGGGCACCACAGCCACCGTCGCCAACAACTGGGGTGTGCAGACAGGGGCAGGACCCCAGCGAACAGTGGGGAATGTGTGCTCATGGAACGCGAGTCCGTCGGGGGGCGCAGCGCCGTATTGGCAGTGCACCGGGACAGCAGCACAGCCGTTTCCACGGTAGCGGATTCCAGCCCCCCTTACCGCCCGGTATTCGCCGAACTCATCAACTGCAGCGGCAGGCCATCCGGGTCCAAAACATGGAACCCGAAGTCTCCGCTATCCTTCTTCGGTGTCACCCCACGCGCCTTCAAATCCGCTGTCACCGCAGCTTCATTGAAGTTATCGATCCCGATCGCCACATGGTCCACAGTCCCGGCAGGTTTCCCCGGACGCAACACCAGAAACTCCTTACCCAGAAGTATCTGATTGCTGCCCACACGCTTGTTAACGGCGCAGCCCAGAACCTTCTGGTAAAACTCCGTGGTCCGGTCCAAATCGCTCACCAGCACAGAAACGTGATTGACCGTGCTCCCCTGAAACCCCGCCGCCGAAGCCGTCCCCGCCCCGGCCGCAAGCAGCGCCAACCCGTCCACTAACTGGCGGCGAGAGAGCTTACGCCCTTCGTAAGCCTGCAACATCTCCGAAATCACGTTCTTCATCCAAGCCCTCTTTTCGTTTTCAGAGCTTTTTCAGCCCGAAAGCGTAGATTTTCCCATCCCACGTGCAGACGTAAACCTGCCCGCCCGCCACCACCGGCTGATTAAAATGCGTGAAGCTGTCCATCAAACGCCCACTCGAATACAACTCTTTGCCGGTCTCCGCATCCAGCGCATAAAGCACCGCCCGAGGCTCCACACCGGCCGGAATCGGTGCCACGCCCCTCGATTCATCCGACGTCTTCCCGCTCAGCAACGCATAAACAACCCCATTCGCCGCCGTCGGAGGTTCCGGCGCATGCATCTCACGCGAAATCCACCTCGGCACCAGCGTCGGCTTGCCCGTTGCCTTGTCCAGCGTCACTTCGAAGGCCATCGTACTCCCCAGTTCCGCCTTACCCCAGGTCTTTTCAAACGCCGGAGCCGCCTTCGCCGGAGCCCCCAGCATCGGCGCATAAATCCACCGCCGACCCTGCGCGTCCTGCCACGTCGTCAGACCCCAAATCCCCCGATCATGCAGTTTCGCCTCATCATTGCCCCACTGCGGCGACGTATACAAAGGCGCATGATGGTCCGCGCCGCCCAAATCCGCAGTATCCAGCAGGTAGATTACCGACTCTTTGCCCACCACCGCCGCCAGCGTCCACTTCTCAAACGGGAACACCACCGGATTGCCCGACCCCAGATCCAAATCCTTCTTGTTCAGGTAATCCCAATTCGAAGGGGTAAACGAATCCTGCAGCCGAAAATGTTCGGCGGCTACG
>RGPS01000282.1 GCA_010084195.1 Terriglobia bacterium
CCCCACCGAAGACCAACCCACACCCAGAAACAAAGCCAACGCATCCGCAGTCACACGACCCGAAGGCAATGTCACCGTGACCAAAACACCGTCACGGGCATACGTAAAACCACCGCCCGATAAAACATAAGGACCACGACGCAAACCCACAAGAACACAACCACCCACGTCAGGACTACGCACACCCACAGGCACACAACCCCACACAAAATCACACCCGCTCTCACCAGCAACCACTCGAACCCTAAGCTCACCACTCGACAAAGACAAATACGCAGCCTCGCGATCCAAACGATACAAAGACCCCAATGATGGCAAATCACTGTCGTAGTCTACAACGACTACACGCTCACGCCTCCCACGTATGAACAACTCACCACCAAAATCGTCCCGAACCATCACACCCGCTAAATTATATGGCCAATCATTCAATGGATCGCATACACCCACATGACCCACACCACCGGATAAAGCAACTTCCTGCGCCAAAGGCACCGGATTGCCATAAGAACCCAAACCCAAAACCTTCAGCGTCCTGCCGCCCATGTCAGGATGAAATACTAACTTGCCAGACTCCAATGATAAGTAAAACTCGTCCTCCTGGCTGATCAAAACCGGCAAGTCAGAATCACGCAAAACCTTCTTGCAAACCAAAGGCACATCACGACGAGAACAATCCGAAAGCAATAAGTCCAAACCAGGACGCAACGAACCCACCCACACACGACCCATGCCGAAAACATCCAACTCCAACACATCCAGAAAATCACCCGAACCGTAAAACAATGTCTCCGGTACCAAACCAGGACTCGACACCAACTCACCCGTCAACACGTCTACATACGCCGTGCCAGATACCGGCACCAATGGACCCCCACCAGAAACCAACTCACACCTAATACTCGCACCACCCAAACCAAGCATGTAGTACGGAGGCAACTCATCCCCAGCCTCCCAACCACTCACGTCAAGAACACGCCCCAAAACACCAGATACACCACGCACACCCACACCAGACAAAATCCAGTACCAAAGACTCGGATTGCCACCGTCACCCAAAGGACGCAAAATCTGATCCTCAGACGGAACCGAAAAGGCACTCGCCGCAGCATGAATGTTGCCACGAACACTTTCCGGATACGGAACCATACGACTCAAACCCCAAGTCGCTGCGTCCACACTTAAACCCGAACCCCACGAGACGGTCGCTGTCGAACTCGAAGAAGTCTGCACAAGCTGGATTACGCGAGACACAAAACCCCCATCAGACCTACAGAAGATGGACCCGAAGGCACCGGAGATGTCACCGTCACCGTACCAGATAAACCCAACCCCGCTTGCAGACGCATACCAAAATCCAAAAGCCAACTTCGACCCGAAGGACCGCCAAACGTCGTGACACCCCCAGAACACAACGCCAACGATAATGGCGACGGATTACCCGTAAACAAACCACCCAAACCAACCACCAAACCAGGACCCGGCACAGGCACACCAGAACCCATCCCCGCAGGTCTCACCGGACACGATGTCAAACCCAAACCAATCAAGATCGCACGCTCTGCACTCATCCCCGATGGACCCATAGACCCCAAAGACACCCGCGAAGTATCAAAGTTAACCACACCCGATAACACCACAGGCGTCACTGGCGCACCCACAGCATTCTTGTAGATATTCACCGGCGACGACACCCACGTCGAAAACACCGTCGCAAACTCCAAAGACATCGATTGCCACGTCGGACCCGATAAACCCAAACCCAAACCCGCTTTTCTTATGTTTGATGCAAGCATCGTCGCAATCCTTTCTCAAGCATCTTGGGAAAATACTTACAGCACTTACAGACTATTTCGCAGCTCAATAGCTAAGTTAATTTTGCCGCCCAAAACAGATGACCCATAAGGTACATGCCGATATTCTTCATATATACACATGGACGCCCGGAACGGGCCACCATATGTGTATATGAAGAATATATATGGCATCGTAGGTGTCAAACCTACATTGTAAGCTGATGTGCTACTGTTGTTTTTTGCGACAGTATGGATTGGGTGGGAGCATCCGGTGTTTTTGTCCCCAGAACGTCTGAGAACACCGGATGCTCCCACCCAGTTCTCCCAGCCCTCGTTTTACGACCCGAGGGTGATTTTGGGCAATTACAGGTGGGCCACGCTGCGAACTTCTCAGTCACGGGCGTGTGAGTGTCAACAAAGGCTGCTCCGGACCAATGTTGGACGGAGCTTCCTACTGCAACGGTTTGCGATGAGGCTGGTCTGTGTGGTCTGTGAAACAAACGCGGATTGGTGCGGCTATGCCATGCTATAACCGGACCCTGTGGTCTGGGACATGCCGTAGTTGGCGGCACCGTAGCCGAACCCACGATGCTCAATCGAGCATCGGATGGCGGGTGGTTTGTTGTCGTCGGCAGCGAGCGTATATGCGACGGCAAGGGGCACATGGGCAAGTGTGCGTTCGTTGTCGTCGATGATGGCGATGTGACCTGTATGTGAGACTAGAAGTGCCTTTGCTTCTGTGAAGGGCGGGGGGAGGTCGTTTCGGAGTGGGTATCGGTCGCAGGGCATGATTAACAACAGGCGGGATGGTAAACGCCCTGCTTGTTGGGCTTGGTGGTGGGATCAACAACCATGGGTTCCCCTACGGGGATTTCCGTTGAGCATTCGACGCAGAGACAGACAAAGGGTGCCCTGACGACCGGGTGCGCAGGTGGCGTCGGGGCCTCGGGAATGGTCGTGGTGGTCGTGGTGGTCGTGGTGGTCGTCCACCGTGCGGCCATGACGTGAAGTTCTGCGATGGCAGAATCGCGGCAGTTAATTCGGAGTGCGCAACCGTCGCAGGTCTTGCTTCGGGGGACCCATCCCCCGAAGCAAGGCGTCATATCAGCGGCGACGCGGGCGTAGTAGGGATCAGTGCCGTAGCCTTCCCCTGGGTCGAGGGGGCGTGCCTCGGGGATTTCGGTGGTCTTTACAGAAGCCTTTTCGACAGGGGCCTCTGTGGGGGCCTTTTCGACAGGGGCCTTTTCGACAGGGGCCTCTGTGGGGGCCTTTTCGACAGGGGCCTTTACGGTGGCCTCTGTGGGGGCCTTTACGACAGGGGCCTTTACAAGTTCGTACCGTGCGCGGGCATTGCGTCCACGGTCGGGAAAGGTGACCTGCCCTTCGGTCTTGAGGGACCGAAGAATGCCGAGGATATGGTTCTCGTCCGCGTTGGGCAGTTGGGCCATGATCTGGCTGATGGACGCGAAGTTTTCCGGGGCATTTTCGTTGATTGCGGCTGTGAGTGCATTGATGCAATCATCGACGGTGACGAACATGGCGAAGTGCCTTTCTTCAAGGTGTCGTGGTCTATCTGAAAGGTAAACGCAGGTTGTGGCGTATTGGAACTGACTTTCTTTCATGTCGAAAGTTGGTTCTGCCTGTGTGTGGGTTGCGTTTAGTGGGGGCAAGCACTGATGAAACATTCCCCCAATGGAGCGTACATGAGCCAGAACAGCAGCATTTCCTCAGAGGTTTTCGATGCGTGGCGAAATCGGGCGACGAAGCCGCGTCGTCCGGGTCCGCGACTCGCGGACTTGACGGTGGGTGTGGGTGGTTTCACGGCGGCAGTGGACACGGGGGTTTCGGCTTTGGAGTGTCTGCCGTTGCCAAACGGCTATCGTTTTCCGACGAAGGGTGCGGCGAAGCGGGCCTCGGAGCGTGTGTTGATGGCGCTCTTGAAGGGTCGGCATTGCTTCATTCACGGGATGCCGGGTACGGGGAAGGATGCGATTGTGCATGCGTACTCGGCATTGACGCGGAAGCCGTGTCTGATGGTGACGTTTCGTCCGGGTACGGACTTGGCGCCCTGGTTCTACATGCGGTCATACGCGGACGGTTCGGGGACGGGTTGGAAGTACGGTGCGTTGTGGTATGCGTTGACGGAGGGGATCATGGGTACGGACGGCAAGCCGCGAGCCCCTTTGATCCTGCTTTCGGACGTGGATCGTGCGGACTCGGCGCAGGCCGAGTGGTTCCGGATCTTGACGGACAGCATCAGCGGTCGGATTCTCGGGCCGGATGGCAAGATGCATCCGATCTTTCCGGGGACGCAGTTCGTGTGTACGGCGAATAGCTGCGGCACGGGCGATAGTCGTGGCCGTATGACTTCTGCGAACCCGATTGACGCATCGATCATGGATCGTCTTGGGCGCGCGGTGGAATTCACCTACTTGAACTGGGAAGACGAGGTTCAGGTCTTGCGGGAGAAGTTCCCGCGTCTGGTGGAGGCGGCGCCGGATGTTCTGGTGCAACTTCAGGGTTGTTGCGAGTCGCTGCGGAAGGCGATTTCCAACGAGGAAATCTACGGTGAGTTTACCCATCGTGGGATCTGTGAGGTCTTGACGGAGTGTCAGGACCGTGTGGACCTTCTGGGGAAGGTGGAGAAGAATCTTCTTTCCTTGGGCTTCAAGGCATGGCTTGATCGTCTGGACGCGGACAACCGTTTGGCGGCAAAGCGTCTGATTGACCCTTACATGAAGGGTGGTTCGATTGAAGAAGAGGCGTGAAACATTCGCCTTGTAGGGCCAAAGGGAGCCTCTCGTCTCGAAAGACGGGGGGCTTTCTTAGTTCTATGGCGGTGCGTTTAAGTCTCAGGAGATTGACTGAAACATTCGCCTTTGGAGAAGGAGACGGAAGCGGCCTGCAAATCGACCGAATCCGTAAATTACCGGCCACTGGCGCGGTTATGCTTTGTTCATGAACGGCGCACGGAGCGCCCCAGGACGAAAGGCCCAGGACGAAAGGCCCAGGACGAAAGGCCCAGGACGAAAGGCCCAGAAGATGCAGACCAAGATCCAGACCAAGTGCGTCTCGGTCGCGGCGCAGTACCAGACCTTGACGACGCCACGCTTGTTAACATCTTCACCGCGAAACATGGGGTCGTAGACGTTGCCCGGGTCGCGCGCCGACGAAGCCGAGGCTGGCGTGGCAGCGATGCGGGAGGCGCTTTCAGCCGCTCGCGAGATCCTGTCCCGGAACACCGATGCGCGCGGTAGTTCAGGTAGTCCGTACTACGGACCATCCCCGGTTTTTTGCCGCATCAAGCCAACCGGATTTTTGCAGCCCCACCACGACCACCCCAAGGCAATTTCCCCAGAACCGCGCGGAAAACCTTTCCGTGGCTTTTTGTCCACCGCAGAAGCCATATTGAAACCGTACCGAAAACGACGCGGTCTGGAAATTGGTTTAGGTCTGCCCTTACGGGCGTGACCGTGACCGACTGACAACGTGGCTAATTGGCTAATTGGCTACGTGACCGACTGGCTATCTGGCTAATTGGCTATCTGGCTAATTGACTACGTGGGTACGTGGGTATGTGACTTAGTTTGTCTGGGGGGAGGG
>RGPS01000283.1 GCA_010084195.1 Terriglobia bacterium
TTTACCCCTCCCATGAACCTGCTTTCGCAAGACTGTCAGAGGCCTTCATCCTGTCAGGGACGACGCCTTGCGCTTCACTGTCAGTTCTCCCGCAAACTGTCAAACATGCCCGGCACACGCAAAAGGGCCGCTCTCCTTTCGGAAGAGCGGCCCTTTTCCTTTACCCGAACTACTCAGCGAAATATCAAAATGCTCCCTGGGAAGGTGACTCTCAGTACCGGGGTGCGACTCTCGCTGCCCTGGCTCTGGAAAATGGCACCGTCGGATTATCGCGAGAAGTCTGCTGCCCGCACCGCCATAAAACACCTGACCCGCTACCTGAAATCGGCACGAACATCGCAAACCCTCATGGATCAAATGCACCTGGTCTGGGCGTCCACTCTTCTGCCTGGTCTGCTGACCGGGCCCGAGAAAAAAGCGATTCTGGACGAAGTTCTGTCCAAACAGCAGCCGGACGGCGGGTTTAGTCTCTCTCAATTGGTGGGCGCGTGGAAACGCAAGGACAACACCCCACTCGACGCCCGCAGCGATGGCTATGCAACCGGCCTGATCGCGATGGTTCTCCAACAGCCCGGCCTGCCCAGGCGAAGCGAACCCCTCACCCGCAGCCTCGCCTGGCTCCGCGCAAATCAGGATCCGGCTGAAGGTCGCTGGCCTGCCTGGTCACTAAACAAACAGCGGGATCTCAACTCCGACGCGGGGCGCTTCATGAGTGATGCCGCCACCGCCTTTGCCGTGATGGCGCTGGCCGCCGCCAAATAAGCACGTTGCTATGGAGAACTCCGGCCGGGGTACGCCAAAGGACCTAACGGACATTGTGGTGCGCTGGTGCGCTATAGGATCGGAACAACAATGAGAAGTACTCGCTTATAATCAGGGTTGCATCCGGGTGATTCGTCTGGCCTCCCAGATTGGGCTATAGCAACCAGTTACCCCTGTGCTGTTTTTTAGTGAACCGGACTCTGCAGTTCGGGGAGTGGAATGGGAGACATGGAACTCGTAACCGTCAATACAAGATTTCAGATTGTGATCCCGCCCGAGATTCGGAACCGAGCCAATGTCGATGTTGGCGATTTGCTGGAGGCGAAGATCGAGGACGGGAAGATCACGTTGACGCCTCAATCGCCCCTGGACAAGCACCTTGCTGAGGGATGGGCGGATATCGCAGCCGGCAGAACGCATGGGCCTTACTCGACAGCGCGTGAGGCAATTGAGGCTGTCGAGCAGCGCATCGCGGAGCGCGCGAAGAACGTCGTGAAGCGGCCTTAAACTTCCTTGGAGTACACTTGCAACGTGAGAAATCGCGACAGCTATCAGGGCCACAAACCGAGCAATTGCAGGTTGAATTGAATCAAATGGAGAAGTTCTGGGCACACACGGGTCACAATCGCCCGCCGGGCTCGTGGGACTCGCTTGCAGGTCATCTTGAGTCGGTCGCCCGCCTGACCAGCGAATATTCTTCATCGTTTGGTCCCTGGGCTGGTCACTTGGTGGGACTTTGGCATGATATTGGGAAATATCAAGCGGATTTTCAACGATATTTGCTCGGCGAGGTTCTGAAGGGTCCTGAGCATGCGATTGTGGGTGCCTACCACGCGTTTCGCCAGAATCGTGTGGATCTTGCCATGGTGATTGCGGCACATCACGGTTCCCTGGATCAACGTGCCGAGTTTCTCAACAAGATTGAAAGGGGCGCAGCATTCCAATACCTTGCACCACCGGGGTTGCTGACTCCCCGAGATGCCGAGCGTGCCCCGGTCGACGCAGAGGCGCTTTGGATACGCTTTCTTTTCTCCGCACTGGTAGATGCGGACTCCCTTGAGACGGAATACTGGGACAAAGCCGTTCGCCGGTGGCGATGTGAGACCACCGTCGCCGAGTTGGCGGCCACGCTGGAACAGTGGCTTGCGGAGAAAACGGGTTCCTCCGTGCCGTCGGCGGTTAACGAGTTGCGGCGAACAGTTCAGCAAGCCTGCGCGGAGCGGGCAGCCGATACGATGGGGGCTTTTCGGTTAACGGTTCCGACCGGCGGTGGCAAGACTCTGGCGTCGCTGCTGTTTGCACTCCGGCACGCACAAGTTCATGGACTTCGCCGGGTGATCGTCGTGATTCCATACACCAGCATCATTGACCAAACGGTCAAGGTGTTTCGGTCGATCTTTGGGGATGATGCGGTTCTGGAGCACCACAGCAACATCGATCCCGACGCGGATAGCCTGGTCAACCGGCGCTGCGTGGAGAACTGGGACAGCCCTATCATCGTTACCACCAGTGTTCAGTTCTTTGAAACCCTTCATGCCAACAGGAAGCGCGATCTAAGAAAGCTGCATCGGGTTGCGGAGAGCGTCGTTATTCTGGATGAGGTTCAGACGTTTCCGCTCGAACTCATCAAACCGATCAAGGACTCGCTGGATCGGCTTGTCGCTCATTTTCACGTCACGACCGTCCACTGTTCCGCTACGCAGCCCCGACTTGCTCAGGCCGATGCGCGGGAGATTGTTCCTGATTTTGGAGGGCTTTTCAGCGGCCTGGGTCACAGAGTAAATTTTCATTGGCCTGGCGATATTGAGGCTCCGGTATCCTGGCAGGGCATCGCGGAAAACGTGCGGCGTCAACCGGAGGGCAGAGTTCTGGTGATCGTTCATCGCAAGCGGGACGCTATTGATTTGGCGCTTGCACTGGGTGGCGAATGTTTACACCTTTCCACCCTGATGTGCCCGGCTCACCGCCGTGCTGTGCTCGCCCGGATTGAGGCGAAACTCCAGGCGAACGAGCCGTGTATCGTGGTATCGACCCAACTTGTGGAGGCTGGTGTGGATCTGGATTTTCCGGTTGTCTACCGGGCGATGGCCGGTGTTGACAGCCTCATCCAGGCGGCTGGCCGGTGTAATCGCGAGGGCGGTCCGGTGCCGGGCGATTTTCATATCTTCGTTGCGCCTTCCGATCCACCGCGCGGAACGTTGCTGGAGGGTTTGAAGCAGGTGCGGACATACCTGAAACGAGGGCCGGTGGATCTCAACGATCCCGAGCTGCCCGCGAAATACTTCAAGGCTGTGGCACAATTCAGGGCCGGGACATCGGCGATTCCTGAGCGGGAGCGCCACCTGGACTTCCCGGAAGTTGAGCGTCTGTTCCGCATGATTCCGGATTACGGAACGCCCGTGATCGCGCCCTATGGCGACCGGTGGCTTGAGGCGGTTGAATCGGCACAGCAGGATCCTGGCATACAGAATTTTCGTAAGCTCCAGCCCTATACAGTGAGCCTGCCGGACACCTGGTTGAACGAACTCAAGAGTCGCGGTTGCCTCGTGCAACTGTTTGCCGGATCGGAGGATTGCTGGTACGTGTTGCCTGGCCAGGATAGCGTCTACTCTGCGCAGTTCGGCTTCGGTGGAGACGGGACCTCTGATTTGCCATTTTTGGAAGTGTAGCGGTTGTGGTAATGTGAAGTCGTGGCCCATGCCAGTGAGTTGATGGGAATCGGCGGACGTATTCTGCTTGATGGAGTTGGCGGGAATAGTGTAAGATGAAGTTGCGTCTGGGGTGAGTCGCCTAGCGTCTCTACTTGGGGTTTCTACACCCAATCACCCAGTCGCATTTTTTTTGCACTTTTCCGTGAACTACACAAGTACGTCGCCAAGAGGCGATTCGTGTACTTATGTTACGTCGATGAGTCCGGCACACCCGACATTCCTGGGAACTCGAACCACTTCGTCCTCGCGGGCATTTCGATACCAATCGGGCATTGGCGGGCCGCCGATCAGGACATCTCGACGATACTCCGCCGCTGGGGCTTGGTTGGCCAGGAACTGCACACCACGTGGATACTGAGGTCGTACCGAGAACAGTCCCTCATTCCAGATTTTCAGAATCTCTCCTGGGATCAGCGCCGGGCGGTCGCCAAACACGCGCGGGCGCGGCAGTTGAGAAACCTCAAAAAGACGGCAACTTACAAGCTGTACAAGCGGGTCCGTAAGAATTATGACCACACCCAGGCGTACGTGCATCTCACGCGCGATGACCGCGAACAGTTTGTGCGTGAAGTGGCCGATTGCGTTGCGGGATGGGGCTGCGCGAGGCTCTTTGCGGAATGCGTCGACAAGCGCCACTTTGATCACGGGCTGGCGCTCCGGTCGGTAGGCGAGCATGCTTTTGAACAGGTAGTTTCTCGATTTGAGCAGTACCTCGCAAGTATCGAGAGTCCGGACGCTTCGCCATGTCACGGCCTGATCGTTCATGACAACAACGAGACGGTGGCCAAACGGCACACAGGCCTGATGCGGCGATTTCATGAACAAGGTACGCTGTTCACAAAAATCGAGCGCATCATCGAAACTCCGCTGTTTGTCGACAGCTCTCTTACAAGCATGGTGCAGGTAGCCGATCTGTGCGCTTATGCGCTGCGCCGGTACGTAGAGAATCAGGAGACAGATCTCTTCACGCGGATCTTCACACGCGCCCGCTGCGAACCGGGCGCTGTCGGAGTCGGTCACTATGCTCCCGCAACCTGCACGTGTGAAATCTGTCGATGTCAACGTTTGGAAAAGGAGCTACAAAAATGATCGATTCATCGCGTTCATTCCGGGTCCGGATTCGAGGCGAACTGGCGTGTTTTTCACGCCCTGAACTGAAGACGGAACGTGTTTCGTATCCGGTCCCCACGCCCTCCGCACTTCGTGGCATATTCGAGGCCATCTTATGGAAGCCAGCCATCGTCTGGCGGATCGATGAAATCAACCTTTTGAACCCAATTTCCTATATCCAGTTCCGGCGCAACGAAGTAAACAGCCGAGCTTCAGACCGGACTGCTGACTCCGTCCGCCGGTCGGGTGAGGCGTGGAATTACTATGCGGACGAGGATAGAACCCAGCGCAACACCATCGCCCTGCGTGATGTTGACTATTGCGTGGCAGGATATATGGAACTTACCGGGCGGCGCGGCCCTGAGGACTCAATCCGCAAGTTTGAAGAGATGTTTGAGCGTCGTTTGGAGCGGGGGCAACACGTTACGCAACCGGCGTTGGGGTGCCGGGAGTTTCCGGCCTGGGTGGAACCGGCGGAGTCAACTACGCCAATTGATCATTCCGAAGACTTTGGATGGATGTTGCACGATATCCGATTCGGCGGCGCGGAGAATCGCCCGGTCTTCTTCCATGCCGTCATGAAAGGCGGCGTTCTGCGTGTACCGCCCTTCCCGGAGAAAGGAGATGTTGCCCGATGATTCTCCAGGCATTGGCTGACTTTTCCCGGCGCGAGGGTTTGGTCCAGGACTCTTCATTTGAATACGCCGGTGTCGCCTGGGCCATTGAGATTGGCCTCGACGGAACTTTCTACGATTTGCGGGATCTGCGCACGGACAGCAGCGGCAAGAAAAAGAAGTTGCTTCCC
>RGPS01000284.1 GCA_010084195.1 Terriglobia bacterium
ATCCAGCCTCGACTGCAAGTGCCGCACCACGTCGCGTTGGGTGGCTTGGCCGATGGTATGGAGTTCCTCTCGCCAGGTGACGCCCAACCGATGCCGAGGGTACAGCACCCGGTTCACCTGCTCCTCCAGCGGAGTCCACAGGTTACTGGCCCGCGACTTGAGTTCCTCCATCACAATGTTCCGTTGCCGTTGCCAATGGTCAGTGAACTGGTAATCAAAGTAGACTCCGGACAACAGGCGGAGCAGGAACGGCAGGTGATCCGACGGCCCCACCAACCAGTACCCCGTGTCGTAGGTGTCGGTGTAGGCGTTGTTCTCTACCCCCAGCAACCCCAGGCGACCCTTGACCCCCTCAAAGGTGGGGAAGGGCTTGGAGGTATACTTGGCCAACAGGTGCTCCCCCATGTGCGTATAGGACCAGGTCTCACGGGTTTCGTCGATACGACCGTTCCGCATGACCAACGACACATACACCAACCCCGCTGACCGCCGAGGCACAATAACCACCCTCAGTCCATTGCCCAACGTCTGTTGCACATAGGACGGTTCCATGCCAGGGCAGAACCAGGGACAGAGAGACCTTGGATTTATTTCTAAGCAAAGGATTTTACAGACAATGACAGCAGGCCCGTTTTCGGGAATCGGCCTGGTCGGCGGGTGAGGCCGTACGTTTGGGGGTGGAGTGCAGGGGGTGCATGGGCCGCACGGAGGGAGGACCGGAGGCGGCGTGCTGTGCAGCCAGGTTCCACGCCATGAGCGAGGCCAGGATGGTGGCGCTGTTGGGGGGCTGGGGCGAAGGGACTTCCGGTGTCTCCGGCACGGCCGGGCTGGGCTGAAACTTGAGGGGGAACACGCGGTAGGTGTCCTTGAACACGTCACGGACCTTGAGCCAGGGCTTCTCCACTGGCACCGCGTACTCGACCTTGAACTTGCAGTGCAGGATCGTAGGACTGCGGAAGGGCAGAGCCAAGGGAGAGATGTTGACCTCGACCCGTCCAATGCAGATGAAGCAGTGAGTGAAGGTGGGGGGCTGAATGTCCAACACCAGGTCGTGGTGGGACAGTTGGAAGTAGTAGGCGGCAGGTGACGAAGGCAGTGCCATCGAAGGGGCCTCTGGGACCGCAGCAGCAGGCAACAACAGGTCTGGGGGGGCGACAGGTGTGAAGGTGGGCCCTGCCTCCGACTCACGCCGTTCTGACATGTCAACGTGCGTGCACAAGGACCCGTCACAAAGAACCCACGCACTCTCAATGAATGACAAGGTAGTCTCAAGCCCACTCCACCCACACTGGTCGTGTAGCCATGTAGCCGTGTAACAGTGTAGCAGTAACAATATAGGGCCACCGTGTTATGACGCATCGATACTATGTAGCGGGGAAGTTTAGTATTTCTTACAGACCCAGATCCTAAAGATTCATCAGAGAGGTCCAGGTCACCGGGAGCACTTCCGTAGATACAGGCTGGCCCAGCCGGAAGCCGTCGTAGAACAAGTATCGCACACGCACCACCTCAGACTCTTGGGTAGGTACATCACGCAAAGCGTCCTCCAGAACCCGCAACAGCAGATCCCGGCGTTCTCGCTCCTTGATGGTGGAGGAACGGGGACCCTGAAACTCATCCGGGTTAAATCGCACCCACAGACAGGGCAGACCCAGGCTATACGTCACCTTCTCCATCCGGGCCTTTTCGCACTCCGGAGTGTAAGTCTGGTGCTGATGCTCATCCACCTCTAACACCACCTTATGCGTAGGTGTATCCCACACAAAGTCAGGCCGTTCCTTGCCACAAATACCTCCCTCCACGGGCCGGTCGTAGTACTCGTAGGACCGCAGGCGATCGTGCCCGTCCAACCAGGCCTTGACCAGTCGTTGCTTGCGTAGATGCACTCGGTGCTTGAGGTAGTCACTGCAGTTCTGGCACCGGCCTTCGTCGTCCGTCAATTCCAGTAGGCCACAATGAACGCAGGTGTGGTGGACCAGGTTGAGGTGGCCGGGACTGCGATGATCCTCGCAGTAGAGGGGTGTACCGGCATTCATCCCGTAGAGAGCGTAGGACCGACAGCCCGATTCTTCGCACTTTCGCTTGGGACGGGCGATGAAGCCGTCACGCTTGTGTTCGGCGCAGGTACGAGGGGCCTTCCCCGGAGGGCCGTACCGGGTTTGCTTCTGACACCCTGTATGCTCGCAGCGCTTGGTCTTGACGTCGACCATGCCGGCCTCCTTATGGGTGGTACAGAAACGGCCACGGGTCTGGCCCTCCCAGTTGAAGCCAGGAGTGATACTGCCACACCCCGTGTGCTCGCAGCGCTGGGACTTGACGTCGACCATGCCGGCTTCCTTATGGGTGGCACAGAAACGGCCGCGGGCCTGGCCCTCCCAGTTGAAGCCAGGTCGACTGCCACACCCCGTGTGTTCGCAGCGTTTGTGAACAACGTCGACCATGACGGCCTCCTTATGGGTGGCACAGAAACGACCTCGGGTCTGGCCCTCCCAGTTGAAGGCAGGTCGTTTCTTACACCCCGCGTGCTCGCAATGCTTGTTCTTGACGTTGACCATGCCGGCCTCCTTATGGGCGGCACAGAAACGGCCGCGGGCCTGGCCCTCCCAGTTAAAGTTAGGTTGACTGCCACACCCCGTGTGCTCGCAGCGCTGGGACTTGACGTTGACCATGCCAGACTTCTTATGGGTGGCACAGAAACAGCCTCGGGTCTGGCCCTCCCAGTTAAAGGCAGGTCGTTTCTTACACCCCGCGTGCTCGCAATGCTTGTTCTTGACGTTGACCATGCCGGCTTCCTTATGGGCGACACAGAAGCGTTCACGGGATTGGCCCTCCCAGTTAAAGGCAGGTTGACTGCCACACCCCGTGTGCTCGCAACTGCGCCTGGTTTTCTTGGACCCCTGACCGCCACTGGACGGGTCTGTCTTGCGCTTGGGCATGGTGTACTGTGACGGCAGGCCTACACTCAACCACCATTCCCTGTACTTCAGGGTAAAAAGGTACCTGGCTGTAGCAAAAGGTACCTGGCTGTAGCCTGCGTCCTGTAGCCAAGACCGCTCAGACTGGAGTGTGTACGGAAGAGTGTCAGTGATCGGATTATCCCCTCTGTGGCAGCCATGTCCACCCGTCGCAAGCCGGCCCCGTCACGGCAGGAGCAGTCGCGCATCCGCTGGCTGCAACAACGGCAGCAACGGCGCCAACTCGCAGCACGCATCAACCGTACCCTTCCCGACCTGGTGATGGCAGACCAGGAGGAGAGTGAGCGGCTCGCAAGGCGTGCCAACCGTGCCCTGATCGACCTGTCCCTGGTGGGGCCTATGGAGAGCAACGACACCACCAGCGACAGTGAAGACGAGGCAGAAGGAGTCCCTCACCCCTCAGAGTCCCTGCCCAACGTGGGATTTGTCCTGTGGCGGACCGACCTCAGTCTGATCTACCCCCGTCTGTGAGTCGTGCTGATCAGGCGGAGGAGAAGGACCAGAGTGTTGATCAGGCGGAGGAGAAGGACCAGAGATCGTGCGTATCGTCCGCATGAGTCGTTCGGGGCCGCATTTTAGCAGTATACAGTATTCCTCTGGGTCGGATGGCAGTGGGGAGGGCAGGGAGAGGTGGTCTGGCAGCGGGCGGTAGAGGTACTGGCACGTGTCGTTGGTCTGCCAGGTCAGCGTGCCCCGGGCGTCCAGTATCCGATCGGTGTACAGGGGTACCAGGTACCGAGGGTCCGACAGGTCGTAAAAAAAGTACTCGGATTGGCAAAAGGGAACCATGGCCTCGACCCACAGTGTCAGTCCATCGGGGGCCAACCCTATCTCCAACCACTGCAACTCCAGTGGGTCTGTCAGGGGGTAGACCACACGCGTCGACGGCTGAAACACAAAGTGCGACTGTGCCGTACAACTGCCCCAAAACCACGTGGTGCCCCGGTGGTGAAAGAACGTGCCTAGGGCGTTCCGGTGGTCGTGGGGGAAGGAGTAGATCTCGTGCGTCCCGTTGTACAGGTACCCGTGCGTGTCGGTGGCTACGTACCGGTACGGTCCTTGTGCGTGCAAGGACATGGGGAAGGGTGGGCGTCCTTTGTTCTCTATCTAGCCAAAAAGTCGGAGACGAACCCTCCCTGGCTTGAAAAATAAAAAAACATTGGCCTAAAAATAAAAGACGCATGTCCAAAGGAACGCCACTGGGGTTGGGGGCCACGATCCCTGGTCCCTACCAGCCCGTATCGAGCCTGTATGACAACAGCCGGTTCGCCGACCGGTCGTCGTTCGTGATGGCTCACTCGGGCACCCGCGAAGGCACGCTGGCCAGCAAGCCGTTGGGGCAACGTTTCACGGTGTACGAGGGTACGCCGGGGCGGGTGCCTAACCAGAACTACACGAGTTTGGCGGCTCAGGTTGAGCAGACCATGGGCAACTGCCGTCCTGGTGTGCAGGATACGGCGCCGGCATATGGGCCGCCTGGAGCGCCGAACATCTACACGTCCTACCCTGTGCGAGCCCAGTTCGAAAACCGCCGAAAGTGGAACGACAGTGCCTATGTGCCGGCGTCGTCGGCTCCCAAGGTAGGGGTGGGTGTGCCTGTTCCTCCTCCGGGTCTGGAGCCAGCCGACCGCCCCACGCCGGGCGGAGAACTCCGCTCGCACCACAGTCCGCCGCCTCAGCACCAGCCTATTCTGCTGGGCAGCACGCTGCTGTCGAGTGGCGAGGACCAGTACGCCCACCGCATGACCTACCTCAACCGTTGGTTCAACGAAGACAACGGCGAGATCATGGTCCAGACCCCCAAGACCATGCAGGACAAGTATCTGGGCAGTTACAGCGACGAACTGTTCAAGACTCCGCTGGACAACACCGAGAACAAGATCTCCACGGGCATCATGGTCAACCCCTACACGGGCGAGACGTTCGAGACCTTTGAGAACGAAATGCCCCCGCCCAACACCGACAAGTCGATCCCGGCCGACCGGTTCGAGATCGTCAATCCCAAACTCCTGCAGTTCGCGCGCGATATCTGGCACCCGACTATTTCGAATATCAGTCACATTCTCCTTGAACGTTACACCCAGAATCCCGATTCGCGCCCCTTTAAGCGGAATACCAGCGTGAATCATCATCTTAACCGCCCGCTGCGCGATAAACCTGCCCATGTCGTCGTTAATCCTTCGGCCGGCGAGGATCACTTGCGGGTCGAGCCCGCCGCGCAGTCCGGCCAAGAGGTCGCAGACCTGGTCCGGCTTCACCGCGAGGAAGATTGGCAAGAAGAGCTTTTCCGGTTGCAGTACAAATTGCAGGAAATCTATCGCCGATATTTGCTGTT
>RGPS01000285.1 GCA_010084195.1 Terriglobia bacterium
GGATTTGTATTTGCCTCGGATGTCCTGGAAGACGCGGATGTAGCCATCTTCGACGAAGACTTCGTCGCCCTGGGGCAGGGAGGCGAGCAGGGTGGGGCTCTGGGTGCGTTCGGTGCGTTTGGAGGCGTTGTAGGGGGTACGGGTGAGGAGGATGGGCGCGTTTTTCGTATTCTTCGCCATCATGATGACGGTGTGGAGTTTGACGCCGTCGCGCATGGGGATGCCGATTTCGCGGCGGATGTAGTCGTAGTGGGCCTTGGGGACGACGAAGGTTTTGGGGACGTCGCTGGTTTGGGCCAGGGCCGGGATTGATGCCGATGATACGGCTGTGAGCAGGAGCCAGAGGGAGTTCTTCATCTTGCAATCTCCACAATGTTTCTGGTGCCGAGGCCGTCCGGCAGGTCGTAATGCATGACTATTTCGAATTTGACGCCCATGAGTTTGGCGTCACGGGCGGCTTCGGCGATTTCGGTTTCGACGTCCGGGCCTTTGTAAAGAAGGGCTCGGGTGCCCGTCTTGAGAAGAGGCGCGAGCATTTTCAGGGCTTTGGGCAGGGGGGCGAAGGCTCGGGCGGTGACGATTTGATAGCGCTCTCGCTTGCCAATGTCCTCGACGCGTTCGGGGAGGACTTTCGCGTTGGGGACCTGGAGGTCGGCGATGACGGACTCGACGAAGCGGGCTTTTTTGCCGGTTGATTCGGCCAGGGTGAAGCGGGTGTCGGGCAGGGTGAGGGCGAGGGGCAGGCCTGGGAAGCCGGGGCCGGTACCGGCGTCGAGGACAGTTTTGGCTCCGGCGAAGAGTTTCCAGGGCATGACGGAATCGAGGATGTGTTTGATGGCTGCGTCGCGAGGGGTGGTGATGCGGGTGAGGTTCATCACCTCATTGATTTCGGTAACGAGCTGGAGGTGTCGGGAGGCGGCTGCGATCACGCGGTCGCGATTGGGGAGGTCGGCAGGGAGGACGGAATCCAATTCATGAGTAAACGCCACGTTTCATGATATTCGAGCGTGATATTCCGGCAACCAACACGGCCTCGGCTGCGTTCGTATACAGTGGAGGAAATATGTTCAATTGGGTTTGCCCGCGCTGCGGGAAAGATGTACCGCCTTCGAAGACTGAATGTCCGTATTGCGTGAACCAGCCACCGGCGGGTGCGCCGCCCGTGGCTGCGCCTCCCCAGAACTACCCGCCGCAGGGTTATCCGCCGCAGGCATATCCGCAGCAAAACGCGCCTCCGCCGGGTTATGCTCCTCCTGCTGCCGCGTGGCAGCCACCGGCTGCGCCTGTCGCTCAGCAGCCGCAGGCGTGGCAACCTCCGCAGCAGTGGGCACCGCCGCCTCCGCAGGCACCGCCTCCGCCTCCACAGGCAGCGTGGCAGCCGCAAGCGCCACCGCCCCCGGCATATGCACCGCCGGTCGCTTATCCGCCACCTCCGGCTGCCTATCCTCCAGCCGATTACGCTCAGCCGCAAGCCGCGTGGCCACCGCAAAAACAGGCTCCGCCAGCGTGGCTGGTGGGTGGTGGCGTGGCCGCGGCACTCTTGGTTGTACTTGGTCTGGCGTATTACATGATGCAACCGGGGGGCAAGGGTGACGCCGGGGCCGACAAGGCATCGGACGAAAAGGTTGCGGCGATGGCCGCCCCGGGAGAAAAAGGGTCGAATCCTCTACAGAAGTTTGTGGAAGTGGTTGGCGTTCGGGTGGTGACGGTGGATAAGAAGCCGACGGCGCGGATTGTGGTGGTGAATCACTCGCTGGCCGAGATTGCCGGGCTGGAAGCCAATGTGACCCTGTGGGCCAGCACGAAACGCTCGGAAGAGGATTCAGTGGGGACGTTCCAGATCAAGGTGGCCAGTGTTGCGCCGAATGGTTCGGTGGAAGTTTCTGCTCCCTTCACCACGAAGCTGAAGCCGTATGAAATGCCGGACTGGCAGAATCTGACGGCTGATTTACAAATTACATCTCCGAAGCCTTAGTCGGCATCTGCCTTGAGGGGGACGAAGCGTGCGTTGGGCCTGTCCTTACGAACTCTGTCGACGTCATGGACCTCATTGTGAATCACGATCCAGACGCCCGGTCCCAGGATGC
This sequence comes from Terriglobia bacterium, assembly GCA_010084195.1. Taxonomy (GTDB): domain Bacteria; phylum Acidobacteriota; class Terriglobia; order Bryobacterales; family Bryobacteraceae; genus BOG-234. Next base: position 2,088 of record RGPS01000285.1, read on the forward strand.
GGGTGGCGAGCAGGCTTTCGGTGAGGTTTTGCAGACCATCGGAATGTTCGAAGCCGAGGGGCGACATCGCCCCGGTCAGGATCACGGTGTGGGCTGGTGTGGTGAGCTTTTGTTTCAGCAGGCGACCGGTTTCGACCATGGTGTCGGTGCCATGCGTGACGATAACCGGGCCGTCAACGAGTTTCGCCTGGACGACGGCGAAGATCAGGTCGCGATCGGCGTCGGTCATGAGCAGACTGTCCTTGTTGAGCAGGGGAGTTATTTCCACCTGAACGCCGGGAAGCCGCAAGGACTGCAGATAGCGGTCAATTTTCTGCGCCACGTTTTCCACCTGGCCAGAGCTTTCCGAATAAACTTTCTCGATGGTGCCGCCCGTGGTGACTATATGAATTTTCATGCCGCTAAGTTCTTATTCTCGCTTGTCGCCGCTGGTGCGGTGGCTGCGGGGCAGACGCCGAGTGCTGTCGAGATTGTGAAGAAGTCGCTGGCGGTGGACAACCGTCAGGAGGAGTTGCGGCGGGACTATACGTATGACGTCCTCTCAGAAACTCGTGAACTGGACGACAAGGGCAAGATCAAGAAGACCAACAGTACGAAGACTGAGGTGGTTTCGTTGGGGCCGAAGCGCCTTCGGCTGGTCGTAGAGCGGGATGGGAAGCCGCTGCCTCCGGCTGAAGCGGAGAAAGAGCGCAGGAAGTATGAGAAGGCCGCGCAGGAAGTGGCGCGCATGAGCCCGGCAGAAAAGCAGAAGCGCATCGACGAACAGCGTCGTGAGGAGGCGGCCGACCGGGCTAAGTTCCAGCGTATTCCGGAGGCGTTTCAGTTTACGCTGCTGGGGGAGCAAGTGGTTAATGGTCGGCCAGCGTGGCAGATCCGGGCGGTGCCGATACGGTCCTACTCAGGCCCGTGGGCTTTCATCCTGAAGAATATGGAGGGGACGCTGTGGATTGATAAAGCGGACTCCACGTGGGTAAAGGTAGAGGCGGACACGCTGGGGACGGTTTCGTTCGGATTATTCCTGGCGAGGATTGGCAAGGGCACCACGATGTCGTTTGAGAGCAATAAGGTGAATGACGAGATCTGGGCTCCCTCCATGATCACGCTGCGGGCGAATGCGAGGATCGCTTTGGTGAAAGCAGTGCGGGTGGATCAGGTTTTGCACTTCAGCAGATACCGCAAGTTCCAGGCGGATTCCCGCATCCTGTCGATAGAGGAAGTCGAGAAGTAGCTACCGTTGATGGGTGGGTGATTCACCCACATGGAAGTGGTTATCTGGTAATGGCTTAGCAGCTTGGATCTGACGGATACACCACTGGGAAGTGGTTAGTAAAACAGCAAAAAAACTACCTCAAAACCTTGCGCTCTTCCGCCGGACTCGCTATAGTGGGGATTCATGACGACAGGCTACCGATTTTGGTTTTGGCCCACATTTCACACTCCCTAGAGTGGAGTTGGTCTCGTCGTTGTAAGCAGTTTTCTGAGCCAACCCACTCGCAAGAGTGGGTTTTTTATTTGGAGCAAATAGCAGCTAAATGATCATTTCAATGAAGCCCCACGCCACGAAGCAGGAAATCGACCACGTTTGCGCACGGATCCAGGAGTTTGGGTTCCGGGTGCACTCGATTGCCGGCGAACAGCGTGTAGTCATCGGAGTTGTTGGTGTTGGCGGAGACGTCGGCCCCTGTCTGGAATCGCTGGAAGCAACAGCCGGCGTAGAAACGGCGACGCGTATCTCAGCCCCCTACAAGTTTGTCAGTCGTGAATTCCGTAAGGAAAAGACGGTAATTACAGTCGGCAAGGCTGCTATAGGCGGGAGTGAGTTCATCACTATGGCTGGCCCCTGCTCGGTGGAGAGCGAGAAGCAGATCATGGAGACGGCCGAGGCGGTTGCTGCGGCTGGTGCCACGATTCTGCGTGGCGGGGCGTTTAAGCCGCGCACTTCGCCCTACGATTTTCAGGGCATGCAGGGCGATGGTCTGAAGTTGCTGGCGAAGGCTCGCGAAGCCACGGGCCTGGCGATCATTACGGAAGTGATGAGCGACAGCGACGTCTCGCTGGTGGCGGAGTATGCCGATATCCTGCAGATCGGGGCGCGAAACATGCAGAACTTCTCGTTGCTGAAGTCGTTGGGTAAGTGCGGTCGTCCGGTGATGCTGAAGCGCGGTTTGAGCGCGACCATCAAGGAACTGCTGATGTCGGCCGAATATGTGGTGGCGCACGGCAATCCGGATGTGATGTTGTGTGAGCGCGGAATTCGGACGTTTGAAACGGCGACGCGGAACACGTGCGATATCTCAGCGGTGCCGGTGCTGAATGAGCTGACGCACCTGCCGGTGATTATTGATCCGAGCCATGCGGTGGGTAAGCGGAGTCTGGTGCCGCCGATTGCGAAGGCTGCGGTTGCGGTGGGTGCGGACGGCATGATTGTGGAAGTTCACCCGTGTCCGGAGAAGGCTGTCAGCGATGGTGCGCAGTCGCTCACTATCGAAGGCTTCAACGAGATGATGAAGATGCTGGAAGGCTACATCAAGTTGTGGAAGCTGGAGCGCGCGGCCTAGTTTTGGTATGGCTGGCATGAGACGAGTCACGCAGGCGATTGTCGGCGGGGCGGTGGTCCTCGCCGGGGTTCTGTTGTTCTTAAAGGTCCGGGATTCCCGGACCTTTTTTGATCCAGCGGTGCTCTTGTCGCGGTTTCCGGTGGAGGAGGCTGCGGTCTTTAGTGCGGACGTGGCGAAGCTGCGTGCCGGCGGCTTCCTCGCTGGTTCTGCGGTGCCATTGGAAGCCGAGTATAAGCAGTTCGTGGATGCGTCGGGGTTCGAGTACAAGCGGGATCTGGATCTGGTGGCGGCTTCATTTTCGGCCAGCGGCACGTACTTCATTGCGCGTGGCCGGTTCGATTTCCAGAAGCTGGAGACGTACGCGAAGAGCCAGGGCGGCAATTGTTATCAGAAACTTTGCCGGATGCAGGGTTCGAAGCCGGAACGTCGGATTTCGTTCCTGCCTCTGCGGGATGACGTGATTGCGCTGGCCGTGAGCACGGATGATCTGGCGGCAGCGAAGCTGGAGAATCCGGGGCCGAGGGTGACGGCGAAGTTGCCTGCGGAGCCGGTTTGGCTGACGGTTCCGGGGGCTTATCTGCGGAGTCGCGAGTTGTTGCCGATGTCCGTGCGGGTGACGTTGTCGGGCATTACGACTGCGGATAAAGTCACGTTCACAGTAGCTG
>RGPS01000286.1 GCA_010084195.1 Terriglobia bacterium
CGTAGGGGATGAGGGGTTCGGCGAGGAAGCGCTTGAGGGGGACGTCGGCGAGTTCCATCTGCGCGGCAACGCGCTCTTCGGCAGAGTCAGCCGCGAGGCCTGCCAATTGATCTCCGGAGCGTGCCGGGGTGGCTTTGGCGAGCAGGGTTTTCAGGTCCGGGAAGCGTTTCATTTTACTTTTTGGTGCGGCTTTTTTTCGTGATGGTTCGCGAACTCTTCCTCGGGAGAGAGCACCAGGCGGTGACGCGCGTAAATGGCGAAGTAGGCAATTCCGCAGAGGAACCAAATAGCAGCGCCCCAGACGCCCCGACTGTAATCGGGATTGCGGAAGAGCGTGACCAGTGTCACGGCTGCGATCCCTGCGGAGGTGACCGCTCCGGTGATGCCAAGGGGACTCAGGTACGGGCGTTTGGCATTGGGGAGGTTCCGGCGGAGAAGAATAAACGAAGCCATCTGCAGGATGTAGGCGATGACGGCCCCGAAGACGGCCATATTTAAGAGAGTAGCGCCGACGGAACTCTTTTGCCCGGTCAGATAGATGCCGAGGGCTGCGAGCAGGCCAAGAGCGGAACCGGCGATGAGAGAGCGCACGGGGGTCTTGTGGACCGAGTGCGTCTCAGAGAGGAAGGGAGGGAAGTAGCCGGCTCGGGAGAGGGAGTAAATCTGACGTCCATAGGCAAAGATGATGGTGTGGAAGCTGGCGATCAGGCCGATGCAGGCCACGACCGCCAACGTTTTGGTCCACGCTTTTGTCGCAAAGACAGTTTGGAAGCCAAGGATCAGGGGCTCGTCGGAGGCACCGAGTTTGGTCGCGCCTGGGGCGATCGCAGCGGAAACGCAGACCGTTAAGAAAGAGCAAACGACCAGGGTCAGCAGGCCGCAGATCAAAGCTCGCGGCATGTCGCGGCCTGGATCATGAGACTCTTCGGCGGCGAGCGGGAGTTGCTCGATGCCGAGATAGAGCCACAACGCGAAGGGCAGGCAGGCGAGGATACCAGGGATACCCCGCGGAAGGAACGCCGAGTGGCCGGGAGAGGGCGGAACATCGAGGGCGAAGCGCTGGAACTGGAGGTGGGGGATGGCTGCGACCCAGAAGACGACAAGGACGAGGAGGGCCGCAGCTGCGATGAAGACGGAGAAGCGGAAGGCAAGTTCGACGCCACGGACATTGAGCATCACGAAGACAGCGTAGGCGGCGAGCCACCAAAGGGGTTCAAAGGATTTCGGAGTGCCGAAGATCGCCCCGAGGTAGCCACCGATACCAACAACAATGGTGGCTGGGGTGAGGATGTACTCCATGTTTTCGGCGAGGCCGGTGAGGTACCCGCCCCACCTTCCCATGGCAGTGCGAGCGAAGGAGTAGGCACCGCCAGAGTGGGGGAGCGCGGCGGACATCTCCGCTATGGAGAGGCAGAGGCCGGCGTACATAACGGTCATGATCGCGACCGCAAGAAACATGCCACCGAACCCGCCGGAAAGAAGGCCAAAGTTCCAGCCGAAGAAGTCGCCGGAGATGACAGCCGCAACTCCCGTCGCCCACAAGTGGAGAACCCGGGCGTGTCGCCGAAGAGTTCGTTTTTCGAAGTACTCAGTGCCCTGCGTGGTGTAGGTGGTCTCAGGAGGGACGGAGGGCATTTATGGAAGTTAGCACGGATGCCAGGCAACAAACGCCATAACTTACGGCGGCCCGGTGCTGGTTCCGGCCAGATCTATGAGGATGGGCGGATTTTGCATCCCGATGTAGATGCTCATCGTGGCGAGAACTTTGCGTCCGTCAACCACGGTTAGGAGGTACGGCCCGGAGTTGAGTGTGCGGAGATCGAACTCTCCCCTGGGAGTGACCCGGCACTCCGTCGTATCGGAGGGCGGCCCATGAAGCGGAAACGCCAGGACCCACAAGCGACTGGGGACCGGAGCAGCATTGATACGGCCTGAGATAGCCAGAGCCGTTCCATCGCGCTCTTTGCTTAGCGAGAGGACGGCGCGCACTTCGGTACGCCCGGTGGTGACTTCCAACTGTCGCTCGAAGGGTCGGAAGCCTGGCGATGAAACCTTCAGAGCGTATTGACCCGGCGGGATATCAACGGCGCTCAACACGCTGCCGGATGGCCAGAGGTCTTTCTTGCTTTCGCCTTCGAAAAGGTGGATTTCCGCCCGAACCGTCGCGCCTGTCGCGAGAGTTGGGTAGACGGTGATGGTCGCGGCAGGCAGGCTCGCGAAGGACAAAAGCGCCGAGATCAGGATGGCTCTCATGCGGTTCAAGTTCATCGCGAGTGTGGTACGAGTTTAGCTCTGTCGGAACGGAGAGACAATATGGAAATGAAGACGGTGTTGGTTACTGGAGCGGGTCGCGGGATTGGCCTGGCTACGGCTCGGGCGTTCGCTGCTGCAGCATGTCGCGTGCTTTCCCTCGATAAGCAGTTTGGCCCGGAGGTGGTTGGGGAGCGGGTGGATTACAACCTCGAAAACCTGGCGGGGATTCCGGCTTTGATCGCGGAACTGGGGCCGGTCGACACTCTCGTCAACAACGCCGCAGTTCTTTACTGTGAGCCCCTGGATTCAATCCCGGAGGCGCATCGGGCCGAGATACTTACGGTGAATCTGGTAGCTCCTTCGAAGCTGATTGAAGCACTTGCTCCACAGATGAAAGCTCGGCGCAGCGGGCGGGTAGTGAATGTTGGATCCGTCTCGGCGTTTACCGGGCATCCGGACCTTTGGTATGGCGTGACCAAGGCCGGCTTGCTGAATCTGACGAAGTCCTGGGCCAGGGAACTGGGGCCGTTTGGCGTTCTGGTCAACGCGGTGGCTCCGGGGCCGACCCGGACTTCAATGTATGAACAGTTGCCGCAGTCGCGCAAAGATTCGGTGATGCGGTCGGTGTATTCCGGCAGGGCGTGCGAGCCGGAGGAAGTGGCCGCTTCGATTCTCTGGCTGGGGTCTGAGTGCCCGGAGTATGTAAATGGGACGACGCTGGATGTGAACAACGGATCGTACCCGAGGTAGGGCGCCCAGGATAGAGGTCAAGACAGATAGGCTTTAGGGCGATACCGAAACTCAGCTTGTTGTGCCATACTGCGGGTGTTTCAGACCGATGAGCGCCCGCATCCAGACCGCCGCCATTCCGATGACAGAAGAGGCTCTGAACTCTCTCGATTCCATGGAAGGCGTGTACACGCGCCCGGTTGTAAAGAAGGGCCCGGAGAAGCCCCAGGCTCCGGTGGTTTCTCCCGTACCCGGCGCGTTGTTAACTGCCGTGATTGGGGCCGCTGCTTTCGGAATTCACTACCTGCCCTTCGCTCCCTTTGAGGTCCAGGATGGCGCAACCGCCCGGCACCCGATCTCGGCCGCAATGATTGCCATCGTGTTGGGAATTCTGGTCCGCAACGCCATCCACCTGCCCATGAAGTTGGTAGAGAGTGCGCGCCCGTGGCCCCGGCGGCTGATTCCAGCCTCAATTATCCTGACGGGAGTTGGCCTGAATCTGGGCGTTTTCTACTCAGCCGGGCTGAAGGCTCTGGCCCTGGTGGTGGTGTTGATCGTATGCTCTACGGCGGCGACGATCTGGATCGGGAAGATGGCAGGAATCCGCAAAAAGACCGCGATCCTGTTGGGGGCAGGAACGGCGATCTGCGGAACCAGCGCGATTGTTGCAGTGGCCCCGCTCATTGAAGCCGAAGACGACGACCTGGTCCTTTCCGTGACTTCAGTGAATCTCCTCGGCCTGGCCCTCATGTTCCTGCTGCCACTGGTCGGCACCGCTCTCGGGCTGACCGACCAGGCGTTCGGACTGTGGGCTGGAACTTCGATTCACGCGGTGCCGCAGGTGGTGGCCGCCGGGTTCGCGTTCAGTCAACCGGCGGGAGCCCTGGCGACGCTGATCAAGCTGGTACGGGTGGCGATGCTGGCCCCGTTTATTTTTGGACTGGCTTTGTGGCACGCGAAGACCTCGGGAGGGGAGAAGGTAACAGTGCACTATTCGCGCCTGGTGCCGCCGTTTGTCTGGGGCTTCCTGGCGCTGGCAGCACTGAACACAGCCGGTCTCATTCCCGTGGTGCAGTTCCGTTTTGGAAGTTACGCGCTACTGCCCCTGCTGACGTTCGCCAGCGAAATCCTGATCGCGCTGTCAATGGCGGCAATGGGTCTGGAAGTCAACCTCGTGCAGTTCTCTCGGGTCGGTGGACGGGCCGCGCTGGTGGCCCTGCTGGCCAGTTTGGCACTCTGCGGCCTCAGTTTATTGCTGATTCGCGTGGGCTTTTAGACGCGCTAATCTGGAAGCATGACACGCCGCGACGCCCTCAGTCTCAGCATTTCGATTCTGACGCCTGCAGGGCTCTGGGCAAAAACCGAATTCTGGAATGCGAAGACTCCTGACAAATGGTCGGGCGAAGAGATTGAGAAGCTGACTTCGGACTCTCCATGGGCCAAAGGCGTCAATGTCGAGTTCCAGCAGGATACCGACCCCCTCGTGAGTGCCGCAAATGCCCCCACCGTGGGGCGCGCAGGCCAGATCAACGCTCCCCGCAGTCTGGGCAACCAGATGGAACTGAATCCCGACGCCCCCCAGATCCGCGGCGGGGCCCGAAAGCGCGAGCCTGTAACGGTACGGTGGGAATCGGCGCTGCCGATACGCGATGCGCTGGGATATCCGCTGCCCTCAGGCCTGGATGACCGTTACGTGATTGCAGTCAGTTCCCTTCCCTATGGGATTATGGACAAGCCCCGACGCGGCCAGGGACCAACTCCGCCCCCGGAGCCCCTGATACAGCGTCAACAACGAATGCGGGATCTGCTGCAGTCTGCGGCAACACTGGAAGCGAAAGATAAAGAACCAGCCCAGGCCGGGGTTGTCCGTCTCGCCCCGAAAGCAGCCACTACCTGGCTGTTTGGCTTCTCGAAAGACCTTCTCACCATTGACGCAAGGGATCGGGAAGTCACGTTCACCCTGCATACGGCGCTGGTATCCCTCAGGGCAAAGTTTGAACCGAAGACCATGGTCTATCGGGGCAAACCAGCCCTTTAGCCTGTCCGGGTTCGCACCGAACGCCAGTTTTGTAAGACATTGTCACAGCTAAGGCAGGTGGTGTTCCGCTCGTTGTGTAATGGCATTTATGGTTTCGAATACAGACCGACGCACAGTACTCCGGTACCTGGCCGCGTCGCCGCTTCTTTCAATGTTTCAGCCGCTGGCGTTTGGTGCTGATTTCTGGGTCAAGAAGAAGCCCGGGGAGTGGTCGTCGGATGACGTCGAACA
>RGPS01000287.1 GCA_010084195.1 Terriglobia bacterium
CAACTGTACGTTTTCCCAGAACACCGCACTTGGGGGAACTGGGAATCCTGGTGATCCTTCGCTGGGTCTGGGTGGCGATGGAGGTGGTAACAACCCCGGGCACGGGGTGACGCAGGTTGGCCCCGGAGCCGATGGCGGATTTGGTGGTGGTGGTGCCGGCATGAGCTACAATTACAATGCAACGGGATTACGGGGCGGAGGGAGCGCCTTCGGTGGCGGAAAAGGTGGTGGTAGTTACTCCGACGGATCAATCTGGGGCGATGGCGGTTGGGGTTGTGGGGGTGGTGTTTTTGTGGTAGACGCCGAAATGGCTCTGGTCAACTGCACGATTGTGAGTAACACCGTGAGTGGAGGCACAGGGAACCATCCTGGCCGGAGTTTGGGAGGCGGAATCTACAGCCTGAGGACTGCTGGTGGAAATGTTGTTACACTTTTGAACACGTTGATTGGAGATAACGCCCCCGGCACTGATTTATTAGGCACAAACTTTAGTTCCACCGGCTTCAATCTCATCGGCAATAGCCATGGGGCCGCTGGTTTGAGCATCAATGATTTTCAAAACGAACCTCCTGAAATTGGGCCGCTGCAAGACAATGGTGGCGGCACACTCACACACGCTCTGCTTTTCAACAGCTTGGCTGTTATTGGTGGCTCCACCATAGGCGCGCCTGTGGTGGATCAACGCGGGGTTCCCCGCCCACCAGGACGCGTGGATATCGGTGCCTTTCAGTTCAGCACGGACCCCATCAACATCACTACGCAACCAAAAGGCCAAAGTTTCGTATTGGGTGACGCCGTGACCTTTACCGTGGGCACCAGCGGCACGGGATTGACCTACCAATGGCAATTCAACGGCACGAACATTCCCGGCGCGACAACTCCAACGCTGAATCTGTCAAATCTCGCCGCAACAAATGCCGGGGCATACCGAGTCGTGGTAAGCAGCTCGGCAGGTGGTTTCACCACGAGCCAAAATGCGAACCTTTTGTACTTCGGTGACTTGAAGCTCTACAGCGGTGCTACGCTCGGTGGGCCAGTTGGCCAGCAGTTCCGAGTTGATTATGCCGACATGGTCAACGTCGGTACGACAAACTGGCTCGTGCTTTCAAACGTGACGCTGCCTTCCAGTCCGTATTTAGTGATTGACCCGGGTTCGCCGGGACAACCTAAGCGATTCTACCGGGCGGTGCCCCTGCCTTAACCTTAAATGACTTACCGGCACGAGCAAAAGTTGTTTCGGAAGTGATTGCTATGTTTACCAGTTGTGAACTCAGTTTCGTGGAAATCTCCTATTCGCCCACCGCATCAACTGCGGGTATTGCATGGTCTGCTATTCTGGCTCTTCGCACTTATTCCACCTCCCCAAAACGCTGCGCGGTCCCGCTGACGTCGCCGCCGTGGCCTCCGAACTGAACCGGCGGGAGAATTGGTTGCTGCTTAAGCACTGGCAGCGAATTCAGGCGCAACAGCAGCTAGGAGATGAGCTGTTGGAGTATTCCGCCGAACAGGCGCAGGGAAGTTGGATTGAACTTCACTCCGGCGTACTCTGGCGGCGCGGGGATGAGCTGCTTTCCGTCCTGCCGCTGGACCAGGAGACCCGGAAATGGCGGGAGACCGAGCACACTGAGTTTGAGTGCGTGAAGTCGCGCTTCGCCACGGCGGAGGAAATCGCGGCCTGTCCGCCGATCGCCACCGAGCTGCGGCGCGGGGACCGGGTGCTGCATTACGAGTATTGGGAACTGGATGCCGTTCGCCGACTCGAACGCATTTATGAGCAGGCGCAACAACCACGAGAGTTCACGCGGCTGCTGGAACTCCACCAGGCAACACTCCTGATGGAGGGACAAACCGGCCTGGTGCTGCTCCGCGACTGGCGGTGCGTGCTGCGGGTCTGCACGGACCCAGCGCCGGAGGAGCAGCCGTTTTAGTTACCCACCCTGACGACGAGGACACGGACTTCGCGGCGCTGCGGACGAAACGGTGCGTGGCGCGGGTGTTAGTGAGCGCGTAAGCCGGTGGGCGGAATGGCCGGATGCGCCAGACTGCCGACAGCCCACACGAATTACCGTGGCCCTTCCGTGATCCGCAGGTAGTAGCCCTCGGGGGATGTCACCCGAAAGTCCCGCACGCCCCAAGGTTGCCGGGCAATGCCCGCTTGGATGGCCCAGCCCTCGTGCTTCTTGGCTTCGAGGAACGACCGGTCCAAGTCGTCCACCACGATGCCGATTTCCACCCGCGGCCCCTGATAACGCGCCGGCTTGCTCCCGGGAGTCCCGCCGACTCCGTTGAGCAGGATTTCGCCCCGCTCCGAGCGGAGGATGACAAAGTTACCCTGCTGGCGGTTGAGGGCATAGCCGGCCACGGACTTGAAAAACTCCAGGTGTGCCTTGAGCTCGTGACAGTCGAGTTCCAGAAACAGGAAGCCGGGACGGCGCAGCCGGTCGCCCTTCCCCGTGGGATCGTCCACCACGTTGCCCTTGCCGGCGCTGGGCTGGGCTTGGACGGCGGTGAGCAGCGTGCAGCCGAGGAGGAGCGAAGCGAGCAATGCAGCGTTCGTCATGATTGTAATGGAGGCGGCTGTTGGGGCTGGTATTCAGCCAGCCGCATCCACGCTTACCTGCTGGATGAGGAGTGAATTGAACGTGAGAACGTGATTCATGAGCGGCTGGACGTTGACGTCGGACGGGACCCACCCAACACTTCACGCATGCCATCGCTCAACTGGTCCTTCGCACCGCGAAGCCCGCTGCCAGAACCCAATTCTGCGCTGGAGCGCTGGCAACACTGTGTCCCTTGGCTCGCCGCAATCCTGTTCACCTGGCTGTGCTTCGCCCAGGTTTCCCTCGGTGCGGATGCGCCCCGGGAAGTTCGGATCGCGGTCATTGGCGACTCCACCGTGTGTGAGTATCCGGCCAACTCGAACATCCGAGGCTGGGGACACTTCCTCGCGGCGGCGTTTCAATCGCACGTGCGTGTCATCAACCTGGCCAAGAGCGGACGCAGCGCGAAGACCTTCATCAAGGAGGGACTCTGGACGAAGACCCTCGCAGAGAAACCGGACTTCGTGCTGATCCAGTTTGGGCATAACGACTCTCACGCCAGGGAGCGTCCCGAGTCCACGGAGGCCGCGACGGATTACCGCGACTTCCTGTGCCGCTACGTGGACGAAACGCGGGCGGGTGGCGCGACGCCCGTGCTGGTCACGCCGATGCACCGGCGCAACTTCGACAAGGACGGCAAGGTGACTCAGGAACTCCTGCCCTACGCGGACGCGATGCAGGCGGTGGCGAAGGAGAAGAACGTCGCGCTGGTGGACCTTCATGCCGCCAGTGGGGAACTCTTCCAGAAGCTCGGTGACGCCGGCAGCGCCGACTTGAGCTGCTCCTGGACCGACCGCACGCACTTCTCGGAGAAGGGTGCCAAGGCGATGGCCGAACTCGTCCTGAAGGGTCTGGCCAAGGTGGAGCCCCGCCTGGCCGCATTGCTCAAACTGTGAGCAGCGATTGTGTTTCAAGCTCTTGGTCCGCCAAGCGGCGCACAGCCGCCCTCTGGCTGTTGGCCGTGTTCTTCACACTGGCCGGGTTGAATCACTTTCTGAATCCCGGGACTTATCTTGGCCTGATGCCAGCATATCTGCCCTGGCACCGGGAATTGATTCTTGCCAGCGGCGGCGCTGAGATGGCTGGCGGTCTAGCAATCCTGGTCCCGAGATTACGCGTCGCAGCCGGCTGGGGCCTGATTGCCCTGCTGCTGGCCGTGTTTCCTGCGAACCTGCACGTGGCCCTGCATGGCTGGGAGGGAGTTCAAATTCCGGGGTGGGTCCTGTGGGCGCGACTGCCCTTCCAAGGGTTGTTCATCGCCTGGGTCTGGTGGGCCTGTATCGCCCGGGACGCCCCGCGATGACTCAAGCCACCCGTCTCCGTTACCAGTGTCCCTCCGAGAAGTATGTCGCGGGCCTCCCTGCGCAGCAGGCCTTTGATCCGCCGATGCTTGGGTCGGTGGAAGGCCCGCTGCGCTTGCAGAAGTCACCGCACAACGTGGTGACTACGTTTCGCGCCATCTTCATCCGCCAGTTGTCGGAGGAAGATGAACGCGGGTGCCACTATTTCGTGTCGGCTGGCTTGCTCCTATACGGAAGCGGGGGAGCTGTGACTTCCGCCAGCGTGGTTGCCTCGATGATGTGATCGATGATGATCGTCTCGGGCACTTCGCTGGTGGCGCGGAAAAATCCGATTTGGAAGAAGGCCGGGTTCTCGTCCCGCAGCGTGGCCGTGTTCACACGCGGCACCACCAGCTCACCGTCGAACCAGACTTCGACGAACCCTTTGGCCGGATCGCGTGACCACATGACGTGCACAGCAAAGTCGTGCCAGCGACCCGGCGTCAGTTTCCCCTTGCCGTCCCAACGCCGTGCGTAGGGCACCCGGGTGGTGAACAGTATGTCCTCGCCGCGAACGTCGAACGCCATCAGGCGGGTCCAACTGTTCCGGGTTTCAAAGTAACCGACCGAATGTTGAGCGTCGGTGAACTTCTCGGGCAGAAACACGCTCCAGCCGAAATAGCGTTCCGCACCCTCGGCCGTTCCGCTCCCAGCGGGTTGATGCTGGAACTCGATGCGGTCGAGGTCTCCCCTTCGAGCGGCGTTGCTCCCTTCGATGCGCAAAGCGAATTTCCCTGCACGCACGGGAGCCTCCACAATCTTGATGTTCTGACCCTTCGGCGCACCGCGCCACTGCTCGGTGGTGCCGGTCTCGAAATCGCCCCGCCAGATGACTTCGGCCGATACCCAAGCTACGGTCAGCAGCATGAACGCCACCGGCAAACCAAAGCTAATCCTCCGGAGGTAGGGCAAACTTCTGTTGAGAGAAGCGAGGACCAGAGCGGTTAGCAGTGGGAGCGGTTTCATGGGGAGGTCGACCAGGGTGACACGTTCGGCCAAGTCACGATCACCGGCTTGTCTTCTTCGGTTTCGATACTTTTCCAACTGTTGCCTTGTCGGTCGTCTTCGGCGGGATCGGACAGTGCCTCACCGCCTCCGTTACCCGCTCCAGCACGCCCTTCAACTGCTGCACCTGTTCCCCGAGGTCTTTGTGCTTCTCCAAGACTTTCACCACCCCGGCCAGCTCGTCACGGATTTGCCCCCATTCCGCCTTCAACTCGAACACGACCCTCGCCGGCTTGGCCACCAGCTTGAGTTCGCCCGCCGCCTTCAAGATATCC
>RGPS01000288.1 GCA_010084195.1 Terriglobia bacterium
GTCCGGCCATTCATGGCTTCGCCGGACATAAAAAGCAGATGGCCGTACACGGAGACATCGCCCTGGCCACCTGGGCAAACGATCGACGTCCGCAGTTTCACATTCGACGGGCTATCAATGTCATAAAGATTGATGCCGTTGTAGTTGCCGACGAAGAGATGGTTCCCGCTGAAGGCCAAATCCGAGTTGGTGGAACCGTACTGATTGGGCGCAGCCTGCGGGACCACTGGTTCATTCGCCGGAGGGGGCGTTTCCGGCGCAGGTGGAGCCGGTGTCGGAATGGAGTTGCCAGGGGCGAAGCCTGCAGGCTTGGGGAGAGAGCCGACACGTTGCAGGCCGAAAGCGGCTTCACCTGCGTCGTAGAGGCCACCTTTCAGGCCAATCCGTGGGTCATCTGCCCCGGAACGCGGGTTGAAATACACAGTGGCTTTCGGGTTGGGGGGCGGAGCCGGGGGCTTCGCCGCAGCGGGCGGCGTCTGGCCGGAGGCGGCGAAAGGGAGGGCGAGCAGAAGGGCTGCGGCTGCCTTCGAAAACTTGTGGAACTTCATTTTCTTTCCTTTGGCAGCATGCTTTGCATGATTTTGATCTCGGCGAGCTGCGTGTTGTCGATGTCGGTGGCGAAGTCAAACAGCACGGCGTCCTGGCCGGCTGCGGGCGTGTCAAAAAGATCCTCCACCATAATGAGGGCACCCTTATGGTGCTGGATCATGCCGGTGAGGAAAAGCTGGTCAAATTTCGGGCCTTTGGCCCGGGCCAGGGCTTTCATTTGCTCCGGGGACAGCATGCCGGGCATCAGGGGCATGTCGTGATGCATGTGCTCCATACCCTTCATGTCCATACCCTTCATGTCCATGCCTGCCATGGGCATTTCGGTGGCCTGGCCACGGTCCCGGAGCCACTCTTTCATGAACCGAATCTCATCGGTTTGCGACACGCTGATTTTCTGGCCCAGCGCCCGCAGGACTTTGTTGCGGGTACGGGCAGGCATCAGGTCCGTCATTTCCACGGCCTGGGAGTGGTGCATGATCATGCCCTGCATGAATTCAATATCGGCCTGAGCTGGAATCCTGCGTGGGCCTGCGGCAGTTTCGGGAGTGAGGAGTTTTCCGGGCTGGCCGGGGGCACCGGGTTGGACAATCTTCGGTGCGTCGGAAGCGGAAGGGCCAGATTGGCCAGATGCGGCAAGCGTGCTCAGAAGAACCGTGCTCAAAACAAGCGACGCGGGTGACATAAACCGGGCGAAAGCTGCCATAAGCCACGATACAACCTCGAATCGTGCGAGGTCAATTGAGGCAGGTCAGAAGAAGCTTACTTTTTGTCGCGGGTAGCGTGCAGTTCGTCGAGCTTCTTCTTCAGATAATCAGCGTATTCGGCCTTCAGTTTTGGATCGCGCGGCGAACCGTAAATATCGGTCGATTTGTACTTGCTGGTCTCATTTTTGAACTTGTCCTGGGTCCAGTCATCGTGGATATGGATTTCATCCGCATTCTCCACAACTTTCTCCACCAGGTGCGGCGGCACGAAATAGACACCTTCACGGTCACCCAGGACCACATCCCCCGGAAGCACAGTCACGTTGCCGATTCGAACCGGAACATTGATGCCGGTAATCATCACTTCCTGAGAAATCGGGGTGGGGTGCATACCGCGGAAATAGGCGTTCAGACCGTTGATCTCCAGGATGCCATCCACGTCACGGAGAGCCCCGTTGACGATCATGCCGCGTTTGGTGACAGCGTAAACATAGGTCGCCAGGTTGCTACCCGTCAACGTTCCGCCCTCAATTTTCCCAAAAATATCGGCCACCAGCACGTCACCCTCCTGCAGCACATCGAGTGCGCGCTGGTTCCCGTTGTCACGAAGGCCCTTCGCTTTCGCATCGGCTTCGTTCGGGCCTTTCATATCAGGCCGGGTCGGCATGAATTGCACCGTGACCACTCGCCCGACGAGCCGTTTTTCGGGGTGAAGGACCATAAAGCCTCCCTCGAATTGATTGTTGTAACCATTGCGGGGGAGCATGGTCCAGACGTCTTCCACAGTGACCCCGGCGAGACGGTTGATGAGCTTGTCATCCACCTTCGGGCGCCCGTCAGAGAAACGAGCACCCTTCCAGGCCTCGGTGTACTTCATGAGCTGTTCGCGCGACAGAGTCGCGATCTGTGCGGACGCGGTCGCGCACGCCCCAACGAAGAGAAGAACTGCCAACTTACGGTTCATGGCAGTTACTTTATCGCAACGGTCTATTTGTTGGTAAGCGCAGCCACGCCGGGCAGCTCAATCCCCGACAGAAACTCAAGCGAAGCACCGCCCCCGGTGGAGACGTGGGTGATCTGTGCGCTGACGCCGGCGACCTTGATGGCCTTCTCCGAATCGCCACCGCCGACCACCGAAATCGCTCCGGAGTTGGCGACTGCTTTGGCGAGCGAAACGGTGCCGTGGTCGAAAGGCGGCATTTCGAAGACGCCCATGGGACCGTTCCAAATCACCGTCTTTGAACCAGCGATGACGGCCGCGTAGGCATCAATCGTCTTCTGGCCGATATCGAGAGCCATTTTGTCAGCCGGAATCTCGGTAACGGTTTCATTTTCCGCGCCCGCCTTGAACTCCGAGGCGACGACGTGATCGACCGGCAACATCAATTTGCTGCCCAGGTTGGCGAGAAGGGACTTGGCGAGGTCGATCTTGTCCTCTTCCACGAGGGACTTGCCTGTAGGCAGACCCTGCGCACGAAGGAACGTGTAGGCCATGGCACCACCGATGAGCAGCGTATCCACCACCTTGGCCAGATTCTCAATCATTTCGATCTTGTCAGAAACTTTGGCCCCCCCGATGAGGGCGACGCAGGGGCGGTCGGGGTTGCTGGTTGCCTTACCGAGGTACTTGAGTTCCAGGTCCATCAGAAGACCAGCCGCAGCCTGGGAGACGAATTGAATCATCCCGACGGTGGAGGCGTGGGCTCGATGGGCGGAACCAAAGGCATCGTTCACATAAATGTCACAGAGCTTCGCCAGCTCGGCCGAGAAACCGGGATCATTGGCTTCTTCTTCAGAGTGGTATCGGAGGTTTTCGAGCAGCAGCACTTCGCCAGGGGCAGGCAGCATGGCCGCCACTTCGGGCCCAATGCAATCAGGTGCCAGCTTTACTGGCAGCCCGAGAAGTTCGGCCAGTTTTACGGCTACAGGGGCCATGCTCATCTCAGGATTGCGCTTGCCTTTGGGGCGGCCGAGGTGCGACGCAAGGACGACGCCCGCACCCTGTTCGAGGGCGTACTTTATGGTCGGCAGGGAGGCGCGAATGCGCTTGTCGCTGGTGATTTCGGTGCCACCGTTGGCAAGGGGGACGTTGAAATCGACCCGAATGAAGACACGTTTTCCGCTGAGCTGGAGATCCTGAATGGAGAGTTTCATGGTGGAACCTCAAGGTTAGCAAACGAGGGAAAAACCGCAATCAGGTAACGTTAGATTCATGGCGCACCGACCGGGTAGCCCCGAACCCCGTGAATACAATCCGTACTTTGAAGGGTACATTTCCCGTGCGAGGGAAATCAGCGACCCTGTGGCTCGGTTGGCGGAACAACTGGAGGAAGTCCTTAGCCTGCTGAACACGCTGGAACCCGCGACGAGGCTTCACAGTTATGCCCCCGACAAGTGGAGCATTCAGGAACTCCTGGGGCACATAACGGATACGGAGCGAATTTTCGCGTATCGACTCCTCCGGGTGGCGCGGGGCGATGAGACGCCCCTGCCCGGCTTCGATGAAAACGCCTACGTAGTTTCAGCGGAAGCAGAGAAATGCGCGTGGGGCAGCCTGGTGCAGGAGTTTGCCTGCGTGCGAAGATCCTCTCTGTTGTTGCTGTCAAACCTCCCGGAAGCTGCGTGGACGAGAATCGGAACGACAAGCAATCACCCGACCAGTGTCCGGGCGTTGGCTTACATCATGATCGGGCACGTGGAACACCATATTGCTGTTCTGCGGGACCGGTATTTGAGCCGCTCGGGGAATTGATATCCTCACCTGAGGAGTATTTCGCCATGATCACGGTACAGACCCTGATGCAGTTCTGTCCGACGCTTCCGGCAAGTCAAGCGGAACAGGTCGCCCCGGCCCTCGAACAGGCCAGACAACAGAGCACGGTGAATACGCCGGTACGGCTGGCTTGCCTCATGGGACAACTGTTCGTGGAAAGCAACAGCTTTAAGGCTCTGGAAGAGAACCTGAACTACAAAGATCCGGCCCGTCTGGACGCCATTTTTTCCTCGGTCAAGGGCATTGCTGATGCTCAGCAATTGATTGCGAAGGGGCCGGAGGCGATCGCGAACCGCGTTTACGCCAATCGGCTGGGAAATGGCGACGAAGCATCGGGGGATGGCTGGAAGTTCCGGGGTTCGGGCTATATCCAGCTAACAGGTCGCGCCAATTTCCGCCGCTTCGGCACCAGTGCAATGGAGAACACCCCGGAGATGGCGCGAACTGTGACGGGGGCGGCGCAGCTCGCGTTTGCGTTTTGGGACGGGACAGGATGTTCCCCTCTGGCCGATAAAAGCGACGTGGAAAGTATCACGGAGAAGATTAACGGGCCCGCGAAGCTGGCCCTGGCGGAACGGCAAGCGGCAACGACGCGGGCGATGGGAATCTGGAAGTAGTGGAAGTGCGGTCGTGAAGACTCACCTGGTGGCAATGCTCGTGGCTCTGGCCATGCCCTTAGCGGGCCAGACTGGGAGTCTTCCCCGGCTGGCGTCATCTCCGGAACAGTTCGTCCCGCCTGGCTGGACTCTGGAAAAGAAGCATCTTGCTGACCTGAACGGCGACGGGCTTCAGGATGCTTTGCTGTTGATGAAAGCGCCACAGACGGGAGGCACACCACCGAGAATTCTCGTCGTTGTGGTCCGGCTGAAAGGCCCGGCAAGCGGGTTCGAACTGGCCGAACTGAATGACAAACTGATTCCATACAGTCCCGATGACAGGATGGAAGACCCGATGGCCGACGGGGAGATCACAGCGAAGCGGGGAGCTTTTTCGGTGAAGCTGTCGCTGCTGGCAGGCGCGGGGTCTGCACGGACGGCCACGATGCGTTATGGTTTCCGCTACCAAAACGGCTGCTTCCGGCTGATCGGGTACGACCGCTTTGAAACAGATCGGGCAACGCTGGATACCCTCGATCTGAGCATCAATTTCCTGACGGGCGACGTGGTGCGTCGCAAGGGAAACGCCGAAGCGAAC
>RGPS01000289.1 GCA_010084195.1 Terriglobia bacterium
AAGGGATGCGGGGGATCGGTGCCGGGGAACCGAATTCGATACGGATGACTCCCGAGAGCTTCGACTTCCTCTATGGCTGCATTAAGGGCGTCTTCCGCCGACATCGACTCACCCGTAGCCGCTTCGCATTCGCCAGCAAGATCGCGGAGCCAATTGAGAACTGCTATCACGTCGGAGGTACTTACACGTTGATCCATTGCCTAATCTCCCTGCTTCTTCGCTTTCCGCGCAGCAGTGGCGGAGGTTGATGCCTTCTTCGCGCGGGCGGTGCGTTCTTCCGGTGTCATGGTTTCCAGGGAACGCTTGCCGCCGATCTTGCCACCCTTTGCTCCTTGCTCGCGGAAGAATTCCAGAACGTCTGGTGGAAGTCTCTTTTTCGCCACGTGTCCATCTTAACCCGGTATTGGTGCATGAACCATTACCCTCTATCTCTACCTATAGGGGGTTTAGGTATAATTATTGCTGTGAAGGCAATGGTGGTCCCCCACCCGGGGGGGCACTGCCGATAGGGCGCACAATGCCCATGCTCCGTAACTCTCTTATTTTCAACAATAGTAATTTATCTTCAGAATAGTTATTGATTACCCGGCGTTGTTCAGGCATACTCAGGACATGCAGAAGGCGTTCGCGTACTTGCGGGTTTCGGGTAAGGGCCAGATCGAGGGTGACGGCTTCACCCGGCAATTGAAGGCCATCAGGGAGTATGCGGCATTGAACGCTATCAAGGTCGTCCAGATCTTCCGGGAAGAAGGTGTCAGCGGCACAGTGGAGTGCATGGATAGGCCGACATGGGCCGAAATGGTGGGAATGATTCTAGCGAACGGTGTACGGACCATCATGGTGGAGAGCCTATCTCGGCTAGCGCGTGATCTGTTCGTACAGGAATACATCCTCCGGGATATGGAAAAGCGAGGCATCACGCTAATCTCGGTCACAGAGCCGGATCTCGGTTCAACCGAACCCACGCGCGTAATGTTCCGGCAGATTCTCGGAGCCATACACCAATACGAAAAGACCATGATCGTACTCAAGCTTCGGGGCGCGCGTATGCGGCAGAAGGCCAAAACGGGCCGCTGTGAAGGCGCAAAGCCCTACGGGACACTTCCTGGTGAGGCGGCGGTAATTGAGCGCATGAAGGCGCTGCGGGCCGAGGGAACAGGATTCGACCGTATTGCCGCAAAGCTTAACGAGGACGGCATCAAGCCACGGCGCGGAGCGCGTTGGCACGGTCTAACAGTGAACAAGATCCTGACCGGCAAAGGTCGAACGATGGAGGCAAAACGGTAATGGGCGTCTATAAGCGTGGCGGAACATATTGGTTCAAGTTCGTCTGGAACGGCGAAACGGTTCGGGAATCTGCCAAGACCGGCAACAAGCGGACGGCAGAGCAAATCGAAGCGGCACGCAAGACGGCGTTGGCCAAAGGTGAAGCTGGAATCAGGGACCGGCGGCCCGTCCCCACGCTCAAAGCCTTTGTTCCGCGCTTCGACAAGGCCATTGAAACGAACTGTGCGGAGAAGCCCCGAACGGTGGAGTTCTACAAAAGCAGGTCCAGCCAGCTTGCAAAATCGGAACTGGGCGTACGCCGCCTGGACAGGATCGACGAGGACTTAATCGAGAAGTACCGGCAAACCCGCGCTGCGACAAAGTCCCGTCTCGGGCGAGTTCTGGCACCTGGTTCGATCAACCGGGAATTGGCAACGCTTCGCCGCCTGATGCGTTTGGCTTACGACTGGAAGGTAATCGACCGTGTCCCGCGAATCAAAATGCTCAGGGGCGAACGGAATCGCGAGTTCACACTCCCAAGCGACCGGGAAGCCGTCTACCTCGCTGCCCTGCCCTTCCCCTTGTGCGACGTCGCAACCGTCCTGTTAGACACGGGGCTGCGGTTGGGAGAACTCCTGAGTCTGGATTGGCGACAGGTGAGGCTGGAACCGGTGCGGGGGGCGAAGTTCGGGTTCCTGACGATACTCTCGGGAAAGTCGAAGAACTCGAAATCCCGCAACGTGCCTCTCGGTCCCCGGGTGGCGGAGATCCTGAACCAGCATGAACCCAAACGGGAAGGACTGGTATTCACCAGGGCGGATGGGACCGCGCTACAGGCGTCTTTGTTGGGTCAGCAGCAGAAGCGAGTCCGCGAACTCCTGAAGTTCCCCAAGGACTTCGTTCTCCACTCACTGCGGCATAGTTTCGGCACCCGACTGGGTGAGGCAGGGGCCGATGCATTCACGATCATGCGCCTGATGGGACACTCCACGGTGACCGTTTCACAGCGTTACGTGCACCCGTCACCCGAGGCTGTAGAATTAGCGTTTGGACGTTTGATGGAACTGAATCTGCAAAAGGCGGGCACAAATCCAGGCACACTGGGTATGGCCAGCTAAGATGAAGATCAGCAACTTCTTTCGTTTCAACGTGCCCGGGTGGCGAAATCGGCAGACGCAACGGACTTAAAATCCGTATTCCGGCAACGGGAGTGCGGGTTCAAGTCCCGCCCCGGGCACCAGTAGTTTCGAGGCTCCTCCGCCTTTTCCGCTAAGATGAGGACGGAGGCCGGAATATCCCGGCCAAGAGCCACTGCGTCGTGTCATCCGAACTCAGACAGCATCTTTTTTATGAAACCTCCCACTCGCCTTCGCTGGCAGAGTTGGTGGGCTATGAAGATGCCAAAGACATCATCGATTTTTGCTTCATTGCCAACCCGTACTACCCCACTCCGGGAATGCTCCGGCAGTTGCAGGACAACTTCCCGAACCTCATCAAGTCGTACCCGTCCAGCAGTCCGCTGACCAGTCAGCGAGACCTGGGCGCGGTGCTGGGCGTGAATCCGGACAACCTGATCATCGGCAACGGTGCTACGGAACTTATTGTCCTGATCAACACCACCCTCATCGAGAGGGTAGCTGTTCCGGTGCCCACTTTCGGCGAGTACATTGAAAAGCTCAAGGACCAGCGCGACGGGGAGTTGTTCCAGCTCAAGCCGGAACAGAACTACCAGCTCAACCTGCCCGAATATCTCGCCTGGGTGCGCAAGCGTGGCTTGAAAGCCCTGCTGATCATCAATCCGGGCAACCCGACCGGCCAGGTCTTCTCGCTGGACGAGATGTGCGATTTCCTGGAGCGGGCGAAGGACATGGAACTCGTCATCGTGGACGAATCGTTCATTGATTTTGCGGGCGAGACCGTCCCCAGTCTGCTGCCCCTGGCAGATCGCTTTTCCAACCTGCTGCTGGTGCGGAGTATGAGCAAACACTGTGGGGTGCCGGGCCTGCGACTGGGCTACTGCTACAGCAGCAATCTGTTTGTCCTGAATCGCATGAGGCAGTTCATTCCAACGTGGAATGTGAACACGCTGGCGCAGTATTTCCTGTCTCTGCTGCCCTCCACCAATGACGAGTATCAGGAGGCCAGAAGAAGGGTGGTCGGAGATGTTCGCCGCCTGTTCGACTCGTTGCAGAGCATCCCCGAGATTGAGGTCTACCCGACGGGGGCCAATTTCGTGTTGTTCCGGATCAAAAAAGGCATGACGGCCACGGAACTTCAGGCGCGATTGTTGAGTGAGCATCGCATGTACGTCCGCGATTGCTCCAACAAGATTGGCATGGACAACTTCCATGTCCGCGTGGCTTCGCAGGGTCAGGAAAAGGATGCCCGCCTGGTGACGGCACTGCGGACAATCCTCTGCAGCGCGGTCGGGTGAGGCTGAGATGAAAGCAACAAAGCGTCCCCGTGTAGTGGTAGTGAGCCGAAGAACCAAGCGCAAACACAAACACATCGACTATGTTGGCGAACTGCATTTGGAACTGCTGCTGCGGCAGGAGCTCTTGCCGGTCATCGTGCCGGTGGCGGAAGGTACGGATGCGTGTCTTGGCGACTACATGGCGGGAATGAAGGGCCTGCTGCTGGTAGAGGGCGAAGACATCGAGCCGGAGCACTTTGCGGCACAGCCCGAGAACCATCTGCACCTGGAGGCCACTCATCCGTTGAAAGACAAGCTTGAGCTCGGCCTGCTCCGCCAGGCTCTGCGATTGCAGCTTCCAATTCTGGGGATCTGCCGGGGCTCTCAACTGCTGAATGTCGTCTGCGGTGGCACGCTGTTCGGGGATGTGCAGAAGGAAAAAGGGACGCCTGTGCACCACATTGATCATGCTCATTACGACGGCCACCGCCACCCGGTGTCCATCGTCGAAGGCTGTCCGATGGAGCGTTGGTATGGGCGACATCAGTTGCAGGTGAACAGCTACCACCACCAGGGAGTTCGGGACCTGGCAGCACGCTTTGAGCCTATGGCCATGGCTGAGGACGGACTGGTAGAAGCCTTTCACGACCCCGCAGCCGCATTTATGGTCGGCCTGCAGTTTCATCCGGAGAGGATGGCGGAAGAAGCGGCAGGTAGCTGGCGGCTCTGGAGCGCGTTCGGGGCGGCCATTCGCCGAACTACCTGATGCCGGGGACGTCCACCTTCGCCCGGTAGATGTAGCCCGTCACGCGTCCCATATCGGAACTGGTGAAGTAGAGAAAATTCTCGGCCCCGGCTCTTCCGAAGCGGACGTTGGTGAGGGCTTTCTGGGCGGTCGTGACAGTGGCAAGGTCTTTGCCTTCCTTGCTGATACGGTGGGCGGTTCCGAAGGAATAGCAGGTCAGCCAAATGGCACCCTCCTTGTCGAGAGCCATGCCATCGGCAACACAGGGTTTGACGGTGGTGAGCAGGCTCATGGGGCCAGCGGAGCCGTCGGCTTTCAGGGGCCAGGCAACAATTTTGGATTCGTCGGCAGAGACGTTGTGTGAAACGTACAACGTGGTTTCGGCAGCGTCGAGCAGGATGCCGTTGGGCCCGGTCACTTCATCACTGAAGACGGACGTTTTGCCCGCCGGGTCGATGCGATAAACGGTACCTTTGGGCGCGCTGCCATCGTAGCCGTTCGGGTCAGTGAAGTAGATGTTGCCATTCTTCGCGACGATGATGTCGTTCGGGCCCTTCGCAACTTTGGGATCGGCTTCGAAGCCAACCGCCAGCGTGGAGACTTTCTTCGCGGGCGTGATCTTGAGGATCTTTCGTTCGTCAGTGGCGGTCACGTAGATGTTGTCGGCATCATCGAGCCAGAGGCCACCGGGCCCGGCCAGGTTGGCAACATCCATATATTGTTTGAAACCCTGCGCGGCGTTCCAGGACACGATGCCTTTCCATGTGCCGCGGGAAGTGAAGTAGAGGGTTCCCT
>RGPS01000290.1 GCA_010084195.1 Terriglobia bacterium
GGCATGGTGGGGAAGGGCTGCGTTGGGGCAGCCACTTCACCGGGTACATCGCTCTTCGGTACGGGGCGTTCTTCGATGGGCCACAACGGTTTGCCGGTCACACGATCCAGAACGTAGAGGAAGCCCGTCTTGCCTGCCTGCGCCACGGCATCAACCTTCTTGCCTTCGTGGGTTACGGTGACAAGCTGCGGGGCCGAAACGGCGTCGTAATCCCAGAGATCGTGGTGGACCTCCTGGAAGTGCCACTTGTATTTCCCGGTGCGGGCATCGAGCGCCAGAATACAGTTGGCGAAGAGATCGGCACCCTTGCGGTCTGCGCCATAGAAATCATAGGTAGCGGAGCCGAGCGGGAAATAGACGATGCCCTTCTTGTCATCAAGGGATAACTCGCCCCAGGTATTTACCCCACCTGCATACTTCCAGGCGTCCTTAGGCCAGGTGTCATAGCCAAACTCACCGGGATGCGGAATGGTGTGGAACGTCCAGGCAAGTTTACCCGTGACAACATCGAAGGCACGGACATCACCAGGCGGCGAAACAAACTGTTCGCCGGTGGTGGAGCCGAGGATGATGAGGTTCTCGAAGACCTTGCCCGGGGTGCCGGAGTTGATGCGATAAATGGTGCTGACATCGCGGCCCAGACCCTGGCGCAAGTCCACGAAGCCGTTGTTGCCAAACGTGAGAATCGACTTGCCGGTTTTCGCGTCAATCTCCTGGATCTGGTTGTGGATCTGGAAGATGAGACGACGGTCCTTCTTGTCCTTGCTTTCCCAGTAGTTGATCCCCCGCTGGGCGATGCCCTGGAGACCTTCATGAATCCAGATCTCTTTGCCCGTGGTGGCATCCATGGCCACCAGAGATGTGTTGCGCGCCAGAACATACATCACCCCGTCGATGACGATGGGGTTGAACACGTACGAACTGTTGTCCTGCGTTGGATAAGTCCACGCAACCTGCAGTTGACTTACGTTGGACTTATTCAGCTGCTTCAGATTCACAAAGTGGGAGTTATCCGGGCTGCCCCCGAAATCTGTCCACTGGGCTTTCTGGGCGGCGGCGGGCAGGGCAAGCAGGGCAGCAGAAATGAAGAGCTGCCGAATCATTTCGCAGCACCTGCCGGAGCAGCCTTCGGCTTACCCCAGAAAATGAATGTCCCCCGATCGGTGGAGGTAGTGATATCCAGAGCGCCGTCTTTGTTCAGATCGACAGCCGTCACGGTAGAGCCAACGCCTGACCGGTTATGAATCAGTTCGGGAACGAACTCGGCGCCGCCGGGAGCTTTGGGATTGCGGACCGTGCGGTACCAGTAAATCACCGGGGCGCCATACGCATCCGGATCATAAAAATCGTCCTGATGCGACCAGTAGCGTTTGCCCACAATCAGATCCGGGACGCCGTCGCCGTCCACATCTCCCATGGTGGTCGCGTGCAACTGAGTGAAGGTCACGTTGCCTGCATTCTTCGTCAGGTAGTCTTCCATGATCCAGTGGCGAACGAAGGAGATGTTGCCTGCGGCATCGCGCTTTTGTTCGAACCAGGCAAGGCCAACGCCATGGGCCTGCATCGGGGTCACGACATCATTCTTCCCGTCGCCATTCACGTCATAGACAACGATGTCGCCAGCTCCCGGATAGGAGCGGGTCCACTGCCCAAAGGCCTCCGGGTGATACTTCCACAACCCACTTGCCGCGCCTGCCTTTGGCTGCTCCCACCAGCCCCAGGTGCTGAGGAGATCGAGCTTACCGTCACCGTTCACATCACCGGCACCAATGCTGTGGAGGTAGCCCCAGGGGCCGAGTTCCGAGATGGTGTGTACGACCCATGGTCCGGTGGGATTAGCCGGATCGGGCTTGGCATAGCGGATGTAACCTTCGGCACCGTAGACCAGTTCGTCCTTGCCATCTCCATCCACATCGCGCGCAATCACGATTTCGGTGGCAACAGCTGTCACTACTTTGCTGCTCTCCCAGCGACGGGGTTCATTTTTCGGGTTGACGTAGAGCGTTGCACCGCCACCGCCCATGTTGACGACGTCCACCCAGCCATCACCCGTGAAATCCGAGCTGACTGTAATCATGGCGTTACTGGCATAAGAGCGGGAAGGGTTGAAAGTTTCAGCCAGATAGACTTCCCTCGACTTTGTGTAAGCCGGGCCAAAGTAGACATACGGGCCCGCGATCACATCGAGGACGCCGTCATGATTCACGTCACCAGTAACTGCCGAGAAGGAGTAAAAGTGCTCGTTGAGACGCTGCACGCGGAAGTTGGAAGAACTTTGTTCGCGGGGCATGTCACGAACGTTGATGTCTTTCCAGCCCACGTCTTTGTAACGTACTTCGCCCGCCCCCCCGACATAGAGAGCAAACGGGCCGAAGCGACCGGCATCTTCATCGGCAACACCTTGCGGGACTTCGGCGCCGTCATTCAAAAAAGCGCGAACGATATTGGCGTCGAGCAGAATTTCCACCTGATTCCAGCCGGTGGCATTGATACCACTTTTGGGGCGCTCGATGGGCAGCACAATGCCGGGAGAGGTTGCGAACTGATCGACGGGCCCACGTCCACCGCGGCCCGCGCCGCGACCGGGACCACGCCCGCTGGCCGCATCCAGTGGCAGCGCGATGCGAATCTGCCCGCCCCCGGTTCTGAGCTTCGTGCGCGAGAGTTCCCTGCCATTTGCATCGAGGGTTAATGCGTACGAGGCGAGATCCTCGGAATTGAGGGAAACGAACACGCCCTTCATGCCGGTGGCCGTCTTCTCGGCCCGCAGCAGGAGGCCGGTTTTGCAGCCACCAGTGCACTGGAAGTTGGCATAGAAGCCGACATCCTGCAGGGATTTGTCAAAAACCAGCCAGCCGCCTTCCGCCGACGTTGGCGAACCGATCAGCTCCCCTTTATCGGCCTTCCAGTTGGCGGCGCCCAGACTGTGCCAGCCGGTTAGAGAAGAACCTTTGAAGGTCTGATCCGCTTTGAAGGTGGGCCCCACACCTAAGGCGGGTACCAGGGCAATGACACCGGCGGCGATGGCCGCGAAAGCAAAATAACGTTTGCGCAACATAATTTTCAGATCTCCGTAAATCTACTTCTTTTTTTCTTCGCCTGCGGTGCCACGAGCCTTGCCCCAGAAGACAAACAGGCCCCGGTCGGTGGCGGAAAGAATATCCATGTGGCCGTCCTTATTGACATCGAAGGCCGTGACGGCGTTGCCGGCTCCCGAGCGATTGTGAATCAGTTCCGGTACGAGCTGCGCCCCACCGGGCGCCTTGGGGTTGCGGGTGCTGCGGAAGGTGTACAGTACGGGAGCACCGTAGGGGTC
Source organism: Terriglobia bacterium (assembly GCA_010084195.1). GTDB lineage: Bacteria > Acidobacteriota > Terriglobia > Bryobacterales > Bryobacteraceae > BOG-234. The sequence goes on from RGPS01000290.1 coordinate 3,317, forward strand.
GGGATCTGTGTAGTCATCCCGATGCGACCAGTAGCGTTTGCCGACGATGAAATCGGGAATACCGTCACCATCGGTGTCACCCACTGTGGAGCCGTGCATTTCCGAAAGCACGACGCCGCCCGCGTTCTTGCCGGCGAAATCATCGATCACCATGTGTTGGACGAAAGAGATCTTGCCGGTCACTTTGTCGCGTTTTTGCTCGAACCAGGCGAGACCCCAGCCATGGGCCTGCAGGACCGCAACGATATCGGTGAGGCCGTCACCATTCACGTCATAAACCCCCATCTCGCCGCCACCGGGTGAGGCGTGGCCGGTCCATTTGCCGAAGGCTTCGGGGTGATACGTCCACAGACCGCTCGCGGCACCGGCTTTCGGCTGTTCGAACCAGCCGTAGGGGTCGGCGATGTCCACTTTGCCGTCGCCGTTAATGTCCCCAATCCCGAGGCCGTGTCCCCTGCCCCACGGCCCCTCTTCGGAGATGGTGTGGACGACCCACTGTCCGGTAGGATTCGCAGGATCGGGGCTCGCGTAGCGGAGGAAGCCGCCGCCACCGTAGACAAAGTCTGGTTTGCCGTCGCCATCGACATCTTTCACCAGAGAGACTTCCTTCTGAACGAGGGGAACGACATCGAACTTATCCCAGCGGCGAAGCTCATTCTTCGGATTGACATAGAGGTGGAGGGGGTGCCCGATAGCCCCCATACAAAGCTGATCGGCCCAGCCGTCGCCGGTGAAATCACCCGCGAAGTTCTGCATGCAGTCATTGGGATATTCGGTAGAAGGATTCACGGTCTGCGCGAGATAGATCTCCCTCGACTTCGTGAAATTGGGACCCAGGTAGTAGTAGGGTCCGGCGGCAATGTCGTTGACTCCATCGTGGTTGAAATCGGCGGAAGCCGCACCCCAGGAATAGTAGAAGTCATTCAGCTTCTGCATGCGGAAGTTGGAAGAGACCTTTTCGAGAGGCAACGTCTTCTGGCCCAGGTCGCTGTAGGCGACGTCCCGGAACCGAACCTCTCCGGAACCGCCGACGTAGAGCGCCACCGGGCCGTACTTCCCGGTGGAGTCCTCCGCAGCGGCGCCGGCTACGGGGCTCTCGTTCAGGAAGGGACGAACAATCGTGGCATCGAGGATGATTTCCACCCGATTCCATTCATTGGCCTTCAGGCCAGGTGTTGGCGCAAGTATCGGCAGGCCAGCGGGAGTGGGGGTGGCACCCCGGCCACCCCGACCGGCACCGGCGTTGGCGGGGGCTGCAGGGGGCGCAAAACGAAGCTGGCCACCTGCCGCGCGTAGTTTTTCCCGTGCGGTTTCCTTGCCGGTTCCGTCAACTTTCACGGCATAACTGGCGACATCTTCACCAGCCAGGGCGACATAGAGGCCCTTCAGCCCGTCTGCAGTTTTCTCGGCGCGCAGCAAGACCCCGGTCCGGCAGCCGCCCGTGCATTTGAAGTGGCCGAAGACGCCGACATCCTGCAGGGATTTATCGAGAACCAGCCAGCCCCCGGAAGCCGAGTTCGGGGTCCCGACGTACTCGCCGTTCTCTACCCGCCAGGAAGCATCCCCCAGCGTGTGCCAGCCCGCCAGAGATGTGGGCTTGAAACGAACGTCTTCGGCATAGTTCTGGGCGACGGCAATACCGACCGGCAGAGCCAGTGCGACAACAAGTGCAGTCCTATACAGGGATGCGGGGGACATAGGCAGATTCCTCACCTGAACCTGTATCAGTAGCCAGGACTCAGTCTCAGGAAGCTTATACCCGATGAGGCAACGAGTCAAGCAAATGAAAGGTCCAGTGTCGTAGCTCTTTAGAAATGTCCCCTGTTTCGCCTCATTAGAAATGTCCCTTTTTGTGGCCGGCCGAGGGGTTGGTGGGAGGGCAGGTTTAAGCGGGG
>RGPS01000030.1 GCA_010084195.1 Terriglobia bacterium
CAGTTCCTTTCGCATGCGGCTCTGCGCCGCTGTCTTCACCTAACCGCAGCGTAATCCGCGCTGCTGCGTTCAGGCAACTGGTCGCTCCATCTTGACTAGTCCGCTTCCCAAAACTCAACCAACCCAAAAGGGCTCGCGCCGTTTTCATAACAGCGCGGGCCCTTTTGCTATTCAATGAACATGCTCTTTCGCGGACGTTTGGTACTTCCGGACAGTATCCTGCCCAACGGGACGGTCGAAGTCATCCGGGGCCGGATTCAAGCCGTGCGTCGCGGCGGTACCCGCGCAGCTGATATCGACGCGGGAGACGGCTACATTGTCCCCGGCTTCGTCGATATCCACGTTCACGGTGGTGCTGGTGCTGATTACATGGACGGCACGCCGGAAGCTGTTCGAACCGCCAATCGCGCCCATGCTGCCCGCGGAACCACCACGGTATTCCCGACCACCACCACGGGCTCTCCGGAGCAGGTCTCGCGGATGCTCGCTGCCTGTAAGGCGGTTAAACGGACCTGGAAGCCTGCACGCGACGGCGCTCGCATCGCCGGCGTTCATCTCTACGGGCCGTACTTTGCTGCGGACAAAGTTGGCTGCCATGCCGTCGAAGGACGCCGTGACCCGACTCCGGAAGAGTTTAATCAATACTTCGAAACGGGTCTCGTCCGCATCGCCACCTGTGCGGCTGAACTTCCGGGAGCGGAAGCCTTCTATCGGGCCGCCCGCGCCCGTCGCTGTCTGATCACCTGCGGCCACTCCAGTGCCACCTGGAGCGACATGGCCCGCGCCTTCACGGCAGGCATGCGGCACGTGGATCATTTCTGGTGCGCGATGAGCTCTGTGGCGTCCCTCCGCGCGCTGCACGGCACCCCGATGCAGGCAAGCATGGAGCAGTTCGTCCTGGCGCATGAGGCGATGAGTACGGAGGTTATTGCTGACGGCCAGCACCTGGCACCTGAACTTCTGAACTTTGCTTATCGAATGAAAGGAGCCCATCGCCTCTGTCTGGTCACGGACGCCAATCGGGCGCTCGGCATGCCGCCTGGTCGGTACCGCTTCGGGCCCCGCGAAGACGGTTCCTGGTTTGAGAGCAACGGGCTGGTGGGGTTCGTTCCCGGAACTACCTCGCAACCTGCCAGTCTTGCCAGTTCGGTAGTCGCCCTGGAGACCATGGTGCGGAACATGGCTGCCGCCACCTCTGCGCCACTCCACGAGGTGGTTCGTATGGCGAGCCTTACGCCTGCAGAACGCGCAGGCATCGCCCGCGATGTGGGCAGCCTCGAATCGGGCAAAAGGGCGGACCTCGTCCTTCTCGACAAAGACCTCCGCGTGCGTCGCGTCTTCCTTGCCGGCTGCGAAGTTCCCGCGACGTAAACACTACCGTCATCGGCGCGAAATCACCCTGTAACTCCATCTGGCTATTCTCGGTGCAACAGCCGAATGTTTCCCCGCGCTTTTGCCCTCAGTTGGATCGCTTACTTCGGCTTCTACCTCTGCCGGAAGAATTTCAGCGTGCTCATGCCCTATCTCAAGAGCGAGACGGGCATGACCTCGCAGGATCTGGCCACGGCGCTGTTCGCGTACAGTGTCTTCTACGCCCTGGGTCAGTTTGCGATGGGGCGGGCTGCGGACAGAATAGGCGCTCGCTGGGTGGCTGGAATCGGGATGCTGGTTTCCGCCGCCATGTCGAGCCTGATGGCGTGGCCAGCCTGGTTGGGCCTCGCCGGAGTGCTCGTCGCGCTCCAGGGCGTCAACGGTGCCGCTCAGGCTTGTGGCTGGCCCAGCGTTCTCAAAATGACACGCGATTGGTTTCCGGTGCGCAATCGCGGCGTCGTTCTTGGCTGGTGGAGCACTCACCTCGTCGCCGGGGGCTTTGTCGGAACCTGGCTGGCGGCCAGCAGCGCCGAAGCCCACTGGACTCGTGCCGCCTGGCTGCCGGCCATTGTCCTGGTCGTGATTGCTGGCCTGTTTCTGACGGGAGCCCGCGACAAAGAGGCTCCTCCGGATGCTCTGCCCAATCGTGGCAAACTGACCGTCACCAGACCCCTGGTCGCCATTGCCGCCATGTATTTCTGCGTCAAGGTGACGCGCTACTCATTTCTCTTTTGGCTTCCGCTCTATATGACGGAATACCTCCACTACGAGAAACCCCTGGCAGGTTACTCGTCTTCTGTCTTTGAACTGGTCGGGATCCTCGGTGCGCTCGGTGCCGGCTATGTGTCCGAACGACTCGGTGGGGCCAGGTTCGCAGTCGGTGCCGTCATGATGGTAGGCCTGGCTTTTCTCTGTGCGACGTACCCGGTTGTGAGCTCCCTTGGCTTCATTCCCAACCTGACCTGGATCGGCCTGATTGGCATGTTCACCTTCGGCCCTGACACGCTGATGGCTGCCGCTGCCCTTCAGGACGTCGTGCCTCCGGAGTCCACGGCTTCCGCTGCCGGCTTCGTAAATGGCCTTGGTTCCATAGGCCAGATCCTCTCCCCCTTCGCCGTAGCCTGGCTCTCATCACACTACGGGTGGGCATCACTGTTCGGCATGTTATCGATAGTAGTGTTCTGTGGCGGCATCGCGCTGTCCACGCAGTGCCTGAAAATCTTTGAACTCAAGCAGGAGGCTGTTTCTTGAAGCAAGTTGCCATTGTGGGGGCCGGAATTCTCGGCCTGGCCCATGCTTACACGTACGCAAAACGCGGCCACAAAGTGCGGGTCTACGAACGTTCGCCACGAGCGAGTGGTGCCTCGGTTCGTAACTTCGGCATGGTCTGGCCTATCGGACAGCAATCCGGCCTTTTATCCGACCTCGCGATGCGCAGCCGTGACCTCTGGGTGGAAGTTCTGCAGGAAACTGGCCTGCCCTACCTCCCCACCGGCTCCCTGCATGTCGCCTATCGTGATGATGAAGCTGCGGTGGCCCGGGAATTCGCAGAGCTCGAACCTCTCCGGGCTCGCTGGCTTGGCCCTGCGGACGTGCTGTCCCGCAGTTCCTCCGTCATCCCGGAAGGCCTGCTCGGAGGGCTTTGGAGTAAGCACGAACTGCTGGTAGACCCTCGGCTCATCCTTGCTTCTCTCCCGGCATTTCTGGAACAGAAATACGGCGTGGAATTCCACTTTTCCACCGCTGTCAGTGACGTAAGAAAACTCCCTGCCGATCTGGTCTATATTTGTTCAGGCGATGATTTCGAGACTCTTTACCCGGAAGTTTTCGCCAACAGCGGTGTGACTCGCTGCAAACTCCAGATGATGCGGACCGCAGCTCAGCCCGCCGGTTGGGAACTCGGTCCAGCCCTTGCCGCAGGGTTAACGCTGCGTTTTTATCAGTCTTTTAAGGTGTGCAGCACTCTGCCTGCTCTCGAAGCCCGCATTCAGGCCGAGATGCCCCTCTACAACAAGTGGGGCATTCATGTGATGGCTTCGCAAACTGCCGATGGCGCCATTACACTCGGCGACTCCCATGAATACGGCCTCGAAGTGGACCCTTTCAACAAAGAGGAGATTGATCGCCTCATCCTCGACTACCTGAAGGGTTTTGCCCGCTTCCCCAATATGGAGATTGCTCAACGCTGGAACGGTGTTTATGCCCGCCACTTTGATCGTCCCTTCTTTTACGAACAGCCGGAACCTGAGGTCTATATCGTCACCGCATCAGCAGGCAAAGGCATGACGGTGTCCTTCGGTTTGGCGGAAATGCTATATGAGAATCCGAGCCGTAATTTTTGATTGGGCCGGCACGGTGGTCGATTTTGGCTGCCATGCTCCGGTCGTCGTCCTGAAAGAGATCTTCGCCCGTCGCGGGGTGGAGTTGTCCCCTGAAGAGAGCCGCCACGCGATGGGCCTTCTGAAAATCGACCAGATCCGCGCCATTCTGCAGTTGCCCGGCGTGCGGCGGGCCTGGCTCGCGGAGCACGGGAGGGAGCCGGAAGAAGGCGACGCCCGTGAACTGTTTGACTCGTTCATTCCTCTTCAGATGGACTGCATTGAAGCTTACTCCGACGTGATCCCCGGTGTCCCCGAACTGGTCGAAAACCTTCGTTCAGCCGGTATCAAAATCGGCTCCACCACAGGCTATACCCGGCCCATGCTGGACCGCCTGCTGCCCAAAGCCGCCGCGCAGGGCTATGCGCCCGACTGCATTGTTACGCCTGACCAGGTTGGTAAGGGGAGGCCGCATCCCTGGATGATCTTCGAAAATCTGCGATGCCTGGATGTCTACCCCCCTGGCGCCTGTGTGAAAGTGGGCGATACGGAATGCGATATGCAGGAGGCGCTGAATGCCGGGCTGATCGCGGTCGGGGTCTGTGACAGCGCCAGCGATGCTGTTGTGCAGGGTAGTGCCTGGACCCGGAAGATGCTGCAGGCCGCCGGCGCACAGGTGGTGCTCCCCACAGCCCCGGATCTTTGGGCAATCTGCGAGAAACTATGACTGTCACTGAAGAAGTTCTTGATCTCTACCAACGCGGTGGCAACGATGCGTATTTCGGGGAAGATGTGACCCAGCTCCAGCACGCGCTCCAGGCGGCAGCCAGTGCCGTGGAGGCGCATGCCGATGATGAGCTGGTGGTCGCAGCGCTGCTGCATGACATCGGTCATCTGCTACCGGGCGACAACTATCACGATGAAATCGGCGTGGTAGATCACGACCAAACCTGCATCGAGTGGCTCACCGCGCGGGGTTTTTCGGCAAGGCTGATCGCGCTGGTCTCCGGCCATGTCAGCGCAAAACGCTACCTCGTCACCACGCGGGCCGAGTACCGAAATCGCCTCTCGCCCACAAGCCAGCGAACCCTCGAACTACAGGGCGGTGCCATGACTCCTGTGGAAGTGAAGGCATTCGAAACTCATCTGCATTTTCGCGATGTGCTTCGCCTGCGGGCGTGGGATGAACAGGCTAAAGATCCCGGTCGGACAGTTCCGGGACTGGAGACTTATTTACCCCGAATCGAGCTGATTCTCGCCCAGGCTTAAGTCAGCGTCTGGCCGCGGTGGTTCCGGATAAACTCGTCGTCGATCTCTTTGCGACCGCCAAAACCTTCAGTCATACCGTGCCAGTACCGGATGTCGTCTTCATCCATGCGCCAGCAGATACAGATTTCTTCACCGTGGTACAGGGAAGGGAAGTCCACCAGACCCACACTCAGGTCCTTGACCTGAATACCGGCTTCTTCCAAACCTTCCATTGCCCTTTTCAGGCTCTGTGAACTGGAATCGTATTGCGCCTTCCACGACTCCACGGCAGCGGTATCCACAGCCATCCCGCCGGACATCAGAATCCTCTGCGAAAGGTTGCGCAGCCAGGCTTCCGCCTCTTCCGCACGGCTCCGGGATTCCACCGCTTCGCGAATGGAGCGACCGGCAAACGGCAGCATGCGCCGTGCTTCTTCGAGTGTGAAATAGCGGGGCATCTAGGCGACCACAAGTTCCGCAACCGGAGCATAGTGCCCGGCCACATATACATTCAGAATCTGAATGAATTCAGCTACGATGGCGTCCCCACGCAGGGTCCGGGCCAGTTTGCCGTCAATGTAGACCGGCGCCACCGGCTCTTCGAAAGTTCCTGGCAGCGAGATGCCGAGGTTGGCATGCTTGGATTCGCCGGGGCCATTCACGATACAGCCCATCACGGCCACCTTCATCTCTTCCACCCCGACGAACTGGTCTTTCCAGGTCGGCATCTGGTCGCGCAAATAGGTCTGAATCTGGTCCGCCATGTCCTGAAAAAAGGTACTTGTGGTCCGGCCACAACCGGGGCAAGCCGTAACCTGTGGAGTGAAGCTGCGAATCCCCAGCGATTGTAGAATTTGCTGGCTGACAATCACTTCCTCGGTCCGGTCGCCATTCGGAAGGGGCGTCAGGGAGGCGCGAATCGTATCTCCAATCCCTTCCTGCAGGAGGACTGACAGACCGGCCGTCGTGGCCACGATACCCTTGGCCCCCAGCCCGGCTTCGGTCAGACCCAGGTGCAGCGCATGGTCCGACTGCCTGGCCAAAGCCCGGTATACATCGATCAGATCCTGCACGCCGCTGACTTTCGCGCTCAGGATAATCTTGTTGCGCGGCAGACCGTAGCTCTCAGCCGCCTCTGCCGACAAGATAGCGCTGGCCACAATCGCTTCCAGCGTCACGCTGCGGGCATCCTTCGGTTCCGGCAACAGGTTGTTCTCGTCCATCATTCGGGTGAGAAGGGCACCGTCCAGCGATCCCCAATTTACCCCGATCCGGACCGGCTTATCGTACTCAATCGCCGCTTCGATCATGGTGCGGAAATTATCGTCGTGCTTCTTGCCGATATTGACGTTACCGGGATTGATCCGGTACTTCGCCAGGGCGCGTGCGCACTCCGGGTACTTCTTCAGCAGCAGATGTCCGTTGTAGTGGAAATCGCCAACAATCGGTACGCGAACGCCGAACATGTTGAGCGTGGCTACAATTTTTGGGACTGCGGCGGCAGCGGCCTCGGTATTGACCGTGACGCGGACGAGTTCGGACCCGGCCTTTGCCAGGGCCATCACCTGATTTACGGTGGACGTCACATCCGCCGTATCGGTATTCGTCATCGACTGAACGACGATGGGGTTTGTCCCCCCCACCCTGACGTTCCCGATTTCGACCGTTACTGATTTGCGCCGTGCGATATCTGCCATGCAGTTACCATCCTACCAATTGGTGCGAAAAAGGCTGGGCTTCTCCTTACTGGGCGCCCTGGCAGGATCGGGGCGTCCTGGTAGGATGAAAGCAGTGTCTGATCAGCAAAAAAGCAGTTTTCTGGAAGAGCTTCGGTGGCGTGGATTTCTGGAGGCGACGACGAGCGAGGAGCTTGACGCGTTCCTGAATGGCGAGAAGCGAACGATGTATGTGGGGTTTGACCCTTCGGCTGACTCGCTGCATCTGGGGAGTCTGATTCCGGTGATGGCGCTGGCTCATGCGCAGCGGCACGGGCATCGTCCTTTGGTACTGGTGGGCGGGGGCACGGGGCTGATTGGCGATCCGAGCGGCAAAGCCACCGAGCGCGTGTTGCTGACGGCGGAGACGACGGCTGAGAATGCGGTCGCGATCCGGGTCCAGTTGTCGCGGTTCTTCGACCTGTCTTCCGACGACAACGGGCTGCTGATGAACAATGCCGACTGGCTGTGTTCGCTGAATCTGCTGGAGTTTTTGCGGGACATCGGGAAGCATTTCTCGGTGAACGAGATGATCAAGCGGGATTCGGTCCGGACGCGTCTGGAAGAGCGCGACCACGGCATCAGCTACACCGAGTTCAGCTACATGCTGCTGCAGGCTTACGACTTCCTGCATCTGTACCGCGCGGTGGGCTGCTCGATTCAGATGGGCGGGAGCGACCAGTGGGGGAATATTCTTTCGGGGCGCGAACTGATCCGGCGGATTGACGGGGGTGAGAGCGAGGGGATCACGTTCCCTCTGCTGACGACGTCGACGGGGAAGAAGTTCGGGAAGACGGAAGAGGGCGCGGTCTGGCTGGATGCGAAGCGGACGAGTCCGTACCAGATGTATCAGTACTGGCTGCAGACGGCGGATGCGGATGTGGTGCGGTATCTGAAGCTGTTCACATTCCTGGGGCAGGAGACGATTGACGCGCTTGCCGTGGAAGTGGCGGAGCGTCCGAATGCGCGCGAGGCGCAGAGGGTGCTGGCAGCGGAGTGCACGAGTGTGGTGCATGGCGCGGAGGCGGTGAAGGCGGTGGAGGCGGCGAGCAAGATTCTGTTTGGGGCGTGGGATGCTGAGCCGGCTGCGGATGTGGTGGCGACGCTGGCGCGGGAAATGCCTTCGACGACGATTCCCCGGAGTGAGTTGGAAGCGGGGATTCCGGTGGGCGATGCGCTGGTGCGGACGGGGCTGGCGGAGAGTAAGTCGGCCGCGCGGAAACTGGTGGATGGCGGCGGGGTTTATCTGAATAACGTGCGCGTGACGGCGGAGAAGAAGACCGTGACGGCGGCGGATATTGTTTGGCCGGACGCGATGCTGGTTCGGGCGGGCAAGAAGAATTACCATCTCGTGCTGGTTGGTTAATGCTGCGGGTCGGGCTGCTGTTGCTTGCGGTCGCTTCGCTGCATGCGGCGGATTTGAATCGGGATGGCCTGGATGACGCGCTGGAGCAGAAACTCCTTGGGCAATTCTTGCCGGTGTTTCTGGTGAGCGGCGGGGAGTGCGATGTGGCTCCCGCAGAGTTTGTGGCCGGTGAAGCATCGAACTTCAGGTCGATAGGGACGGGGCCGATGTTGAGGTCGAGGGTGACTCGCGTTGTGCCGGGACGTTAGAGGGAAAAAGTGGTACCGATGACGGAGTGGCCGATGAAGTCATACTCCGTTGTCGGGGTGAAGATGCGGGTTCGGATGCCTTTGGCCTTCTCTTAAGCCGGAGGCGGCGAAACAGGAAAGTCGTTTCGGAGAGATTGGTTTCGGCTGTTATGGCTCGCATCTGGTGGGAGACGAGGCCTTCAGGATTAGTGAAGACGGCGTGGGGATTGCAGGTTAAGGGTGAATGGGCGGTCTGTGAAGACTTCCCAGTATTCGAACGGGTAAGCAGATTTGGGTTTGGCTGCGGCGGTGAACTGGGGCGTGGCGGCGATGAGGGCGAGGGCCTGCCTTCGGGTGATCTGGCGCATGCTCGATTTTACCGGCACGCCAAGGATCACTGAATCAGGCAGAGTGAGCAGGAGCGCCAGTCCCGAGCCGTAGCAGAAGGCGTCATCGACTGCGGCCGCAGCTCGAGTTCAGCGAAAACAGTGCAGCAGGAAGGGGCAGGGTGAGGATCCGGCGAACCGTCGCGGGCGACGCACATCAGGCGTCAGACAGCCGATACACCCAGCTTTGACCGGGCATTGTCAAGATTTACGCCGGTTTCATTGAACTGATACCCTTTTTCGAGCAACCGAACGGTGTACTGCTTGTTGTAGAGGAAGGAGACAATGAGTTGCCAGATACCCAACGTAAACATGCTGAAGAGCAGGTGCAGAGCGGCTACGCCGAGTTCCCCGCGGATCAGGGGAACAAAAAAGCCAAAGAAAAAATATGTCCAGCTAAATCCGTAGTAGCCGTTTTTTTCCACTCCGGTTGTCGGAGATTTCAACTTGATCTGCTTTGCCATGATTCCGCTCCTTTGAAAGTCACCCGGCCAAAGCATATCACAATACTGGCCACAATTTCGAAATATCGAGTCACGAAAGGCGTTATTTTTGATTTTCAGAGGATTGCCGGCGGATTGTCCCGCTATTCCCGCCATAGAGTAACGGCGCGGCGATGTCGGCGGTGAACATGCAACGCGCGTTATGGCCGCAGAGGGGCACGATGACGACGGGTTGTTTGGCTCCGAGCTTCTGGGCGACGTACTTCTGGTAGGCTTCACCTCGGGCGCGACGGGTCGGGCCCTGTGCCATGGCAGGGCAGGAGCCGTCGAAGCCCCCAAGCGGGAGGACGTCGATTTCGCCGAGGAGGTAACTGACGGGGCGGGTGGTGAGGTTCTTCTTCAACTGGTCGTCAGATACTTTGGCGGTGTAGCCGGCTCGGTCCTTGAGACCGTAGGGCCAGGTGTTGAAGGTGGTGCAGTTCCGACCGTCGGAAAAGTTGCCGAATTTGTCGTTGTCCGAGGCGGAGGGGCGGTCGGCATCGAGGTAGGCGTAGCTGGAAGGATTGGAAACGATATAGGAGACGGGAACGCCCAGAGTCTCGTGGACGGTGTTGGCAATCGAGTAACGGTTGACGTACTGACCGCCCGCAGAATGCCCGGCGACGACGATTTGGGCGAGGTTGGGGAAGGCGTCTTTTTTGGCGAGGCGGCGGAGGAGTTCGTCGGTCAGATCAAAGGAATTGACGTTTGGGTTGCCGACGGCCGGGGCTCCGGAGCGCCAGCTGTTGCCGTTGCAGGGCCAGTTGATTTCGTTGTCAGCAAGCTTGTCTTTGCAGGAGCCCTGGGCGGAGGCAACCCTGGGAACGATCAGAACCGTATTGTCGAGGGCACCGGCAAGGAAGGCGGAGGCGAGGGTGGTGCGGAAGTAGTTATCGGCGTCACGGCTGGCTCCGTGGATGATGATGAGGGCTCGTGTGATGGCCGGGTTGGGCGCGTTGAGAGGGTAGGAACGGTAGACGAGTGAGCGGGCCGGGCCTCCGGCGAGCGGGACCCATTCGGTGCAGTCGGCGACGGTGTTGCAGGGCGTGGCGGCGCTTGCCGCAACGGGAATCAGGAGGAAGAGAGCAAGTACGAAGCGCATTTCGCTTAGTATGCCACTTCCCGCTATTTATGCTGGAGTTCCCAGTCGTAGTTGAGTTCGGGCTGGTTGTGGGGGATGCGGCCTTCGTCGGCGGGGTTGTAGAACTTGTCCGTCATGTAGATGAGCATGGACGGCTGCGTGCCGATAACTTTGTAGCCGTGGGCGACACCTGGGGGGATGAGGATCTGCCACGGACGGAGGTTGCCGACGTAGAGGGTGTTGCGACGACCGAACGTGGGGGAGTCGGTCCGGAGGTCGGCGAGAACTACCTGGAACATGTTGGAGGCGGGGGTCCAGCAGTCGGTCTGGTGCTGGTGGAAGTGGAAGGCCTTGATAATGCCGGGGTAATTGAGAGCTGCGGAGACCTGCGAGGTTTCTTTGGGGAAGTGGGCGGCCAGACCATGGCCCATCCGCTGGACTTCGAGGAAGTAGCCACGGTCATCGGGCCAAAGGTCGAGGCGCTGGCACTTGACGCCATCGATGAGGTGGGGTGAATCGGGCTTTAGGATGACATCACCGATACCGCGGGGGCAGGTCGGGAGGGAGAGGCCGGCAGGCAGGACGAGGTTGCTGGTCGGGTTTGACATAGTTAGGAAGCTGATTCCAGGGTACCGCACATGGGTTATTGCATAGATGGGTTATTGCTAAGATGCGTTCACTGTGACGAAATGACTGACGTCCACACACCGGAGCAGCGGAGCTTCAACATGTCCCGAATTTCGGGACGCGATACCAAGCCGGAGATGCTGGTGCGCCGGATGATTCATGCGGCGGGATTTCGATATCGTTTGCATGTGAAGGATCTGCCTGGAAAACCGGATCTGGTATTCCCGAAGGCACGCCTGGTCTTGTTTGTACATGGGTGTTTCTGGCACATGCACAAGTGCAAATACGGGAAGCCCGCGCCGGCGAATAATCGCGATTTCTGGGCGCAGAAGCGAGCGGGTAACGCAGACCGGGATAAGCGAAACCGCAAGGCTTTGCAGGCCGCAGGGTGGCGGGTCGCCGAGATCTGGGAGTGCCAGACCAAAGAGGCCGCGAAGCTGGAGAAACAGGTTTCGAAAGTTCTTGCCGTGCTGCAGGAAGCGCGCACTTAAGGCTTGCGTTTATAGCCGGGGCGGTAGTGCTCGTGGCAGCTTTGGCAGGCTTCGTAGAGTTCGTCGTTCAGGGCTTCGAGGGCCGGAAGGTCATGAGTGGTAGCTGCTTTGAAGGCTTTTTCGCCTGCAGCGCGCAGCAGGTTGGCGTCCTGCATCCAGCGTGCCTGGTCGAGGGCACGCTCCGGGGCCATGAGGAGGTTGGCGGATTCGGCCAGGGTCAGCGCGTTGTTTTGCAGTTCCTGCCAGTCCTTTTCGGACTTCTGGGGGTTGTGCCCGACGTAGAAAACGGCGTTGGAGGTGGGGTAGATGATCTTCCACATCAGGTCCTTCATCGTCCCCACGGGTTTCTGCGCGAGGAGCGTCAGGGCACAGAGCAAAACGAGGTATCGCATGACGCTACCGCGGCGTCAGCTTCAGCAACTTGCTGGTTAGAGGCGTCTCGGCCTGGATTCCGGAACTGCCGCTGTCGGTCAGGACGTAGACGGCTCCGTCGGGGCCGACTTTCACGTCGCGAATTCGTTCGCGCAGGTCGTCGAGAAGGGCTTCTTCTTCTACCACCTTGTCGTTGACGATTTTGAGGCGGTTGAGGGTTCTGGAGCGCAGGCCACCAACGAAGAGAGAGCCTCGCCACTGCGGGAAGAGGTTGCCGGTGTAGAAGGCGAGGCCGGACGGCGCGATGACGGGGTCCCAATAATAAATCGGCTCTTCCATACCCTCCTTGTGGGTGATGCCTTCGCCGATGGCGGTACCAGGGTAGTCAATGCCGTGGGCGATGACCGGCCAGCCGTAGTTCTTGCCCTTCTCGATGATGTTCAGTTCATCACCACCGCGCGGTCCATGTTCGTTATCCCAGAGCTTGCCGGTAACGGGGTCGGCGGCCAGGCCTTCGGCATTGCGAATGCCATATGCCCAGATTTCCGGCAGCGCGCCGGGTTTGTTGAGAAAGGGATTGTTGGGGGCCGGCGCTCCGTCGGGGGTGATGTGGAGGATCTTGCCGAGGTGACTGCCCAGGTCCTGTGCGACAGGCCAGGGTGGGGAGTCGGAGCGGTCACCCGTGGAGACGAACAGGGTGCCATCGGGCGCGAAGACGATGCGGCCTCCGGTCTTGCCTCCAAGCCTTTTCGAGGGGATGGCGGGCTGTGCCCGGAAGATGACTTTGGCATCGCGAATGGCGAGCTTGCCTTCATCGAGAGTGCCGCGGGCAACACAGGTATTGGTGTCGGTGCCATTGATGTAGTCGAAAAAGGTGAAAAAGATGCGGTGGTTGGTGGCGAATTTCGGATCGAGCGCTACTTCGAGAATGCCGAGGCTCTTCGCACCCGGTGAAGCGAGTTCTGCTACGCCTGCCAGGGGACCGGAAAGTACCCCCTTTTTGTCCAGAATGCGAATGCTGCCGGGCAACCGGTGTGTGAGGATGATGTTGCCCCCGGGCAGGAAAGCCAAGCCCCAGGGCGCAGGCATTTTATCGACAAGCGTGGTGACTTTGAAGGGCGCGGTGGCATGGTACGGAGCGCGGGTCTGCTGCGGAAAAGCGGGTTTGTTGCCGGGCATTTCCGTAGGCAGCGTTTCGATGGGTCGGCCTTCGATTTTGGAGGGAGCGGAGGTGGAAATGGTGCTCTTTTCGGGCCCGGCTACAACCGGGGGCTGCGGTCGCAGTTCGGTACTGCCAGCGGGGTAACTATTGGCCGCCAGAACATGCGCCAGGATATCAGCGACGGCTGCGGGCGTTAGCGTGCCGGGGCGGTCGGCCGGCATGGTGGAGCGGATGTTCTCTAGGAGGTCACCGACGGGGCGACTTTTCCATTTGGCGAGGAAGGGGGCGCCCGTGAGCGCTGGGGTTTCATCGCCGCCCTTGAGATCGGGACCATGGCAATTCGCGCATCGCTGAATATACGCGGCCTTGCCACGATCAGCCTGCGCCGGCGTGTAGCCAAAAGTCTGTGCCAGTGCGGGGAGGGCAAGTATGAGGAGGATGAGGAGTCGGTAGCCCATGTTTGGATTGTCTTGTTGAATGGTATTCCGAAGTGAAGTGCGGCGCAACGTGATCCGGACAATTCACCTGGATAAACTGCTTGCTTATGGCAGAAACTTATAGGATCGCACTGCTTCCGGGTGATGGTATCGGACCGGACGTGACGGCGGAGGCGGTTCGGGTACTACGCGCGGTGGAGGAGAAGATCCCGGAACTGCGTTTTGAGATGGAAGAGTTCTCCATTGGCGCGGGGGAGTTCCTGAAGAACGGCGACCCCCTGCCGGAATCGATTTTTACCGAACTACCCCGGTTTCATGCCACTTTGCTGGGGGCGATGGGGATGCCGGGGGTCCGTTGGCCGGATGGCAAAGAGATGACGCCTCAGGTAGATTTGCGGGAGAGGCTGGGGTTGTATCAGGGGCTTCGTCCGACGTACCTGTATCACGGGGCTGATTCTCCGCTGAAGGGGCGCAAGGCCGGGGATATCGATTTCCTGCTGGTGCGCGAGAGCACGGAGGGCCTGTTCTCGACTCGTCTGGCACCGCGCGATCCGAAGGCAGACCGCGCAACCGACACGATGCTGATTACCCGGGCCGGGGCCGAGAGGGTGATTCGTGCGGCCTTCGAAATCGCCATGAAACGGCGAAAGAAGCTAACGCTGGTGGACAAGGCCAACGTGCTGCCTTCGATGGCGTTCTTCCGGCAGATCTTTGACGAGATTGCACCGGAGTTCCCGGAAGTGCAGGCGGACTATGTCTACGTGGATGCGATGGCCCTGTATCTGGTCCAGCGCCCGGAGTCATTCGATGTGATGGTGACGGAGAATATGTTCGGCGATATCCTGTCGGACCTGGCGGCAGCTTTAGTGGGTGGTATGGGGATGTCTCCGTCAGCCGATATTGGCGATCAGTACGCGATCTTCCAGCCTTCGCACGGCTCCGCGCCGGATATTGCAGGAAAGGGCATTGCCAATCCTGTAGCTACGATTCTGTCGGCGGGAATGATGCTGGACTGGCTGGGTGGAGAGGCAGCGAAACGCGGGGCGGTGATGATTGAGAATGCCGTCCGCAAGGTGTTTGCCGGGACGGCCCGAACCCGCGATATGGGGGGGACGCTGACCACCGGACAAATGAGTGATGCCGTGATTGCGGCGCTGGAGTAACCGATGCTGAATCAGGGTTTTCGGATCTTCGACACGCATACGCATATCGGGCATGCAAGGCACAGCGGGCGGGTGGCCTCAGCGGAAGATGTGCTGCGGGAGATGGACCGGTTCGGGATTGAGCGGTCACTGGCGATCCCCTTCCCGGTGGTGGTGGACTGGCGTGCGGAGCATGAGCTGATTGGTGCGGCGGTGCGCAGGTATCCGGATCGGTTCTTCGGCGCGGCGTGTCTGGATCCCTACCTGCCGGAAACCGTGTTTCGGGATGAGGTGAAGCGGTGTCGGGAAGAGTACGGGTTTAAGGCTTTGAAACTGCAGCCGCAGTATCACGGCCTGAACCCGTTCGCGGAGAGGAACAGCTTTTTCTTTGAGACAGCTCTGGAGAATGGCATGGTGGTGGTTTGCCATACGGGTACGGGCCTGCCGTTCTCGCTGCCATCCCTGCTGATGATGCCGGCAAAGCGGTATCCGGAACTGAAGATTGTGATTGCGCACTGCGGGGGCGGGATCTTTGTCCATGACGCCATGCTGGCTGCGGTGTTTTGCCCGAATGTGTATCTGGAATTGTCGAGCCTGATGCCCCATCACGTGCTGGAAGTGATGACCGAGGTTCCGAGTGACCGGCTGATGATTGGTTCAGATCTGCCCGAGAGCGTCGACGTCGAGATTGGCAAGATTGTCGGGCTGAAGGTTTCGGATGCTGTGAAGCGGGATGTCTTGTGGGACACAGCAGCGAGAGTTTTTGGGTGCTGAAAGGCGTCGGCATTGGAGCCGGGTATTTTTCCCGGTTCCACTATGAAGCGTGGTCGCGGATTCCGGAAGTTCGGATGGTGGCGGCGTGCGACGTTGTGGGGGAGAAGGCTCGCGGAGCGGGAACCGAACGCTGGTATACGGACGCATGAAGAGATTTGCGGGTGGTTGGGGACTCGGGGTATCAATATCGTCTGCCAGAAGCCTCTGGCCCCGACTCTGGAGGCGGGTGAGCGGATTGTTGCGGCGGCCCGGAGTGCCGGTATTCGCTTCATGGTGCATGAGAATTTCCGCTGGCAGCCGTGGTACCGAAAGATTCGGGAGATTCGGGAGAGTGGGGAAATCGGGGAATTCACGCATCTCTACATGCGGACCAGGACCGGTGATGGCTGGGGCGAGCGGGCCTATCTGGACCGGCAACCGTTTTTCCGCGATTATCCCCGGTTGCTGATCTTCGAGACCGGCGTGCATTTTGTGGATACGTTTCGGTTCCTGCTGGGCGAAGTGGTGGAGGTCTTTGCGCATCTGCGGCAGTTGAATCCGGTGATCAAGGGTGAGGATACCGGGCAGATCTTTCTGCGATTCGCCAGTGGCGCCACGGCAATCTGGGATGCCAATCGGTACAACGAGGTGGTGTCACCGTCCCCGCGTTATACGTTCGGAGAACTGCGCGTGGATGCCATGGGCGGGCACCTGACGCTGGACACGGAATCGAACATGAAGCTGAAGAAGCTGGGCGACCCGGAACAGACGGTGGACTATGTCCGGCAGGATGTGAACTTCGGGTCGGACTGTGTTTACGCGACGCAGCGACATTTTGTGGAGTGCCTGTTGAGCGGCGCGGAGTTTGAGTCCAATGGCGAGGATTACCTGAAGACGCTGCGGGTTGTGGAAGCGATTTATCAGGCGGCGGCGACAGGTTCCGTGGTGAAGCTTTAGCTACTTCGCGGCATCGAGGGACCCGATGCCTTTATCCGGCCACGCGGGGTACCAGCGAAACACGTTGCCGGTGAGGCTGCCGATGAAGATATTGCCATCGCGGGCGACATCGAGCCAGTGGCCGGGGCTTTCCATGGAGCCGAGGATGCGACCGGTTTTCAGATCCAGATGCATGATGCGCCCTCCGAGCGCTTCGTTGGCGATGACCTCGATGCGGTTGCGGTCGGCGATCATCCAGAACTGTCCGTCCTTCGTGATGAAGATACTTTGCGGAGAGCCGGTGTGGGTCCACTGGCGAAGGAATTTGCCGTCGGACGTGAAGATCTGGACGCGATTGTTTTCGCGGTCGGCTACGTAGACGAGGCCAGCCGGGTCAACAGCGACGCCGTGGGGAACCTGAAACTCGCCGGGTCCACGACCGGCCTTGCCCCATTCCATCAGATAATTGCCATCTTTGGAAAACTTCACGATGCGGGAGTTCGCGTAGCCATCGGAGACGTAGACATCACCGTTCGAGGCAAAAGCAATGTCGGTGGGGCGGTTGAAGGTCTGCTGGTCAGAACCTGTCGTACCGGCGGTGCCGAGGGTGAGCTGGAGTTTACCGTCATTCGAGAACTTCATCACCTGATGGAGGGCGGTGTCTGTGATCCAGACGTTTTGTTCCGCATCGAGACGCAGGCCGTGGGGGCTTTTGAACAGGCCCTTGCCGAAGCTGCGAAGGTAGCGGCCATCGGGCGCGAAGACGACGATCGGATCGGCTTTGGGGCCGCGTTGAAAGGCGTAAACATTGTTGGCCTGGTCGGTTGCCACGGCAGAGACGCGCCCGAACTTCCAGCCCTCTGGCATGGTGTCGGGTTCTTCACCGAAACGACTGTTGACCCTGTACTTGAGTTGGCCACCCTCATGCGGGTACCAGCCCAGGAGTGGCAGATCCGGTTGGGCGACGAGGAGGGCGGAGGTAAACACGAGGGCTGCGGTGACACGGCCTGAGGTCGGGAGAGGCATTGAAGCATTCTCTCATGATTAGATGTAATGACGCATGGTGCAAAAGATCCCGAGCCCCGGTGGTGCGCGGCGCTACGGCGTCGTGTTTTTTTTATTCGTTCTGTCGATGATCACTTACATCGACCGGGTTTGCATTTCTGCGGCCAAGGATCCGATTGCGGCGGAGCTGTCGCTATCAGACAGCGCCATGGGCCTGGTATTTAGTGCGTTTGCTCTCGGCTATGCTCTGGCACAGATTCCAACCGGGCGATTGGCGGATCGCTTCGGGCCGCGTTATGCGTTAACCGGCATTGTGCTGGTGTGGAGTGCATTGACGGCGCTTACCGGGGCGGCGTGGAATCTGGCATCTTTGGTCGTGATTCGATTCCTGTTCGGCGTGGGCGAAGCGGGTGCGTTCCCGGGGAGTGCTCGGGCGGTGGTCAATTGGCTGCCTGCGGGCGAACGGGGCAGGGCCAACGGGGTTCTGTTTTCCGGTTCCCGTCTGGGGGCTGCGGTGTCGTTTCCGTTACTGGCGTGGATGCTGACGCGATGGTCGTGGCGACCTTCGTTTTTCATTCTGGGAGGGCTGGGAGCGACGTGGGCGATTGTGTGGTTCCTGTGGTTCCGGGATCAGCCGCCAGGCATGGCAGCAGAGGCTCCGGGGCGGAATGGTGCGCCTTCGGTGTCGTTGTTCCGGCACAAGGGGATCGGTCTGGCGATGGCACAGTACTTCGCCACCAATTTCACGACGTTTCTGGTGCTCTCGTGGATGCTGCCCTACCTGAAGAAGCAGTATCAGCTGAGCGATTCCCGGGCAGCGATGTATTCGATGATTCCGCTGGTAATGGCAGCGTCGGCACAATGGTTGACCGGATGGATGGTGGACCGTCTCTATCGGTCACCGTGGAGAGTATGGTCCAGACGCTTGCCTGCGATTGTGGGCTTCACTTCGTCGGCGCTGGCACTGCTGGCTTTAACTACCGCCGGTTCGGCAGAGGCAGCGATTGTCTGGTTCGCCATTGCAGCGTTTGGGGCCGATATGACGGTCAGTCCGGGTTGGGTTTTCTGCTCGGACATTGCCGGAGCTAAGTCAGGCACCGTGTCCGGGGCCATGAACATGATGGGGAATCTGGGTTCGTTTGTGAGTGCGAACGCATTTCCGTACCTGTTCGGGTTGACGGGTACGGCGTCGGCCTATTTTGTGGTTACCGCCGGGATGAATCTGGTGGCGGTGTTTTGTTGGTTAAGGATGAAGTCCCCGGAGTTGACGGAACAGGTCCGGGGTTAGGCGCTACGCGCTGAGGCGTTCGAGTCGGGCAATACGACGGTCGTGGGCGTCGGCTACGGCCAGCATTTGGGTGGTGGCCTTGAGCAGGACAGCGCCTTGCTCCCGAAGATCTGTCATTTCGAGAGCCACCACGCGCTGGCGCTCCTCCCATTCACGTTGCCGCTGTTCGGCTTCGCGTTGCCGCTGTTCAGCTTCACGTTGCGAGGCCTGGGCATCCAGTTGCCACGCCCGGTGCCGCTCTTCGGCTTCGCGCCGGGTGTCTTCGAGCCGATGTCCCATCAGCTCAAGATTCATGGTGATTGCATCCATCCGCTCTTCGAAAGTCATGACCGTGCATCCAGAGTAGCAAAACTTTGGACGCCCTACCGGGGCTATGCACTGAGGCCTTCGAGTCGGGCAAGACGGCGGTCGTGCGCGTCGGCTACGGCCAGCATTTGGGTGGTGGCCTTGAGCAGGACTTCTCCTTGCTCCCGCAGATGCGCTATTTCGATGGCCACCACATGGTGGCGTGCCTCCCATTCCCGTTGCCTTGCTTCGGCTTCCCGCTGCCGTTCTTCGGCTTCGCGCCGGGTATCTTCGAGCCGATGTCCCATCAGCTCCATATTCATAGTGATCGCGTCCATCCGCTCTTCGAAAGTCATGGTCGTGAGTCCAGAGTAGCAAAACCTCGGGCTACGCGATAATGCCGGGAACCAGTTCGCCTTTGGTATCTGTGAGCCGGAAATCGCGCCCGGCGTAGCGGTAGGTGAGGCGTTTGTGATCGAGGCCGAGCAGGTGCAACATCGTCGCATGGAGGTCGTGAAAATGGACCTTGTTCTCCATCGAGTAGTAGCCGTAATCATCTGTTGCGCCATAGGAGAAGCCACGCTTGACGCCGCCTCCAGCCAGGAAATAGGTGAAGGCTTCGGGGTTGTGGTCGCGGCCATCAGAACCTTCCGCCGTCGGCGTTCGGCCGAATTCACCGCCCCAGACGACGAGCGTGTCGTCGAGCAGGCCGCGAGATTTGAGGTCTGCGATGAGGCCGGCTATGGGCTGATCCACTTCCTTCGCATTCTGGGAGTGGTCACGCAGCAGTTCCGAGTGCTGGTCCCACTTGTAGGTATGGCTGACCTGCACAAAACGGACACCTTTTTCAGACAGACGGCGGGCCATCAGGCACTGGCGTCCGAAATCTTCGGTGATGCGGTTATCGAGGCCGTAAAGCTTCTGGGTGGCTTCGGATTCACCACTGATATCCTGCAGGCCCGGGGCTTCCGCCTGCATGCGGAAGGCAAGTTCGAAGGATTCAATACGACCTTCGAGAGCGGCATCATGGCCGGTCTGCGCCAGTTGCGCCCGATTGAGTTCCTGAGAGAAGTCAATCTCCATGCGCTGGATATCTTTAGGCGTTTCCGAGTTGGTGATGTACGGCAACTTCGCATCGCGGGCCTTGATACCGACGGATCCGATGGGAGTACCGGCATAGGGAGCAGGCAGGAAGCCGGAGCTGAAGTTATTGGCACCGCCGTGGCTTTGCGTGGGGCAGATAGTGACGTAGCCCGGCATGTTCTGGTTTTCGCTGCCGAGGCCGTAGGTGACCCAGGATCCCATGGAGGGCCGCACGAAGGTATCGCTGCCGGTGTGGATTTCGAGGAGAGCTCCGCCGTGGCGCGAGTTCGACCCCCACATGGACTTGATGAAGCAGAGGTCATCGACACGCTTCGCAATCTGCGGGAAGAGGTCGCTGACCCACATGCCGCTCTGCCCGTACTGTTTGAATTCCCAGGGCGACTTCAAGAGGTTGTAGGTTTGGCCGGAAACAACTTTGGGGCGCTGGAACGGCAGAGGCTTGCCGTGATCACGCTTGAGGAGAGGCTTGTAGTCGAAGGTATCCACCTGCGACGGGCCACCGTGCATGAACAGGAAGATCACACGCTTGGCCTTCGGGGCAAAGTGGGGGTCCTTAATTGCCAGAGGGTTGGCACTCTGCGCGGCGGCGCGAAGTTGCTCCTGGCCCAGAAGCCCGGCGAGCGCGACGGAGCCGAAGCCTGCGCTGGCAGACCGAAGAAGTTCGCGACGGGAGAGAGTTCGGTTCAGATGTGCATTCCAGTGACGATTCATATTGGGCTTCACTCCTAATTCAGGTAGACAAACTCGTTAGATGCCAGCAGAGCTTTGCAGAAGCTCTCCCAGGCCAGGAGATGACGCTTCGCAGCATCAGCTTCTTTGGGTGCCATGGCTTTCTCGATCTGCGCGACGAAGGTCATGGCCCGATCCACTTCGGCTGATGACGGCGGACGAGAGAGCGCCCGTTCCCAGGCATCACGGATGCGTCCGGCATCATCCAGATCTTTACGGTCCAGCAGCTTTTGCGCCATGTTGCGCGTGCTCTTCAGAACCAGGGTGGAGTTCATCATGAAGAGGGCCTGCGGCGCGATGATGGTGGAGTTGCGATCACCATTCGGCGTGGCCGGATCGGGCAGATCGAAGGCCTGGAACATCTCGTAAAGAGAACTGCGGACGACCGGAAGATAAACGGCGCGGCGGGGATTGTCGTAATCGTTGGCCCCTCGTTTTGAGGTATTAGCCACATACTGGCGATCTTTGTAATCGAGCAGCGTGCCGCCGGCTTTCAGGTCCAGTTCGCCGGTTACGGCAGTGACTGCGTCACGAATCTGTTCGGCTTCCAGACGCTGCCGATTGGCGCGCCACAACAGAACATTTTCCGGATCCACTTCGTTGGATTTCTCGTCAAAGGTGGCGCTCATCTGGTAGGTGTTCGACAGCATCATGAGCCGGTGCATGTCTTTCATCGACCATTTCTTGTCCACGAACTGCAGGGCGAGGTAGTCCAGTAACGGCTGGTTGGTTGGCAATTCACCCAGGCGCCCAAAGTTGTCAGTAGAGGGCACAATGCCCTTCCCAAAGTGCCAGCGCCACAAGCGGTTCGCCATCACGCGACTGGTGAGGGGATGTTCCGGTTGCGTCAGCCATGCGGCCAGTTGGAGACGCCCGCTCTGGCCATCAGGGACCGGCTTCTGGTTGTCACCGGAAACCACGCTCAGGAAGCGGCGCGGGACTTCGTCCCCCAGCGTCCAGTGGCTGCCCCGAATATTGATCCTGGCGTTCTCAATGCTCTCGCCTTCCTTCACGCCCATAGCTTTGGGCAGATCGGGAGTCGCGTCTTCGAGGGTCTTCTTCTCGGCATCCAGTTTGGCCAGCTCATCCTGCGCTGCTTTGGGGTAGAACTGCCTGGCGTTGTCGGGAGCTTCGAAGGGGCCAGCCTTGGCGTAGGAGATTTCGCGGAAGGGTTCGAGGACTTTATCGGGCAGCGGCTCATCGTACTTAGTCGCGTTGCGCTCCGCCTTCTTCGCTTCCCCGGTGTTGGCTGCCTTGCGCTTCTCCTGCTCGGCCTGCCATGCCTTGTCAGCTTCGTCGAATAGCGCCTGGTATTTCGCCGCAAGGTCTTCGCGCGATTTGGGTTCGTAATTGCGGAAGCGCTCCTGTGCAGGAGACGTCCAGCCGGTCAGAGCTCCGCCGCCCAGGGTCTTTTTGTCTTCATACGCAAAAAGTGGCAGAAGGACTGAATTCGGCGCGCCCCGAGACCGCCGGAGGTCTTCCACCCACTGCACCAGATAGCCGGGATTGATAGCGTACTGCCGAGCTACCTGCTCCACAGATTTCGGTACTTCTGTGCCGACGAATGGGGTCACGGTAAAGGCTTCAAAGTACGGGAACCGGTTTTTATGTTCGAGACGGATCGTGTTCTTACCGGCCTTCAGCGGCACCACTCCGGTTACGGTCCAGCCGCCGGCGTCGGGCGAGGCTTCCCGATTGCTCACAGCAGCGAGGCCACCAATTTCCAGAACTCCATTCACCTGAACACCGGCGGTACCGGCTCCGGTCTCCTGTTCGAGCGTATCCAACTGATACAACCCGGCGGCGGGAACAGAAACTTCATACTCGGCGAAGTATGGACCCTTCGATTTCTCGGGGGTGTTGGCCGTTTCCTTCGTCAATTTGCGCAGGACGTTGCCTTGTTCAAAACTCTCGGCTGTTCGCTGGACGGTGGGCTTGCGGCCCGTCTGGCTTCCCGGCTTCAGATCGAGCTTCTCGTAGTGCAGGAGGTCCATCGCACCCAGCAGATAGTGGCCGACTTTCGGGCGGGCTCCCTTTACCAGGACTTCGTTTTCGCGCGTTCCGACCGCAGTAATTTCCTTGGTCTTCGCCGTGATCCTGTCCAGGTGTTCCTGGAGCTTTTTTCGCTCTTCTGCCGGGGCCAGAACGTACTCGTGCCAGCGGGCGACAACCTTATAGTCCTCCATCGTCTTCGAGCTCAGGAAGATTCCAGCCATCGAGTAGTAATCGGCGGTGGGGATGGGATCGAACTTATGGTCGTGGCACCGTGCGCAACCCACGGTCAGGCCCATGAAGGCACGGGCAGTCGTGTCCACCTGTTCGTCCACGATGTCCATCTTCATTTTGACGGGGTCGTCTTCGGCCAGCATCTTGGCACCCAGGGTGAGGAAGCCGGTAGCCGTCCAGCGTTCAAATTGGGTGGCATCATCGGAGGCTGGTAAAAGGTCTCCGGCCAGTTGTTCCTTGACGAACTGATCGTAGGGTTTGTCTTTGTTGAAGGCCTGGATTACGTAGTCACGGTACCGCCAGGCGGCGCGGTAGACGAGGTTTTCGTCAAGCCCATTGGAATCGGCATAGCGGGCGACATCGAGCCAGTGACGAGCCCAGCGTTCGCCATAGTGGGGCGAAGCGAGCAGGCGGTCAACCACCTTCGAAAAGGCACCAGGACTGTTGTCGTCCAGAAACTGTTTTACTTCTGCCGGGGTCGGAGGGAGGCCGGTGAGGTCGAAAGTGGCACGACGAAGCAGGGTTCGCTTGTCCGCAGAGGGGGCTGGTTTCAGGCCCTTCTTTTCGAGGGCACTCAGCACGAAAGCATCAATTGGGGATTTTACCCACGCGGAGTTTGCGACGGCGGGGGCTTTGGCAGCTGCGGGTGGCGTAAAGGCCCAGTACTTCGGAGCGGGTGTTTTGGCACTGGCTTCGGTCGCGGCAGGCCACGGCGCCCCCATTTCGATCCATTTGCCGATCAACGCCAGGTCTCCGTCTTTCAGCTTGCCGGAAGGGGGCATCTTCAAGGTGCCGGATTGCATGACGGCAGTGAGGAGCAGGCTCTCGGCCGGTTTGCCCGGAACCACCGCCGGACCCCGTGCGCCACCCTTGAGCAGGTTTTCCCTGCCATCCAGACGCAGCCCTCCCATGGCCGCAGTCGTCGAGTGGCACGCGCCGCACTGGCGCAGGAACAAAGGTCGGATGTTGGTTTCGAAGAAAGCATTGGCTTCTTCGGGCGTCGCCGGAAGGGCCGGCAGCGCGGAGAGAACCAGGAAGGTGAGGGCGCTCGAAATCGATCGCATGGGATTGGATCGATTTTATCAGTTCCGTAAACGGTTAAGGGAACTGCTTCGCAGTTAGTTCGAGATCAGTTGCGCGAGACGGGCAAGAGTGATGGAGCCGTGGGAGATCGCCGTGACAACTTTACCGTCGCGAAGAAGAATGATCTGCGGGGATTCGTGCCGCACTCCGGTTCGCTCCGCGATCTTGTTTGAAGTGGCGCGCTGCTGGATCACGGGCACCATGTTGACGGGGAAGTCGGGGTGCGCGTGGGTAAACTTCATCACCTGCAAATGGGCAGCCCAGCTGGTGGGGCAGGCGGTGCTGTGCTTGAACAGAATCACCGTCCCTTGCGACAGCAGCGCTTCCAGGTCGGTATCCCCGCCAATTTCCCGAATTTGGCTGTCGGCAACTGCTGCCGTCTCCGAATCACCCTTGTTGAACCAGTTAAACATCGTCCTAATAACAGATTCTCTGCGGTGTCCGAAAGATTCAGGCACGGAACGCGATAGTTACAGGACTGCCGTTTGGTATCGGGGCACCCTCGGGGTGCAGCATGCCGTTATCGCCCTGAATGCGGAATTTGGTAATGGTGTCGGACTGCTCATTGGTTGAGAACAGATATCGCCCGGACGGGTCAACAGAGATGTACCGAGGCACCTTGCCGCCGGCCGCAGTCCAGCGCACGGAACGCAGGAACCCGGTCTTGGGGTCGATCGCAAAAGTGCCAATACTGTCGTGACCGCGATTGGAAGTGTAGAGGAACTTTGCGCCAGGCCCGACAGCTAATTCGGCGGCGGTGCTGTTTCCATTAAAATCTTCGGGCAAAGTGGGGATCGTTCGAAGTGGGCTAAGCACGCCCAGGGTCGCATCCCATCGGTACGTGGTCACGGTGTTGCCCATTTCATTCAGAACCCACACCACCGGCAGGGTTGGGTGAAACGCAAGGTGCCTGGGGCCGGCGGCAGACCGGGACTGCACCGAGCCCGGCTCTGCGGGAGTAAGCTGGCCGGTTGCCGGCTCGAACCGAAAAACAAAAACCTGATCGAGACCCTTGTCCGGGATCAGGACAAATTTTCCGCCGGGGGCAAAAACGATCTGGTGGGGGTGCGGGCCGGGTTGCTCCGTCCGGTGCGGGCCGGGAGTGCCTTCGAGACGCACCAACTGGATGAAATCGGCGAGGCCCCCATCAGCCTTGACTGGCAGAACGGCAACCGTACCTGAGATGTAGTTCGCCACAATCAGGAACTTTCCGTTGGGGCTGAGGGCGAGATGAGCGCCATTCTTGCCGCCGGTCGCGCCCTGGTTGAGGACGCGAATTTCGCCTGAGGCCGGATCAATCGCGTAGGCTGTGGCGTATGCCTCATCGCCATGAGAGGAGTACAAAGTCTTGCTGTCGGCGCTGGTAACGAGGAAAGATGGGTTGACCAGCCCCCGAAGCACCTGAGTCTGGGTCCAGTTGCCGGTTCGTGGTTCCACACGGTAGACATGAATGCCGTCGCCGCGACCCTTTCGCTGCGCTTCGGTGAAACAGCCGACATAGGCGAAGACGGC
The DNA here is from genome assembly GCA_010084195.1 of Terriglobia bacterium. Taxonomy (GTDB): domain Bacteria; phylum Acidobacteriota; class Terriglobia; order Bryobacterales; family Bryobacteraceae; genus BOG-234. Next base: position 25,347 of record RGPS01000030.1, read on the forward strand.
ACCGCCGGCTTGTCCCATGGCCACCGGGGCCAGCGCAGTGGCAGCGGCGCTGCCGATGAACACCCGGCGAGTCATGCTAGCTGGCCTCTTCGTTCCTCATATTGCGCAGATATTCCGAGGCTGCATCAATGCCATGCAGCTTGCGGATTTCATGAAACTTGTCGAGCGTGTTGTTCCGCGAGGTTGTGCGGACGTCCTCAGCGGTTTTGCGACGCTTGGTTTTTTCCACAGCCACGGGTGCGCTCTGGATCTTCTGTTCGATCTCACGGTTCTTGGCAATTCGGACCGCGAGCCGTTCAGCGGAAGTCATTTCATGGTAGGGTTTAGTCATTCGGTCACGGTGGCGGTGTTACCAGTGTATCGACTCACACAGGCCCGTGGCGAAGTATCTGTCGGTAGTGCGCGAGCGCGCCTGCCGCGATTGAGCCCCACCCGAAGCGATGTTCTGCGGTTTGGCGTGCATTTTTGCCCATTTTCCGGCACCCTTCGGTGTCGAGCAGCAAGTGCGCAATTGCTGCGGAGAAAGTGGGACCCAGGCTCCGGATCAGGAGATCGCAGCCATCCCGCAGTTCCAGGCCAGCGCACCCCACCGGCGTGCTGACCACCGCCCGGCCACAAGCCATCGCCTCCATGAGCTTGATGTTGGTGCCTGCTGAGACAGGCAGCGGGATAACCACTACGTTGCACTCTCGATAGGCGGGGCGAACATCTTCCACGAAGCCCTCCATGGAAATCCCAGGCTGGGGCAGCAGCAGATTTGCCTTACCCGCGAGGCTGGCGGCTTGTTCGTGATCCGGTCCGGCCACCACATGGAGCCGGGCATTCGGGACCGCTCGGCGCACCTCCGGAAAGATGGTGTCACGTAAGGCTTCAAAAGCCAGCAGGTTGGGAAGGTGTCGGAAGGAACCAACAAACAGGACGGAAGGTGGGGACGAGGTCTTGTTCAACACCTGAAAGCGCGCCAGATCCACGCCGTTGGGCACCGCGAGTGTGGTCTCCGGCGCCGCGCCGTTTTGCAAAGCCAGCTCACGATCCTGACCGGACATGGTCCACACGTAGGGGACCTCTGCGAGGGCTTTCCGTTCAAAGTCCTGCCAGAGACGGAACTGGTCGCCCGCTGGTTTGCTCCCGGTACTTTCTGCAAGTTGCTGATGCAGTGAAAATGTGATGTCGTGCTCGACAAGCAAAACGGGCAAGCTTCCGGCGCAGGTCCGGTACTCTGCCATTTGGGTGTACTCCAGTTGCACCAGATCAATGGCGCGGTCTTGGCACAAGCGGGCAATCAGGGCGGCCATGGCGGAGTTTCGGTATTCGTGGACCTGCTGCGGGACAGAAGCGTCCGCAGCTTTCTCGTCGATATCGACCACATGAACTTCGCGGAATACTTTGTGCAGTTCCACGTAATGTACGGTTTCCCGGACCTCACGAAAGCAGACCAGGATGAAGTCCACATCGGCAGCCAGTTCGAGGCACAAGTTATAGATGCGAACCGCGCCGCCATGCGATAGGGGAAATGGCAGATAGGGCGAGACGATCAGCACGCGTGGCTTGCCTCGAAATGACGGTACCGCCGTGGCGGTGGCGACGTTGCCTCGACGGAGTTGTCCCAGCACGGGCTGTGGTGCCCCGTTTCGCAGGGTAAATTCCATATCTTCCAGCGCCATGGCGGGTTCCTGTTGAAGTGGCTCCCCGGTGCCGGCCACCAGACTGACGAGCCCTGCGGCGGCTGCCTGCCTGAAGATTTGTTCCATGGCGGCCCCAAAGGTGAAGGCCTTTGGCAAGCCGAACTGCAGCAAAAGCTCGCGACGGATAACGAGCAGGTTCGAGACCGGAGCGAGGACGGATGCCATCTCCCCGGCAGCCAGAATGCGAAACGGATGGCGGGTTGTCACGCGCCGTCTCCAGCCGGTATAGGCGGCTTGGCGGGCCACCGCAAAAGCGCCGGTATTCACGGCAAGGGCCATCAGGGGGGCTGCATCCGCCGTACAGGTCGGGTGGCGGAAAACGACAAAGGCAGTATCGCAGGCGAGGAGTGTACGTAAAAGTCTGGTGCGACGCCACCGACGGTCGGCGACTTGAATTTCGATGGCGTCAGAGGGCCCTGCCAGGGGCGGGGCAGAAGCGAGGGAACCCGGAACGGAGGCATTTCTGCGGGCAGCCACCGCACAGATGAGAGGCCAGGCAAGAGGTGCCAAAAGCGAAAGGAACGCCAGCAACAGACTCCAGGACCAATCGCCCAGACGCCAGATTGGCCAATAGAGCCACTTCAGGAGGGTGTAGCCCCATTCACCGGCCCTCACCACCACCGATACGAGGCCATCTTTCAGCCGACGAGCTGAGTGCTTCAGCAACGGCAGGGGGCGTGCCGCGAAGAACCCACCAGCTTCATTACGGACCACCACCCGGAAGGGCGGGATCAGGAGAGGGAGCAGTTTGAAATCCGCATTGTCGCGGGTTCCCGCCCAGGAAACGATAGTCAGGGCTGGCCAAATTCGCTGAAAATCACGCCGCGTCCGGGCTACAGTGGCCGCGGCCACCCAACCTTCACATTCGGCAGAAGGCTCGCCCGGTTCCACGCACCAGACGTGAATCGGCAGCCCCTCTGCGGCAGTGCGCGCATGTTCCACACACGAGGCAGCGTCCTCGCGGGTGGTAGCCAGGACCGCAATAATCTTCTCGCGATCCGCTCCGATCAGCCGCTGCAACGATCGTTTCATCAGCGCAGGTCGATTGTGAACAGGTCGCCGGTCCAAACCTTATCGCTCTTGAGCGGGCGGTAGCCGATAGTCACGGGACGAGGTTTCTGGACTCCGCAGTTCAGATGTCCATCTCCGCCCCGGATCTCCATCTGTTCGGTGGTGACGGCACGGAAGCGAAGGATTTTCCCTGCGGCATCCCGAATGTCCACGCGGAGTTCCTTCCCGACGCAATCGGCCTTCAGGATGGTGCCATCGACGGTTGCCGTAGCGTGAACGTCGTCCCAATCAACCACCTTCGTGGCTTCCTCTTTGGAGAGCGGTTTGCGGCTGGACCGAGCTTCCAGATCAGCCAGTTCCCGGCGCGCCTGGGATTTCAACCGTTCCAGTTCGGCAGCTTTTGCTGCAGCTTCTTTACGTTTCTCGGCAGCTTCGTCATCGAGGCGGAGCTGTTCAATCTTGCCTCGTTCCGCCAGATACAGGTCACGCGAGGAGTCATCCGGGGCCGACTGGGCAGCGGCCAGCCAGGCGCGGCCAGCTTCGGCGAACATTTTGTTCTCGACGCAATGTTTGGCGTAGCGCGTCAGCCAGTCGGTGTTGCGAGGTGCCAGCGCTACGGCCTGTTTCCACTCCGCCAGACGGCGCCCCCCGGGGCCAACCCGCTCCCCCAGGGTCCAGTGAGCGGGCGCGTACTTGTCATCAGCGGTGAGCGCTTCGTGGAGGATCTCGATCGCCAACTGATCATCCTGCTCCAGCGCCGCGTACTTTGTCAGGGCCACGGGATTCCGCGACCCGGCTTGGCGCGCGGCCTGAAAGTAACGGCGAGCCAGCGCCTTGTCTTCGCCGCGCAAAGCCAGAGTCGCCAGGCCTTCATTGGCCTCAGCCAGCTGCTTACCGGCCTTCAGGATTGCCTTGTAGGCGTCGGTGGAGTTGTTATTCAGCAGATCGGCCCGCGCGAGCTGGCCTTCGTCGGAAGTGAGCATGTTGGTATTAAAATCGCGGTCCGGGTTCAGCGGTCGGTTGGGGGCCTGGACTGCAGTGAACACTCCGGCGGCGAGATACCGGTCAATCTCGGCGTTGAACATGGCGGGGTCTTCACCGAGGCTTCGGACTGCAGCAGCGGCGTTCATCCCGGTCGCCAGGTTATGGAGGTAAATGTGTGCCCGGCCAGCCCAGGCCGGCTGGGTAATCAGATAGTGGAGCAGGGCCCAGTCGCGGGTCCTTTCGGCCGGAGGAGGCGGCTCCCCCCACATAACGTGCAGCGCATTGGACTTTACAGTACTGAAGAAGGCCTCCACTGCCCGTTCCACCTGCGGCGGCAGGGCAGCAAAGTTGGCCTCGAGCAACCGCCGGGTCAGTTCGCGAATCAGGTCTGTCGGCAACTGCCCTTCTGCAGTCGTGCAGGCCATCACGCGATCCCTGCCCTCCTGCCAGCCCCTGCAGCCGAGCGAGGCCAGTTCCTTCGCATCTTTGAACACCAGAATTCGGACCGGAGGATCGAGGCGCAATTCACTTTGGCCCATCGCCTTGCCCAGCACAAAGCGGAACTGCTCAAATTGGCTCAGCCCCTGAACGGCAGCCTTGCGACCGCTGTCGCTGATGGTCTCGAACGAACCCATGCGGGCGCGAACCCACTGGCTCTCGGCGGGCAAGAGCCCGGGAGCCAGAAAAGCGGTCAGGACCGGCAAGATTTGACGAAATAACCTCACGCGTAACACCGTCCCACCATTATCGCGAACTTTGTCGCCTTGCGTGTCAACACGGTACTGGAGAGAATAGGAATAGTGGGTTGCTTCCGGTTGGTCATTTCCCTTTTCGTTATCAGCTTTGGAACCTTTGGGTTCGGACCTGGGGCTGCGCTTTTTGGCCAGGAGGTACCGAAAACGGACGAAATCGTCTCCCTGGGACCGGGCGTCACTCCGCCGCGGGTAACGCGCCAGGTCCAGCCGAATCACCCGCCGAAGGGCTTCCGGATCTCGGGGGCGGTGCTTATTTCCGTGATTGTGAACACACAGGGAGAGGCGAAAGAGCCGAAAGTTCTCAAGTCGCTGGAAAAAGATATTGACCAGAGCGCAATTGAGGCTGTGCTGAAATGGCAGTTCGCACCCGCCACTAAAGATGGAAAGCCCGTCTCCACCAGGGTCAGCGTCGAGATTCGCTTCCATGACATGTAGCGTTCCGGGGGCCGTGGTACGGGTGGCCCTCTTCGCCATTGCGGTGTTCACTTCCACGGGCCTTGCGCAGAAATCCGAGCAGCCCAAACCTCTCAAGCCGGGCCTGTACGCGGTGTTTGAAACTTCTGAGGGGACAATCACCGCGGAACTGTACGAAAAGTACACCAAAGTGTCGGTGAAGACGTTCGTGGGGCTGGCAAAAGGTACGATTCCCTGGCTGGATCCGAAAACACGCAAGCTGGTTCGCCGCCCGTTGTATAACGGCACAACTTTTCACCGGGTTGTGAAATACGAGATGATCCAGGGCGGTGACCCCACCGGCCTCGGCTCTCACAATTGTGCGGTCACCCTCCGTGATGAGTATCTTCCCGGCCTCCGGTTTGACCGTGGTGGCCGCCTTGCCATGGCGAATACGGGCAAACAGGATTCGGGTGGTTGCCAGTTTTTCATCACCGATCAGGCTATTCCCCGCTGGGACAACAACTACACAATCTTCGGCCAGGTGGTCCTGGGCCAGAACGTGGTCCACACCATCAACCGAAAGCCCCTGAATGGTGAAAAACCACGGGAACCTGTCGTTCTGAAGCAGGTGAACATCATGCGGCTGGGTCCGGATCCTGTGTCTGTGAAACCGAAACCGGGCAAGAAGTAGCTTAGAGCATTTTCGCGATTGGAACAGCCCGGTCCGTTTTTGCGCCAGGCTGGCAATTTGCTGTCGGGTTGCCGACCAGCCAACGCAACCCGGTGGCTCGGGTACCTGTCGGCGACAGGCGCAGGTATCCATCCTGGATACCTGCCCGGCCCCACATCCCGGACTACAGTAATTGTGAAAATGGCTTAGTCACCGAACTGCGAGGCTCGTTGCCAGCGATCTTCGAAAAGGTGCTTCATCGCTTCGCCGAAACCGGCGTGGTCAAAGACAACAGCCGTCCAGGTTGGTTTGCTGACCACCGGATCCAGCAGGGCGATGAGCCCTAACCGGCCATCGAACAAGGCAAGCTTGAGCGGCAGCGATGACGCCTGGCGGATCTCGACCCCAGCCTGGGCATAGTCGGCCAGGCGGACGCGATGCGAGGCATCAAGGGTGCCGGATTCGATCAACAGCCGACACGAGACACCTTTTTCCCTTGCCTGGCGAACCAGCAGTTCATCGAGGGGGTCTACCGCGTAGGGAGGTCGTGAGAACTCCAGGTACTCGTGACTTACGGCAGACAGCATGGCACGGTATTCCCCGGCAATCTGCGACGGTTCGGCCACGATTCGCAGGAAGTCGAGCGTCCCGCGTCCGCCTTTGCCTTCGCTGTAAAGCCCTGCCAGATCCTGCATCAGGTTGGTGGCGTAGCGAGCCTGGTCCGTCAGTTCGTGTTCCACCTGTTCCCGTTTCCGGGCCAGATAGGCAGGGATCGCGAGGTTGGGTTCCACGGCAGAAAACAGCTTGGTCCTGTCCTGCACGACTCTCGCGAAGCCTTTTTCCACAAGGCTGTCGAGAACTTCATAGATTTTCTGTCGGGGAACATGCGACCTCGGGGCCAGTTCCAGTGCCTTGAACTTCGAATGGCCCAGCAGCACCAGATAAGTGCGTGCCTCGTAAGCATTCAGGCCGAGTTGTTGAAGGGCGCGCCAGAAGCGTTCGTAGCTCGCCCCCTCCAGTTGTGGTGTCATTTGCGAAACACTCAATGTAGCGGATTGGCGGCAGCGGATTCAGAAAGGAGTGATTCGCTCGCCTCTTCGATTCCCGGTATCCCGTAAATGCTTGACAAAAAAGGCACGAGCGGCGTAGACTAGCTGATACGTTGGGCTTGGCAGATGTTCTCGCTAAATTGGCGGGCGTATTGACCTGGTCTGGCCCCCTTAATTGTGCCTCCCATTCGAATTGTTGTAGTTGATGACAACAGCATGTTCCGCGACGGACTCGCCAATCTTCTGGCGGGCCAAAGCGATTTTGACATTGTCGTCGCTACCGAAAATCCCGCCGTCGCGATCGAACATATCCGCAAATCCAAGCCGCAGATCATCCTGCTGGGCTGGCCAGCGAGTTCGGTGGGCAGCCAAAAAGTGTTCGCTTCCATCCAGGATTCCAAGCTCCTGACCCGCGTTATTATGTTGGTCAATGACGACGCCAAGGAAGATGTTGTCGAGGCCGTCCAACAGGGCTGCTGTGGCATTGTTCCGAAACAGACCTCGACCGAACTGCTGCTGAAGAGCATCCGCAAAGTGAATGCCGGGGAATTCTGGCTGGATCGGATGACCACCGCCAATGTGATTCGCCGCCTTGCAAACAAAAAAGGTGCCGGTACTGCCGGGGGGAATACCTCGTCCCGGCTGGGAGTTCGGCAACACAGTTCTGCCCTCAGTCAGCGGGAACGAGAAATCGTGGCACTGGTGGCGCAGGGTTTCAAAAATAAGGAAATAGCGGAGCGGATGTTCATCAGTGAACAAACCGTAAAGAACCACCTCCACAATATTTTTGATAAGCTCGGCGTCTCGGATCGTTTGGAACTCGCGCTGTACGCCATCCACCACAACCTGCACGACAATCGTTGAACAACCCTTCACCCGTTACTCCCCTGTGCCGTGTGCGCGGTGAGTGTGCCCGGTCAGATTGTGTCGACGGTTGCGAAAAACACTTGCTCCGGATCTCACCCGGAATTACCGAGGCTCGAATTTCGAGGCTTTGGGGGGGCGGCTGCTTACTCCCTTGGGCCGATCCCCAGCGCCTTCATTTTTCTGTACAGATTGCTTCGTTCGAGGCCCAGAAGTTCTGCGGCTCGCGTGACGTTGCCGTTGGCTTCTTCCATTTTCTTCAAAATATACTCACGCTCGGCAGCTTCGCGCACTTCCTGCAGGCTGCCGTAGACGGGCGCGGCCTTGTCCGTGCCGGGCTTGCGTGCCAGTTGCAGGGGGATGTGGCGGGCTTCGATTCGGGCACCGGGGTGAAGAATCACCACGCGCTCCACCAGATTTCGCAGTTCACGAACATTTCCAGGCCAATGGTAATCCTGCAACAACTGCATCGCCGCAGGCACAAACTCCCGGCTCCGTTTGCTGGGGCCTTCTGAAAACTCTGCCAGAAAGTGGTTCGCCAGCGCAGGAATGTCTTCCCGCCGCTCCCGGAGTGGCGGAACGTGGAAGGGGATCACATTGAGTCGGTAGAACAGGTCTTCGCGGAAGTTCCCCCGGGCGATTTCGTCTTCCAGGTTCTTGTTGGTAGCCGCGACGACACGCACGTCCACCCGAATCGACTCCTGGGCACCCAGCGGCTCAATCTTCTGTTCTTCGAGCGACCGAAGCACCTTTGCCTGGGTCCTGAGGCTCATGTCGCCAACCTCATCGAGGAACAACGTACCGCCATCCGCCTTCTGGAATTTGCCGACTTTTCGCTCATGCGCCGCAGTGAAGCTGCCCTTCATGTGGCCGAAAAGTTCACTTTCGATCATGTCTTCGGGAATGGCTGCACAGTTGACTTCCACAAAAAGCTGACCACTGCGGGGACTCATGGAATGCAGCGCCTGAGCCACCAGTTCTTTGCCGGTGCCGCTTTCGCCGTAGATCAGAACCCGACCGTTGGTGCCGGCCATCAGCGACAGTTGCTGGCGGAGAGCCTTCATGGGGACACTGTCGCCAACAATATTCGCAGACGAAGCCACTGATTCCCGCAAGCGCTCATTGGCCAGCCGGAGGCGGCGGTTGTCGGAGGCGTTGCGGATCACCAGCAGGACACGGTCTATCGAGAGTGGCTTTTCGAGGAAATCGAAAGCGCCCAGCTTGGTAGCTCGCACCGCAGTTTCAATGGTGCCGTGGCCGGAAATCATCACAACGACCGGTCGGTCTGCAAGAGAAATCCGCTGAATCCGGGTCAGCGTTTCGAGGCCATCTATCCCGGGCAGCCAGACATCGAGCAAGACCACTTCATATTGCGCAACAGCGATGGCTTCGAGGCAGGCTTCGCCGGTTTGGACAGCCGTAACCTGAAACCCCTCATCGCGAAGAGCTCCGCTCAGGGCCTGGCGGATGCCCGGCTCGTCGTCGACAATCAGTACACGGGGAGAAGTCATGCGCTTAGTGTGGTGGCTTTCAGGGGTGATTTTGTTTCAGCCACAGCTTCGGCGATTGCCATGTCCGGAATCGCTGCAGCCGGAACCTCTACGGTAAACCGAGCCCCACAAGGTTCATTGTCTTCGACGCGAATGCTTGCATCGTGTTCGGCCAGAATGTGGCTGACAATGGCGAGGCCCAGACCGGTCCCCCGGCTCTTGGTGGAGAAGTACGGGAGGAACAGTTTATCCTTCTCATCGGGCGTAATGCCGCAGCCGGAATCAGCGACCACAATCTCCACGGAATCGGCCAGGCCAGGACGGGTTGAAACGCGCAGAATGCGGTCGTCGGAATCCTGCATCGCTTCTGCAGCATTATCTACCAGGTTGACGATGACGCGCTTAAACTGCTCGGGGTCAATACTGACCGACGGCAGGCCGGGGGAAAGCTCCACGATCAGCTCGATGCCTTCGAGGCGGCCCTCGAAGACATTCATGGCACTGGCCACCACGTCGTTAAGTTCACACACAACGGGCTCTGCGGAGGGTAGCCGCGAAAACTGAGAGAATTCATCCACCAGGCGCTTCACGGAGGCCGATTCCTCGAGAATGGTGGTGGCACACTCGCGCAGCAACTGGTCCGCATCAGGGGGCAGGGTGATTCGATTAGTCAGGCGCAGGATGCGTTCGGCTGATATGGCGATAGGGGTGAGCGGATTCTTAATTTCGTGCGCGACGCGGCGCGCGACTTCGCTCCAGGCTGCGGTCTTCTGAGCCCGCAGCAGATCACTGGTGTCTTCGATGACGACAACGAAACCGGTGTTGCGGTTCCGCTCCACGGCGGAAACAGAAACCGCGAGGTGCAGTGTTCGCTGGGTGGTACGGAGATCCAGTTGCTGACTGGCAAGACCGGTGCGACGGGCACGATTCATCAGATAGCGGATCTCTGCGGCATCTTCTCGGCTGAACAGGTCGTCAAGACGGGTTGCCGTGCGCACACCCGCCTGCGGTAACATCTCATCGAGCGCTTTATTGACGCGCTGTACGGCACCGGTGGCATCCACCGAAATGATGCCGGTGGGAATACTCTCCAGAATGGCCTCGGTAAAGCGGCGGCGTTTTTCGAGCTCTTCGCGATTGGCGGCAAGGTCCGCCGTCATGCGGTTGAAGCCCCCCACAAGCTGCCCAAGTTCATCAATGGCACGAACCTCGACCCGGTATGCAAGATTGCCCCGGCTGACCTCCTCAGCGGCCCGGACCAGGGCGGAAATCGGCGAGCTGATCTGCCGCGCCAGATACTGGGCGAGCCAGCCGGCTACGAAGAAGATGAAGAGGGCAATCAGCGCCAATATCTGGAGGTAGTTGGTGCGGACACGTTTTTGTAGTTCACCAAGTTTCAGGAAGAGCTCGGTATCGGCGCGGATATCCTTCACCTGCGCCACCAGGTTAATGGGAATCGTCTCATCCACCACCACGGAGCCGATGGTGGCTCCGTCCTGCATGATGGGAGCCGCTGCGGTGAAGGAGGTGGTTTGCGGGTTGCTGGCGAACTTCCCATAGCTGGCAACGGCCTGCATCGAATCGGCGGGTAAAATCCGGGCGGCACCGATATTGCGTTGCTGGCAGAAGATGTCCAGCCAGGGCGTAGGCGTATCCGGGCGCAGAATTTGGGCGCGTGTCTCAGGCAGAGAAGCAATCAACTGGGCTTCGGCAAGAGCTTTCCCCCGGGTCTGTTGCTCCAGGGCACCTGAAATGCTGCGGATGTCGGAAAGGACGTGTTGCGTGGGCCCGGTGAACCATTTGTCGAGGGTCCGGTTCATGACGTAGTAGTTGAACAGGACCATGAAAACCACGGGCATGAGGGTCAGCGCCAGCGCCCCCATCACCAGCTTGGTCCGAATCCGTGACCCGATCTGCCCGCCGCGCCGGTCCACCCAGAGTTTGAACACGATGCGGGCGAACATGAACCCGAGAGTGACCGTCAGCAGGAAGATCAGGAGGGAAATTCCGAAGAAGACGAACGTTTGTTCGGGGGCTTCGGGACGGAAATTGCCGACACTAAAGGAGCCCTGCCAGATGACAAGCGTTACGGAGATGGCCAACAGGACTCCGGCAATCGCATTGAGCAGGCGCTTCTTCATCTGAAGTCAAGTATATCGGTACGAAAATAGGGCCCGGGATTGCGCCCGGGCCCTTTTCGTGGTGTGCCAGTTGGTTTTTAGAAGATAAGCTTCAGGGCCAGCTGGATGTTGCGATTTTCGATGGTAGTCGCATTGTCCCGACGAACACCTCGCTGTGCCGTCACATAGTTCAACCTGCTTTGAATGTCAAACAGGGTCAGGTCAAAAAAACATGACTCTGGGGTGAAATGTGGCGAAAGTGCAGAAAAGCGGCGAGAGTAGTCTCGGCTCTGGTGCTCTAACTCACCTCTGCTGCCGAAGCCCAGGCCAGCACCCGGCGCTCCGCAAACGGCGGCCCCATGATTTGCAGACCTATCGGTAAACCATTGGAAGGTAAGGGGATAGAGATTGCAGGCACACCCAGCACATTGGCGGCCCGCATGAACCGGGTGGTAGCGAGCCGAACGTCTTCTGCCACGCCATCAATCACCACTTCGGTCTGGCCGATTTTTGGGGCCAAAATGGGAGCAGTTGGGGTAAAAATGCAATCCGCCTGGGCCCAGATTTCCGCCCATTGTGCCTGATAGACCCGCCGCAGACGCTGCGCATTAATGTAGTCTGTGGCGGCCAGGAAACGCCCCTGGTCGAGTAAGGCGAGAACATCGGCACCGAAATCTCCGCGGCGGTGCAGATACGGTTCCATCAGCGCCGACGCTTCTGAAAGCAGGATGACGCGACTGACGACGTTGATTTCCGTCGGATCGGGCACCATTATTGGTACCAGAATGGCCCCGGCGGCTCGTGCCCGAAACACGGCATCAGCGAACGCAGCGGCCACTTCCGGTGCCACCCGGTCGCCGTAAAAATTGGTGGGCAGCCCAACCCGAACCCCGGCAAGCGAGGTCCCGGTAACCGTGTAGTCGTCCACTGGCCGGCGAGAGGACGTATCATCTGCCGCATCGTGGCCGGCAAGGGCATTGAGGACCAACCCGGCATCTGCCGCGCTGCGGGTCAACGGCCCCATATGGTCCAGGCTGAAATCGAGCGGCAGAACACCGCGACGGCTGACGCGCCCGGAAGTCGGCTTCAGGCCGACGCAGCCACAGTAGGCCGCAGGAATTCGGATGGAGCCACCGGTGTCGCTGCCCATCGCGAAGAAGAGACTCCCCGCCGCAACCGCAGCCCCGGAGCCCCCACTGGAGCCGCCTGGAATGCAGGTGGGATCGGCGGGGTTGCGAATCGGGCCAAAGTGCGGATTATTGCACGTGATGCCGTAGGCGAATTCCTGTAAGCCTGTCTTTCCCATCAGCACGGCCCCGGCTTCACGGAGCTTTTCATAGACAGCGGAATCATGGTCCGGCACGTGGTTGAAGAAGATCTTCGACCCGCAGGTGGTACGAATTCCCTTCGTCGCAAACACATCCTTCAGGCCGTAAGGGATGCCGTGGAGAGGCCCCCTGTCCAGCCCTTTGGAAAGTTCTTCATCAGCCTGGCGTGCCTGTTCCAGGGCCAGATCCTCCGTAACCGTAATAAACGCGTTCAGCCTCGGTTCGTCCGCACGGATACGCCGCAGAGACTCCTGGGCCAGTTCTACAGCTGAGACTTCGCCCGCCCGCAGCTTCGCCCCGGCCTGGGAAATGGAAAGGAAGCTCATTTGCCGTCTCCGGTGCCGCCCAGCACTGCTGGTTCCGAGAGAATGACGGCTGGTTCCAGGCAGTGGGGAATGCCTGCTTTCAGGGGCGCGAAGTCCCGTTCCAGAGCCGAAAGGGACGGCGCGATACCAGCAACCTGATCTTCCGGGATATCAAAGCCGCGAGCGCGGGCCAAAGCTGCGAAATCAGTCATCACGCAATACTATAAGCCAGTGCCTGGATTTGAGCCAACAATTGACCTTCTCTTCGTCTACGGCACGCTGCGGAGTGAGTTCGACAACCCGTATTCGCGCCGTCTCCGGGCCGAAGCCGACTTCGTGGGTGCGGCAGAGGTTGCAGGAGCCCTTTTCCATGTAGCTCATTACCCGGGCTACCGGCCCGAGCCTGCCGGCAGAGTTCGGGGCGAAGTCTACCGTTTGCGCAGTCCCGTGCGGACTCTGGCTGACCTGGACGAGTATGAGGGCGAGGAGTATCTTCGGGTCCGGGTTCGTCTGTTGCAACCCGAGAACGAAGCCTGGCTCTACCAGTACGCCCGGCCCCTGCCCCTCGAAAGGCGCATCGTTTCGGGAGATTTTACCCAGCCGTGAAGTATTCACGCCGGATCTCCTCAAATTTCACCACCAATTCGCTGTCTCGGCTGACGGAGGCAAAGCGGGCTGACGGAGAACGAATTCTGGATCTCACGGAATCGAACCCCACCCACGCTGGAATCGTTTACCCCGACGGCTTCCTGAACGCCCTCTCGAACCCCGACGGAGTCCTCTACGAACCCGAAGCCTTCGGCCTGCTCTCCGCCCGCGAAACCGTAGCCCGGGAGTACGGCACATCGGTGGCCAGAGTGGTACTGGCTTCCAGTACAAGTGAAGCGTATTCCTGGCTGTTTAAGTTGCTCTGCGACCCCGGCTGCGAGGTCCTGATCCCGCGACCTTCCTACCCCTTATTTGATTACCTGGCGGCGTTGGAATCGGTCAGGGTGCATCACTATGGGCTTTTTTACGACCACGGCTGGTTCATTGATTTCCACACTCTGGAGAGTGCGATCAGCGAGCGAACCCGTGCCATTGTGCTGGTGAATCCCAACAACCCGACCGGGCACTACATTCGGCGGCAGGAATTGGACAAACTGGTCGAGCTTGCCATGCGCCACCAGCTGGCCATCATTTCGGACGAGGTTTTCGCGGGGTATGCGATAGACCCGGACCCCGACAGCGTGCAAACCTTGCGCGACGTCAAGGAACCCTGCGTCTTCACGCTGCACGGGCTTTCAAAGGCGGTGGGCCTGCCGCAGATGAAACTGGCGTGGATGATCGCGAACTGCCCGCCAGAGGCTATGGCGCGACTGGAAATCATCGCTGATACCTACCTGTCCGCGGCAACACCGGTGCAACTGGCCCTGCCCTCGCTGCTGGAATTGCGCCCTTCTATTGAAGGCCAGATTCGGGCACGAGTAAAAGCCAATCTCGCGTTGCTGCCTCGGACACTTCGCGTAGAAGCCGGCTGGTATGCGGTGGTTCCGGTGCAGGATGAAGAAGAGACCGTGGAGCGCCTGCTGCGGGAACGGAATGTGCTGGTACAACCGGGCTATTTCTACGATTTCGAGCGCTCCGGCTATATCGTGATCAGCCTGTTGACGCCCCCGCCTGTGTTCCGCGAGGGGCTGACAGCGCTGCGCGACATGATTCCCGGCTGGTGATGTCAGCCTGCGGGGCTGATCAGGCGGCGGCGACGGGGGGAGGGGGGCCGACTCCAGGGGCCAGAGGGCGCAAAGGCCGGGCGGCGTTGCGCGAGCTGATTCCGGGCTGATGATGTCAGCGCATATTCACACTTACTGTCGTCCGGGATGTGGGGCAGGATGGCATCCTGTGCGCCTGTCGCCGACAGG
>RGPS01000291.1 GCA_010084195.1 Terriglobia bacterium
CGGTGATCGCCAAAAGCCCCGCACGCTTCCTCACAGCGGGGATGGGCGATGCGCTGGCCACGTGGTTTGAAGCCCGTGTCTGCGGATGCCAAACTCGAACGTCCGGCAGCGAGTGGAATAGCTGAGCACGCCGTAGAGGCCGATGGCGGAGAGCAGGATGGCGCCCCCGGCAAAGGCAAACAGGACCCACATGAGGAAACGTTGCGGGGCCACAGCCAGCAGCAGGTAGCTTTCGAGCGTTCGCACCTGCTCGACCGGCACCTGCGGGTTCATTTCCGCCACGGCTTGCCGCAGCGCAACGGATGCCTGTGAGGGCTCGAGACTGGTGCGGATGATAATCGCCATGTCGCTGATGGGAAACTGCCCCGGGGGGACAACGATCTCAGGCGCAGCTTCCAGGGCCACGGCACCATGCCGGACATCGCCCACCACTCCCACAATCTGTTTTGGCCCGTCGCCTCCCCAGCCAAGCTTTACCTGTGCGCCAAGAGGGCTCCTGCCCTGGAGAAAACGTCGCACAAACGCCTGGTTGACGACGGCAACGGGTACGCTTCCCGGCGCATCCTGCGGCGTCGGCAGGCGCCTGTCGAGCAAGGGAATCCGCAGGGTTCGGAAGTACTCGCTTTCCACGAAGCGGAGGTCCACGGAGGGTTTCCCGGCCTCCTTTTGGCCAACCACCTCGACGGAGGTACTGTTGTTCTGGCCGCTGAGCGGAAGACTCTGCGCGGCACTCGCGGCAGTGACGCCGGGCTGCGTTCTCAAGCGCTGGAGCACCCCTTCGTAAAACTGTGTGACGCGGGCCGATTGCCGGGGATACGAAGCTGCGGGCAGAGTCAAAGACGCTGTCAGAATTCCCTCCGGTGAAAAGCCCCGGGCTGTCTTCAGAATATGGAGAAAACTGCTTCCCAGCACTGTCGCACAGCAGGCGAGGGCCATGCTGAGGGCAATCTGTGCGGAGATCAGGAGCTTGCCGGAGAGAAAGTTGCGAGACCTTCCCCCGATGCTGCGGGCGGTTTCTTTTAGCTGGGTGACCAGGTCGACGTTGGTGGCCGAGAGGGCAGGGAACAGGCCGAAGAACAGGCCGGTTGCCAGCGACAGGAGAATCGCATAACCGAGGACCCATGGGTCCAGGTGAACGTTGTCGAGTCTGGGGGTATCGGCAGGTGCCACACGCGCGAACAATACGACCAGGCCCCACGCGAGAAGGGTTCCTGCCAGGCCACCACTGAGCGCCACAATCAGGCTCTCGATCAGCAGTTGTCGAACCAATCTCCCGGACCTGGCCCCAAGGGCTGCCCGGACGGCAAATTCCTTTTCCCGGGAAGTGGCACTCACCAGCAGCAGGGTGGCGGCATTGGCGCAGGCAATCAGCAGGAGGCAGAATACGCCGCCATAGATCAACAGCAACATCGGGCGTACCGGCCCCACCAGGTTCTCCAGCGCGGGGGTAATGCGGATTTCATCGAGTGAGGTGGCCCTGGGGTGGCTGCTCGCGATATTCGAGGCTGTGATTTTCATCTCGGCCTCGGCCTGCTGCAGGGTGATACCCGGTTTCAGGCGGGCGATGGCGGCGTCGTAGCGAGGGTAGCCCCGGCTGGTCGGGATGGTTCCGCCATAGACCGCAGGATCGGCATCTCCGGCCAGCGTGATCCAGTAGTCAGGCTGGTCATTTTGCACCGGGAAGGCCAGCGCCGAAGGCACTACCCCGATGATGCGAAACTCCTTGCCATCCATGACGAGCCGACGGTTGATGACGTCCTCGGCACCGCCGAATCGCCCTCGCCAAAGCCGGTCGCTGATCACCACCGGGCGACTGACATCCGCCCCAGGCCAGCGGTCTTCTTCGGCCCGGAAGATTCGACCGCGCACCGGGGGGACGCGCAGCACTCCAAACAGATTCGCTGAAACTGTAGCCCCGTAAATCCGGCTGCTGGCACCTTCCAGGTTCAGAACTGAGGCTTCATAGCTGTAAACCGCCATGTCTTCAAACGTCCGGGTCGTTGCCCGCCAGTCCTGAAAATGCGGGTAGGATACGCCACCGGTCTGGCCGCGTCCGGCTTGCTGAACCAGAACAAGCCGCTCTGACTCGGCAAACGGCAGTTTCTCCAGCAGGATGGACTTCACCACGCTGAAAACACCTGTATTCGCGCCAATCCCCAGCGCCAGCGTGAGAACCAGTAAGGCCGTCTTCGCGGGCGTTTTGGCCAGCATCCGGATGGCATAACTGCCATCCTGCAGCATCTCCTCCATCCAGCCGCCGCCCCTCACGTCGTAGCTCTGTTCCTGCAGGTTTCTCGCAGAGCCGAACCGTTGTGTGGCTGTTTGTCGTGCCTGCGCTTCGGGCATCCCACGCTCCATCAGCTCCGCTGTAGCCATTTCCACGTGGAAGGCGAACTCTTCCGACAGTTCCGTATGGACGGCCTCGGGGCGAAGAGTCGCCCGCAGTCGCCGCCAGAATGTGACAACTCCGTTAGCTCGCATTGAGGACCTTTGTCACTGCAAGCGAGAGGTATTCCCACTGCCGTTCTTCCTGTTCCAGCTGGGCACGCCCCTCGGTTGTCAGGCTGTAATAGCGGGCTCGCCGGTTATTCCCGGAGACTCCCCATTCGGCCGTAATCCAGCCCTTTTTTTCGATCCGATGGACTGCCGGGTAGAGGGTACCCTCTTCAATCTGAAGCATCTCCTCTGCCAGTTGGCGGATCCTCTGGGCGATACCATAACCATGCATGGAGCCGAGCGAGAGAGACTTCAGGACCAGGAGATCCAGGGTTCCCTGTGGTAGATCGGGTTTCTTTCTGAGCGTCATTTTGTCTTCCGTTTGGCTTCCAGGGAAGGATAGCGGATCTCTCCATAGAAGGTCATGGGGAGTGGCAATCGTGGCCGCAAGCGTATCTTTATAGGTAGTGCCTGCCCGACCACCTTCCACCCGAACCCGGATTGACGACTTCAACGCAGGGCGGGACCCGGAACGAGTCCAGCTAAAGTACAACACCATGCGGCAGGATGCTTTTGGCTTCCTTCGGGGTACCTGCCACCTGTTCTATGAAGATCTTGACCCGGGGCTTCTGCCTGAGGCTCCCCTCGTTTGGTGCTGCGGTGACCTGCATTTGCAGAACTTTGGTACCTATCGCGGGGACAACCGCCTCACCTATTTCGACGTCAATGATTTTGATGAAGCCTGTCTTGCGCCGGCCGCGTGGGATCTGGTGCGTTTTCTGGCCAGCCTGCTGGTGGGCGGCAAGGTCCTCGGCATGAGTGGGAAGGTGACGCGCCGGCTGGAGACGACCTTCCTTGATGGTTACGCCTCGGCTCTTTGCGAAGGCAAAGCCCTTTGGGTGGAGCGTGCGACCGCGTCGGGCCAGATTCGGGCTTTACTGTCCAGGTTGAAGCGGCGGACACAGAAGAAGTTTCTTGCCTCACGGACCACCCTGGTGAAGGGGCGTCGGCAGCTTCTCATTGACGGGAAGCGGGCCTTGTCGCTCTTGCCGGGGGAGCGGGAGATGCTCACGGCATTCCTCAAGACGTTTGCCCGAAAACAGCGGAATCCGGACCGTTTTCAACTGGTGGACGCTGCACGACGCATAGCGGGCGCAGGCAGCCTGGGGCTGGCGCGCTATGCCCTCCTGGTGGAAGGCAAGGGCTCACCGCACGGCAACTTCCTGCTGGATCTGAAGGTGGAGACTGGTTCCGCCGTGCTGCGGACGCATCACCTGCCCCAGCCTCCGTGGCCTACCCAGGCGGAACGCGTCGTGGGAATGCAGAAACAGATCCAGGCAATCTCGCCCGCTTTGCTGACGCCGATCCATCTGGATGGCCGCGAGTGGGTCCTTCGTGAACTCATGCCCACAGATGATCGTATGGATATTCACAAATGGGACGATGACGTTGCCGGCTTTGTGGAGACCGTGCGTACTTTAGGCCAGGTGGTCGCCTGGGGGAATCTGCGCTCGGCGGGCCGTCGAGGTGCCGGCTTGCCGGATGATCTGGTTCGTTTTGGCCAGTCGCGAGATTGGGCGACGCCGTTGCTGCAGGCTGCCCGTGACGCGGCCCGTCGTACGGAAGACCAGTGGCGCGAGTTTGTCGCCTCGTTCTGAGCGCATTGCGAAGATAGCAATGTGATCTCCTGCCGCAATTTGACCAAGCGATTTGGCGACTTTACCGCGGTCAACGGTATTTCGCTTTCTGTGGAACGCGGGGCCATTTGCGCCTGCCTGGGGCCGAACGGGGCAGGGAAGTCGACCACCGTTAAGATGCTGACCGGTCTGCTGGCGCCCACTTCCGGCGACGTTACGGTGTGCGGCCAACGGGTTACTGTGGATGCTGTTGAGGTAAAGAAGCGCCTTGGCGTCTTACCGGAAGATCTGGGACTCTTCGAAGACCTTTCCATTGACGAACACCTTCTTCTCACTGCTGACGTCTATGGTCTCCCGAAATCTGTCGCCGCCGACCGCATCGAGCAACTGATCCATGCCCTCCGGCTCGCTCCCGCAAGGCGGACCTTTGCCGGCCGCTGCTCGCATGGCACCCGCAAGAAGACTTCCCTTGCCATGGCCCTCCTGCCCAACCCGGAAGCCCTGTTCCTCGATGAACCTTTTGAAGCCATTGACCCCGTTACCTCCAAAGCGATGCGTGACATCCTGGTCGCGGCCTCCAAACGCGGCGTTACCGTCTTTCTTACCTCCCACATCCTGCCCGTCGCGCAGGAGATCGCCACCCAATTCCTGATTATTCGGGAGGGGAAGATCGTCTGGCAGGCTCAGGCAGCTGACCTGACTGCACCCCTCGAAGAAACCTATTTCGAGCTGGCGGAACCGCCGACACATGGGGACCTGACGTGGCTTCAACATCCGGGGAATGCGTGAGGCGGCTCGAACCGGTCCTCAGGGCGCTGTGGAAAGCGTTGCGCCGCGAACAGGAGTCGCTGATGAAGTTTCCGGCGAACAACCTGTACTACGCGGCAATCGCATTTCTGGTGATGATGGACCCCTTCGTGATGCTGTTTGTGGGGGTGGTGGCGGGCATTGTCCTGTTCTTTCCTCTCAGTACGGACCCGCTTCGGCGTATCCCGCCCTCCCGGTTCCAGCTCTGGCCGTTGGATGCTGCCGAACGCCGATTGCTCCGGATGGTCAGCCCCTGGCTGAATCCGATGACCTGGCTTGTGGCCGGGTTCGCGTTTTGGCGGGGTGTCT
>RGPS01000292.1 GCA_010084195.1 Terriglobia bacterium
TCCGACCGCAGCCCAGTCCCCTTCAATCTCTCCTCCGTCCACGCCTTTCTCCATAAGGTGGAACTCTCCGGTTACATCTTCGATTCCGACAACGCCGATCCCCTCGTCTTTCGCGTTGACCGCGAAGGCTACACCTGGGTCAAGGGCAAAGGCACCGTTCGGATCCCCGCCGGCTCTCCCGAAGCCATCGTCCTCGCGCGAGGTGTCAACCGCCTCCCTGATGACCGAACCTTCCTCCTGCCCCCAGGCACCCGCGAACCAACCCCTTCCCCAATCCCGGTCGCCCAACCCAACCAAAACCTCGGAGTCTGCGGAAACCAACTCCAGATCGCTCTGCTTACCCGAACACCGGAAACCCTGACGCTCCGCTTCCACCTCGCCAGTCCCCCCGCCTCTGCCACCGGTCGTGTCAACCTCGCAGTGCTCGACACAGAAGGCCATCGCTACAAGCCCAATGACGAGACGCCCCTCACCTGGGCCACCGTCACCCGCGACACCGGAATCCAGTTCCCCATCACATCAGCCCCGGCTCTCCTCGAATTCGAAGGCCTGCAGATCAGCCTCCAACAAATACTTAATTAAAAACTTGACCTTCGTCACTCCTGAACAGGTCTTCGCCGCCTTCTCTGACCCCATCAAAAAGCGCGCCTGGCTCGTCGGCGCAGGCATAGCGGGCGATCAATACTAACTCGACTTCCGCGCCCGAGGTGCTTAGAAAATGATGTCCGGCTCGGCCCACAAACGCCTTCCCCGGCACCGAGCCAACGCCGGCTCATTCCGCTACTTCACCTTTTCGGCATTCAAGACTTCGAACACGGTGCCGTCGCCCTGATCGACGATCATGGCTGCAGTGACTCCGTTTGCGTCTCCAGAAACGTGAACTGAACGTCTTCGTTCTTGAGGAAAAACTTTGTTTCCGACTCCGCAAACATCTCGGCTTTCGCCTCGGCATTGCGCCGGGAGAATAGCTTGCCGTTCTCATTGGTGATGTCAAACGTTCCTGGTGACTGGCGTTAGCTGTAGTCGCCGACGTAGTTGTTCAGAACCGACGATGGAACGGCAATCACTTTTCGTAACAGTTCAGGTAGGGCGGGAAATTTTGAGGAGAGAGGGCACCGGTTGTGCCGAACGGTGTGAGCGGATGGCGTGGTTGAGGTGGTCGAGAGGGTTGCGGTTCTGCATGCGGCAGGTTTGTGTGACGGTGAGCAGGCGTGCCATGGTGACTTCGCCGTTGGCGCTTCTGCTGCCGAAGCTGGTCTTACGCCACTGGACAGCGCAGCGGCGGGCGCGTTCGGCTGAGTGTTGGTTGGTTCCACGCCGTCCTTTTCGATGAAGACGAAGAACTTTTCGCAGTGTTGAAACATCGCCCTGGCGAGGTTGCGGACGTCCTTATCGCCACTGTCGAGGTACCGGTCTGCCAGGGCGAAGAATCCCTTTTGAATCGGAATCGATTTGTCGATCAACTGTTGACATGTAACTGGACCATAACGGACCCCCGGTACGTTATAAAAACGATGCCACAACCGGAACAGGCGCGCGTGCAGCGCCAGCGCTTCGTGGCAGAACCGCTCGGCATCGGTAGTTTTTGCGATTTCCTGAACTCCGAGGATGTTTCGTTTGAAGTGAGCCCAACAAAGCTGCATGGACCCCTTGTGGTAACTGCAATAAGCCTGATAGCGGTCGCTGCACAAGGTGCCGGCGAAAATCGAACCAAGCATCTGCACCAGAACTTCTGTGCCGCGTGTCAGCGCTACCTTGACAGACAACAAAGGTGGAGGCCACGAACGCCCGTAGCCAGCATTTTTCACCCTCGGTTCGGGATCCTGTCTCGTCACTATTGATGACGGGCTCGTGCGGAAGCTGCTTTTCCAGTTCCGCGCAGGGGTCCGCCACCGCCTCACCCATCTCCGCCCAGCTGCTTTGGACACTTCCCAAACTGAGACGGATGCCCAGGCCTTGTTCCAGCAACGCGAGTCCCCCCGGCGCGGCATCCGGCAGACAACAGTCAGGTAAGCGATCAGTGCGGCCAGGTTCGGCCCAAAGTCCCCGGCCACTTCGGGCGGGAGTGGTGCCTGTGTTTCCTTTCCGCATTCCGGACACCAGATCCGGTGGCACCGGTATTCGGTGATTGGAGGCTGGATGGGCGGCAATTCGGTCACCTGGTGCCGCAAAACTGACCCCGAACCAGCACTCCCACGGCGAGGGAGACACTTTGGCAGTTCGCACACTGTTCGGGCAGCACCTCCACAAGCTTATTGACCCGCTCTGTCGGCACCGGTTTCCGCCAGTGTCCAGGATGACCGGGCTGTCCTCCGGGCTTCCGGCAACTCTTCTTTCGGCGGCTTCCACGCTCACGCTGTTCGTCGGCAAGCCCATCGGAGGAAGGCGGTTTCGACGATGTCGTCGAGTTCCGTTTGCGCAAGCCAAGTTGCCGCTCAAGATCGGCAATCTGCTTTTCGACCTCCACCAGTTTCTTGTCGTGCTCGGTCAGCTTCTCCCGAAGCTGCTCCTTCTCGCGCTCCAGTCGCTCCTTCTCCCGCTCCAGCCTCGCACGTCAGGCGGTGCACTGGTTGTTGAACTTCGATTCTGGCGACTGGAAGCACCCAAATATCCAGCTTGCCAGGTTTTACTCCAGAGCGCCAGGTCTAAAACGAAGATTCTTAGAGGTTTTTTGGTCAGACTGTTTTGGTAGTACCTGAGCCGCTACTTTCCGGGGCCTGAACTGTTACGAATTCCCCGCCTTAACACCCCTGGAAATCAGTCACAACAAATCGCCCTAGCGTTTTCAATAACATCCATACATCCGAAAACGCCACCATGCTACTCCTGTAACCGAAAGAGCCCCCATCCGGCCCAATCAAATCAACCGAAATCAGGAGAAACTCATGCCATCCAACGAAGCCACCATTTCCGAAGCGCAGCAAACCGCCAACCGCACCAACGCCCAAAAAGCAACCGGCCCCCGCACCCCCGAAGGCAAAGCCCGCGCCAAAATGAACGCCCTTCGCCACGGCATGACCGGCCAATTCTACGTCCTCTCCGACGACGACCGCAGCGCCTACCTCGCCTACGAAACCAACCTCCTCGCCGCCCTCGCCCCCGTCGGCGCTTACGAACGAGACCTCGCCATCTCCATCACCCAGAACCGCTGGCGACTCCACCGCGCCCGAGCCATGGAATGCAACATCCAGGGTCTCGGCCAGCACGACCTCGCCGACAACTACGCCACCGCAACGCCCGAAGTCGAAGTCTCCATCGCCCAGGCCCAAACCTGGCTCAACTCCCACCACGCTCTCGCCAACATGACCCTCTACGAAAACCGAATTCGTCGCGACGTCGCCCGCGACAAGAAAGAACTCGACGAACTCCAGGCCGCACGCAAAGTCGCCGAAGCTCAGGCTCGCGAAGAGGCCGAACTCCTCCTCGCGCACTCCGTCATGAAGAAAGTACCGCTCGCAGCCGCTATCCACGTCAATGGCTTCGAATTTTCAACCGCCACCCTGCGCACCAGCCTCAGCCACAAAAACGCCCTCGCAGTCGCTCGTTTCCACCAGAAGAACAACTGGGACCCCGCCAAACCCTTCCCCCATCCATACCAAAATGCCGCCTAAACTCTCACCAATTCGCCCCATGCCCCAGGCGAACACCCCCCGTCTGCCCAAAATGCAGTAGCATAAATCTGGATACATGACTCTATGACGCACACCCTGACCCGTCGCCAAGCCCTCGCCGCCCTCGCCGCCACCTTCGCCCAGGCCGCCGACCGTCTCCCCGCCAACCTCAACGTCAAATGGGCCGTCACCCTCGCCCTTTGGGGCCACTTCAAACCCGTCAAATTCACTGACGTCCTCGACATCATGAAGGACACCGGCTTCCCCGGCATCCGCCTCACCTCCTTCCCCCAACTCCTCGCCACTTACCAAATCACCGCCGCCGAAATGGAGCGCGAAGTCTCCAAACGCGACCTCAGCGTCATCACCATCTCCTTCAGCGCTCCGTTCCACGATCCCACCCAACAGGAAAAGGTCATTTCGAGCGCGCGCGAAGCCATGCTTTTCCTCCGGCGCTTCGGAGCCAAACACCTCGTCTGCTTCACCCCCGACCGCAAGAACCTCTCCGAATTCACCTTCCGGACCATGTGCGACTCCTTCAACAACGTCGGCGAACTCGCCAACGCGATGGGCTTCAAAGCCGGCCTCCACAACCACATGGACCAGATGGTCGAAACCCCCGCCGAAATCGACCGCTGCATGAAGCTTACTGATCCGAAGAAATTCTGGTTCTCCCCCGACACCGCCCACCTCCTGCTCGGGGGCGGAGACGCCGCCGCCATCGTCCGCAAACACAAAGACCGCCTAATCTTCCTCGACTACAAAGACGCCAAATGGACCGAGCCCACCGCCGACTTCGTCGAAGACAACGGCAAGGTCTACCCAAAGGACAACAAGACGGCCCGTTTCCTCAACAGCATCTACGACCTCGGCGACGGAGCCGTCGACTTCCCGGCCATCCACAAGGTCCTCAAAGACATCAACTACAAAGGCTGGCTCTGCGTCGACCTCGACACCGCCCGCAAAGGTCCGCGAGCCAGTTATGAACGCTGCGGTCAGTACGTCGTGAACAAGCTCGAAAATATCTATAAATAGTCGTTTGGGTGATATACTCCCAATGAAGTTGAGTCGTTTCAAGCAATGGTTTCACGCCGTCGGCGACCAGCGGTGTGCAGAGCAAGAGAAAGGTTTTCGTAAATGAGAAAGTTGTCAACACTAGCCCTCGCAGCGGCCACCGCCACCTGCGTCATCTGGGCCGCCGACTGGCCAGGCCAGAGCGGTAGCCCCCAACGAGACGGCTGGGCTCGCTCCGAAAAAGCGTTCACCAAAGAAAACGCCGCCAAAATTGAATTCCTCTACAAATACAAGGCTGAAAACCAGGCGCGGGGTATGAACTCCATCGGCTCCCCCGTCGTCAACGGCTTCCTCATTACCTACCTCGGCTTCAAAGAAATGCTGGCCTTCGGTGGCAGCGGCGACAACGCCTGGAGTGTCGACGCCGACCTCAACCGCATCCTCTGGAAGACCCACTTCGACTACAAACCTCTCGACCTCAAACCCCAGATCACCACCTCCACCA
>RGPS01000293.1 GCA_010084195.1 Terriglobia bacterium
AGAGAGGCCCGCCGACGTGCCGCCAGCGTACTCGCTGAAGAATCAAAACAGATCGCGGACGATGCCACGCCAGAAACGGAACGTGTCGCAAAGCTCAAGATCGACACGCGCCGCTGGCTCTCCAGCAAGTGGGATCGCTCGGGTTACGGTGAACAAGTCCCGGCGGCAGCGCAGGTTAGTATCTCCACCCTGTTCCTCAGTTCCTTACGACAGATCAACGCTGAATCAAACCAGCAACTCGTCACCTGTTCCTTAACACTGGCAGAACAGACCAACTCTTGAGCGGAACAAGGAAATCCGATGTTTCTAAGATCCATACGCGCCAGGCTAGCGGCCAATGCACGAGTAGAGCGTTCGCGGGTCGATACCGGGCGTTTTGAGTTGATTGGTAGTGAGATACGCCGCAGCAGTTCCCTTCGAGATTATCGGTGGGTTTGAGGCGAGCGAATTGAACGCACTAGTGGACGAAAAAGCACTGCCGAAGAGACTGTATTCATTGAAAATGCTGGTTGTTGAGAACGGGCTACCGTACAGCCCGTACTTGTTTCCAATTGAATCCGCAGCGAACGTATTTGACGTAACACGGCCCAAGAATTGATTGCCGGAAAAGATGACCGCGCCTTCGATTGAAGCACAGGCGGCGGAGACTCCTGGCAGTATTGGCGGAATCACGGGGACCACTGGCGCATCCAAGGTGAACACGAAGCTCGCGTACCAACTATCCAAATCCTTGACCTTGTCGAGACTGTCGGTGTCATACAACAGGCCAAAAAATGACCTGCCAGCATCGAGCGTATCCATAATCCCCACGAACGCCCCCCCTGTGATGCTGGATCGCCCGAGCAAGGTGAAGACCGTAGTGGTGCTCTGGAGCAGAAAACTCCCCCGGTCTACTGCTAAAGTGCCCGAGAATATGCTGTACGGCCCGGTGAAGATGGTTGCTGATTGGGATGCAAACGGACCTACCGAAAGCGGGAACTTGTCGCCTGCTTTGCTGGTGATCGTTCCAGAGTAGCTCGCTCCGAGGGTGTAGGCACCTCTGACATTGATCGTGGTGGGGTTGCTCGACACCCCGCCCACGCTTACCGTGGTTACGACGTCGCCCCCCACCCCAACCGGAACGACAAAATTGATCTGGTAAAGGCCCACGAAGCCCGGAGCCAATCCAGCAAAAGACACTTGTGCAGGCCTTCCGTCCATCGAGACGGTTGTTGCTTGTGATGTGCGTGCAAGGGTAGACGAAGGACCGGGGACTCCTGCGGTACTGAATCCATCAACGGCTCCGAGTCCGGTACAGAAGAGAACGATTGTCTCTCCCGCGTTTGCGTTTTGCCCCGAGAGTTTCTGAACTAACTTGAAATCCACGTGGACGCTAATGGCGGCTCCTTTGCCGTCCGCAGTCGTTGTGAAGATCGCGGGAGATGTGGCAGCAATGGAAACCGAAAACGACGAACTTGGGCCGGTTACATTGCGAACAATCATGGAGGCTGCCCCATTTGGAAGTCCGAATGGAATCTGAGCGTTAATCTGGCCAGCTGACACGAAGAAAAGTGGTAACGGTTGCCCTGCCAGTGTCACCGAGGTTCCGGCAAGCGAAGTTGGAAGGGGGAGTGCGGTTGCGCTGAGGGTCTGATTTGCAAGACTGGTGCCGAAAATGCTAACAATCGTTCCGGGTGCGACCGGACCGGGGACGAAACTTCCCGCGTTGACGACCCCACCCACGACCGGGAGCGCCTGTCCATACACCGAGAACACAGCGACCAATAGTCCACAAAGTAGCTTCATCGCACCTGCTCCATTCGGGTCCGTACAATAGACTCCGCTTCGGCTCTAATTGTATACCAATTCTTGCGAAGCCGGCCCGCACATGCGCGACGCCGTGCCCTGTATCGCGCACGCGAGACGGGGCGGCCAACCGCTTACCGGACGGTAGTTCCGACTGTGAGGATTTTGTGGGGACTACCCTTGCAAAACTGTGCCCGGATTTGTGCCCACCCTCTGCATAGAAGGCTTAGTCAGCGTTACTAGCGACTCTGTTGCCGATCTAATGTTTACAACGTATTAGCAGGGATGAGTAACCACGCGTAACGCCGGTCCGGCGATTTTAAGTCCGTTGCGTCTGCCGATTTCGCCACCCGGGCACTGTCCATCAGTTTACAGCGTCGCCTGCCGGGTACGCTGCACCGGGCGAAATTCTCGTAGTCGAGCGCAACCGCGATCCGTTAAACTTGGGGGTATGGCAATGACGTTCGAGGCGGTTTACGAGAACGGGGTGTTCAGGCCCCTCGAAAGCCTCGTGCTTCCGAACATGCAGCATGTACTCGTAACGGTCTCTGGTACCCTCGCTACTGCCGACGGCATAGCAGACTATTTCGAGCCGGAAGAATGGGAAGCCGCCAAACTCGACGACATCAGCCTCCAGGAAGTTCGGAGTGCGCTCTCGTCAATACCCGGATCGCTGGCTGACACCGTGATTGCGTCGCGGGAAGACCGCTGATTGGCTGGCTACTTCCTTGACACCAGCGCACTGGCAAAGCTCTACCACGAGGAATCGGGCTCAGATTACGTCGAGAGTATCCTGAACCAGCCCGGATCGACGGGTATCGTGTCTCGTCTGTCCCTGGTCGAGATGGAGTCCGTGCTTGCAATTAAGGTCCGAACCGGTGCGCTTGACGAGCCCGGTCGTACCCTTGCACTGCGGCGGCTCCGCGCAGACATCGCTCGCGGGCGGCTGATCGTTGGTCCACCCATCGCGCCGAAACACTATCGTGCCGCAGCGAAGCTGCTGAGACTTTACGGGGTATTGCGGGGACTGCGGACCCTTGATGCGTTGCAACTTGCAGTCGCGCTGGACATGCTGGAGGCACGCTTGATTTCAGTGATGGTCTCAGCCGACAAACGCCTTTGCGAGGTCGCGGAAGTTTGCGGATGCCCGGCGATTGATCCCGCGAAGCCGGGTTTGTTTCAGGGTTGAGTCGGGCACCTGGTCCCCTCCAGAACTCTGGCTGTACACGTGCTCCCCCTTCATGGAAGGATTGATAAAAACCATGAAAAAACTAATGTTGGCTGCGTTGTTCCTGGTGTCTGCTTCCGGCCTGTTCGGGCAGTTCTCCATCGGCATCCGGATCGGGCCACCTCCGCAGCCGCGGACCGTGCGCGTGAACCCGCGAAGTCCCGGCGCAGGCTACGCGTGGGTGGATGGGTATTGGTATCCAAACGCAGGTCGCTACAAGTGGCACGGTGGATATTGGACAAGACCCCCGTATAACGGTGCCAACTGGGCCCGCCCCAGGTATGAGGGCGGCCAGTATTACCAGGGATATTGGCAGGGTGATTCCCGCCAGTCGGGGCATGATCACCGCTGGGACCGCAACAGGAGGTCTCGCGACTATGACCACGATGATCGCAATGATAGCCGCAACAACAACCGGGGACGCGGCCGGGGAAATCGGTAGCCCTACCCGACCGTTGACGGTCGCCTGACGGGATGCGGTCGGTAGCCAGCTATCAGGGCCGCCGACCCACCCCGCGCGTTGGAATCAGCACCATCACCAGTCCCGTCGCCAGCAGCGGAATCACGCTGGCCGTCACCAGAATCGGGGCAAACGAATAATGATCGGCCGACCAGCCAATCAGAAATGTCGACAGAATCGTCCCGATCCCCGCGCCCGTACCGCTCATCCCGCTCACCGAAGCCACCGAGTGGCTCGGATACAAATCAGCAGGTAATGACAGCGCCATCGTCGACCAGGCCGCATAACAAAATGTCGAGATCCCAAAGAACGTCACCAGCCACGGCAGGCTCGAGGTGAAGGCAGCCCCGGCAAGCAGTGTCATCCCCACTCCGCCCGTAACAATCACCACCTTCCGCGCTGCGACCACATCCCAGCCCCGCTTCACCAGCCAACTGGAGACGCCACCTCCTGCAAAATTCCCGATATCCGCAGCCAAAAACGGAACCCAAAAGCTCAGCAGCGTATCACTCAGAGCGAAGCCCTTCGACACCAGGTAAATCGCGAACCAATCGGAAACAAAGAACCACACAGGGTCGGTGAATGACCTCCCCAGGATAATCCCCCAGGTCTTCCTTAGCCCCAGCAGGGCCCGCCATCCAGGTGCCTCCGCAGCACCCTCTTCCGCAGAAAGTTCCTCCCGTGACGCCAGAATCATCGCGCGCTCGTCCGCCCCGATATTCGGATGCTCCTCCGGCAGATAGTACAGCCGCGACCAAACTGCCATCCAGACCAGCCCCAGCAGCCCGGTAATCACAAACACCGGTCGCCACGACCCGAACGTCCCGTACAGCCAAATCACCAGCGCCGGGGCAATCGCTCCGCCAATGGCCGACCCGCTGTCGAACAGCGCCACCGCAAGGCCGCGCTCCTGCTTCGGGAACCACTCCGAGACCGCCTTCGTCGCCCCAGGCCAGTTCGCTGCCTCACCACTGCCCAGCAGGAAACGAAAGCCCGCGAAGCTCCGCAGCCCTGTCGCAAACGACGTCAGCATGGCCGCCACCGAGTACCACGCCACCGACAGCATTAGCCCCCGTCGCGTCCCGATCCGGTCCAGCACCCGCCCGGCCACCGTCTGCAGAATCGCGTACGCCGCCCGAAAACTGATCACAATCAGGGCGAAATCGGAGTTCGTCCAGGCAAACTCTTTCTTCAGATAAGGCGCCAGAACGTTCAGCGTCTGCCGGTCAATGTAGTTAATGACGGTGGACGCAAACAGCAAACCGCCGATCCACCAGCGGAGGTTTTTGATGACCCGATGCTGCGGCCTCACCGGAAATTCAGCACTTTCAACGCTGTCTCCCGATACAGACTCCGCAGCGTCGGCGCATTCAGTGCCAGCCCGTAATAAGGCCACCAGATCCGCCCAGGAATATACTCGTCGGATGTTTCCAGCAAGCGCCACCAGCCCTCATACATCGACTGCTCCCGCCCCATGTCCGTACCAAACAGAACCCGGCCCCGATACTTCTCCAGAAACGCGCCCGCCGCTCGTGGCTGTCGCCCAATCTCGTAGTCCCGCGCCGAGATATCCAGATACAGGTTCGGAAACTTGTCCAGAACCTGACTCAGCGCTCCCAGGTCATTGC
>RGPS01000294.1 GCA_010084195.1 Terriglobia bacterium
TTTCAATATCATTCGCAATGATTCATTAGACAGATTCGGCACTCCGCTTGAACAACGCTTTACCAAAGTTGAAATTCAGGCGATGATGGAAAAAGCAGGATTAACAGAAGTGGTCCATTCGGTATATCCGGTTTGCAATAAAAATATCGATCAAATAGAGGGAATGGTTTCCATCAAAGACCTGTTTACCGCTAGGCCCGAGCAAACGGTTCAGCAAGTAATGCGCCCCGCTATGTATGTGCCTGAAAATC
Organism: Terriglobia bacterium; assembly: GCA_010084195.1. Taxonomy (GTDB): domain Bacteria; phylum Acidobacteriota; class Terriglobia; order Bryobacterales; family Bryobacteraceae; genus BOG-234. Next base: position 252 of record RGPS01000294.1, read on the forward strand.
TTACGGCCTATCAGGTACTGGAACAATTTAGGGAAACCAAAATTCATCAATGTTTTATTGGGCGATATGTCGGTAGTAGGTCCCAGACCTCACATGATACATCATACCGATGAATATAGCCGTAAAATTGACAATTACATGGTTAGGCACCTCATTAAACCCGGTATTACCGGTTTAGCGCAGGTGTCAGGCAGAAACGCGATTTCCTGGGAACAGAAGTTTGAGCTCGATGTTCAGTACGCCGAGAACGTGTCCGCTGGAATGGACGCGAAAATTCTGTGGCTGACCGTGCTCCGGGTTCTGGGGCGCAAAGACATCAGCAGCGAAGGCCATGTCACATCGCCTGAATTCCTGGGTTCAGATCGGGATACCGCCTCGGCTGGAAACCGCGAGATCTGCTCATGCCCCTGAATCCGCTGGATCTTTCGGGGCGTCGCATTCTGGTTACAGGGGCCTCTTCTGGTATTGGGCGCGAAACGGCTGTCTTGTTGAGCCGTTTGGGGGCGGCAGTCACGGTTACCGGCCGCGATGGTGATCGGCTCGCGCAAACCCGGGAATCACTGGAAGGTGAGGGCCACATCGCTGCGCCCTTCGATCTCACAAACCTCGACGAAATACCCCGCTGGGTAAAGCAACTGGCTGCCCAGTCCGGCCCCTTCAGTGGTCTGGTACATAGTGCGGGCCTGCACAAAGCGATGCCCGTCAGCATGATGGGCGCCCAAATGCTGGACACCCTGATGCGCGTCAATGTGTACAGTGCGGCCTTGCTCGTCCGGGGCTTTCGTCAAAAAGACTGCCGCGATGCGCGAGGAGGTAGTATCGTGCTGCTTTCGTCGGTTGCCGGACTGGCCGGTGAGCCGGGAATCTCCGCATATTCGGCCAGCAAAGCCGCCATCGCAGGCCTGACCCGCTCTCTCGCCATGGAACTGGCCCGTGAGAAGATTCGGGTGAACGCCATCGCCCCAGGTTTTGTCCAAACCGAAATGTCGGACAAACTTCGGGAGAGCCTCACCGATGAACAGTTTGCCGCGATTGAAGCGCAGCACCCTTTGGGTATCGGGCGCGCGATAGACATTGCCAACGGTGCAGCTTTCCTGCTCTCTGACGCATCGGCCTGGACTACAGGCACCGTCATGGTAATCGACGGCGGGTACACAGCCCATTAGCCGGGAAGGCCCCGATGCCACCCGTTGAATGGTGGACTGAGCAGCCGCCCATTGGGTACACTTTACGTGTGAGAACAATGGCATGAAGCGCTGCCTGATAGTAGGTGCGGGCGGATTTGGACGCGAGGTTCTGTCCTGGGCTCTGGCTATGGCAAACCCCGAATGGAACATCGTCGGATTCCTCGATTCAAAGACTTCAGCTCTGGACGGCAAAAATATGCCGTTGGGTATCGTTGGTGATCCCGCCACCTGGGAACCACAGTCTGATGAGGTTTTTCTTTGCGGAATTGGCGACTCCGGAACCAGGCTCAGGGTTTGCGGGGAATTACGCGACAAGGGTGCCCGATTCGTTTCTGTCGTTCATCCCACCGTCACGCTGGGGCTGAACGCCTCGATCGGGGACGGGTGTGTGGTGGCTCCGCATGCGGTTATTTCCGTGAGTGCGACGCTGGATGATTTCGTTCTGGTGAACATCGCGGCTTCTGTGGGCCACGACACGGTTGTCGGTGCGGGCGCTACCATCTCCTCTCACTGCGACCTCATGGGTTATGCCCGATTGGGTAGGGGGGCCTTTATGGGCAGCCATTCCTGCGTCCTCCCCAGCGTCATTGTGGGCGACTTTGCCATTGTTGGTGCCGGCAGCGCGGTCGTCAGAAAGGTCGCCGCCCGAACTACCGTGATGGGTGTGCCGGCTCAATTGCTGTTCAAACACGAAGAATAGGGCACTCTATTGAAAACGCTCCTCCGTATCGCGGACTATCGCGACCCTTCAACCTTCGCGCAGGAACAGTCGTTACTTTTTCAGAACACCTGGCAACTGGCCGGTTTTCTTCGGGATCTGGCAAAGGATGGCGACTACATCGTTACAGAAGCCGGTGGAAAATCTGTTATCGTCCGGAACTTCGCAGGCACCCTGAGCGCCTTCCTGAACGTCTGCAGCCATCGTTTCAGTGCGATCAGGCCAGACTGCAAAGGAAACGGCCCCTTACAATGCCAGTATCACGGCTGGGTCTTTGATCGAACGGGTCTGCCGGTCGGCATTGCCAATATTGCCGAATTTGAGCCCATTACGGATACGAGGCGGGCTGAACTCAGACTGGAGCAATGGGAGGTCGAAACCTGTGGCGAACTGGTGTTTGTTCGCAAGTCTTCGCCTGGAAGTCCGGATCTGCGCACCCAACTTGGCGAAGTTTTGCCGGTCGTTGAAGTGATGGCGTCTTCCCTCGGGGAGCAATTGGATTGCAATCGCATGGTCATCGGTGCCAACTGGAAAGTCTGTGTGGAGAATACCCTGGAGAGCTACCATGTTCGCTCCGTCCACCCCGAGACTTTCGCCAGACTCAATGCCCGCACCGTTGAGTTCGGATCACACCCCGTTCACACGTCGTGGACTGCCGATCTTGAAGCGGTCATGATGAAGCAACTGGCGACGGTAAAACGCATGCTGCGCCTGGACTCTCCATTCAAAGGATATTTTCACCAACTCATCTTTCCCGGGGTCACGCTGGCAACCACCGCTGGCTTAACGTGGTCCATTCAAACGTTTCGCCCCCTCTCGCCCGAGACCACGGAATTCACCAGCTACGTATTTGCGGCAAAACACGAGGGTAGTGACAGTCAGCGGGAGATCCTGCTGGAAGCAGGGAAGCCGGCTATCGGGTTCAATCGATCTGTGTTCGAAGAGGATCGCGTTGTCTGTGAGCAGGTACAGCGAGGCATCCAACAGGCTGATCCTGCGGGGATTGGCGAGCTGAGCCGGGAAGAGCGGCGAGTCGCTGCCTTCCAGAGTTCGTGGCTTGAACAAATGGGCGGATTGAAAGGGCCGAATGCGCGTTTTTGACTATCTCCCCTGTCGGGTGGGCCCATGAAAGCAGTCATCCGCAGCATCGCCTACCATCTTCCCGAGAAGATTAGTACGTCTGCTGACCTCGCTGCGGAGTTTCCGGATTGGTCTGTGTCCAGTATTGAGAACAAAGTGGGCATTCGTGCCCGCCACGTGGTTGTCGACGGGGAATGCGCCTCCGACCTGGCAGTTGCGGCGGCCCAGAAATTGTTTGATCGCGGTTCCGTAAAGCCGTCCGATATCGATTTCCTCCTCCTGTGCACCCAAAGCCCCGACTACTTGCTGCTGCTGCCGCCACGCTGATCGGTTCCGATAGCGAGAACACTGACAAAATAGGCCCTTTTGTTTACGGCACGGATGGCAAGGGAGGCGAGAACCTGATTGTTCAGGCCGGCGGGATGCGAAACAGGCACGCCAATGCTGCAACCTGGACGGACAGCACCGGAATCCCGCGTAACGAAGCCAACCTTTATATGAATGGTCCGGAGTTGTTCGCTTTCACGATGCGCGAGGTCCCTTCGTGTATCAGATCCCTGCTACAAGTGACCAAAACAGAACTGAACGACTACGATCTCTTTGTTTTCCACCAGGCAAATCGTTACATGCTGGAACATCTCCGCAAGAGCCTCAGGATTCCGGAGGACAAATTCTACGTTTCTATGGAACATTGCGGTAACACCGTCTCCTCCACAATTCCGATCGCCCTGAATCACGCTGCAACCGAGGGACGGCTCCGGCCCGGGAACCGCGTCATGCTGGTCGGTTTCGGTGTAGGGTATTCCTGGGGCGCGGTTTCTGTAATTTGGGGAGAGCAGAAGTAATGGCCACCAGTCGGTTTCAGAACCTCCGTATTGCGGGAATCGCCACATCTGTGCCCGGCCCCTCACGACCGGTCGCCGAAACTGCTGGTATCCCGGCTGATGCTGCCGCCAAAGTATCTGCATCCACGGGGGTCTCAAGGCGCCACACCGTCGCCGACAACGTCTGTACGTCCGACCTGTGTCGGCATGCTGCCGAAAATCTACTCCTCGAAACCGGGTGGGACAAAACCTCAATTGATGCTCTGATTTTCGTATCGCAAACTCCGGACTACTTTCTGCCTGCCACGGCCTGCTCCCTCCACGGTAAGCTCAACCTGCCCGTCACATGCGCGGCGTTCGATGTTAATTTGGGCTGTTCGGGCTACGTATACGGCCTGTGGCTCGCGAGCATGATGATTACCTCCGGAATGAAGCGGGTCATTCTTCTGGCTGGCGACACGATAAGCCGCATCGCGTCTCCTGTGGATAAGTCGGTCGCCCTCCTGTTCGGTGATGCGGGTTCGGCTACCGCCATCGAGGCGTCACCGAATGGCCGCAGCTGGTGGTTTGAGCTCGGCACTGATGGCTCCGGAGCCAACCATTTGATTGTTCCCGCTGGAGGGTTCCGCAAGCCTGCAGACGAACAAACCCAACGGCCTTCCGAACGCGAAGGTGGCAATATTCGCAGTGACGAAAATCTCTATATGGATGGCGGAGAAATATTCGCATTCACGCTCGCCAGGGTCCCCAAATTGTGTCGCTCCGTGATGGAGGCTGCCGGCTGGGAGATGGACGACGTGACCCGCTTTATCATGCATCAGGCCAACCGCTTCATGCTGCGTCATCTGAGCCGCCAAATGACTATCCCTGAAGCCCGGTTTGTGGTCGCCCTCGAAGAGTACGGCAACACCAGTTCAGCGTCTATTCCAATGGCGATGAGCACCTCGATGGGGTCGGTATTGCAGGAACCCGCCAGGCTT
>RGPS01000295.1 GCA_010084195.1 Terriglobia bacterium
CCACCAATGTCACCGTCGTCCCGGTCACCGTACACACCGCAGGAGTCGTGGCGGCGAAACTGACCGCATTCCCCGAACTCCCGCCCGTCGCCGCCAGAGTTACCGTATTGCCCCCAACAGAGCTCTGCGACTGGTAGATCTGCGAGATAGCTGAGGCAGTCAGTACCGAATTATAAATGCGCACGTCGGCCAATTCACCGTTCAGGTTGTAGCCGTTGCCCCCCTCGCCAGCGCCGAGGTAAGTTCCAAGGACGCCAGGAGGATTGGCCAACGGATGACCGAAGTTGGCAGGACTGCCACTGACCGCAGAACCATTCATATAAACGCGGGCCGTAGCATTGCCATTATTTATGGCTTCATTCCCGGCAGTCAGGGCCATAAACATCCATGTATTCTGGGGCTGGGCCGGACCCGCTACAGACATGTCATTATGGCCACCTACGTCTAAATACACAGCCCCTGAAGTGAGCATCCAGCGATTGAAACAGCAGCCCCCTGTATCCTGGCTAATCAGGCCCGCATATCCGCCGACGGACGCCAGTTTTACCCAGGCAGTGTAGCTATAGCCCTTGGCGAGATCGAATGAATTCAGAGCTGTGAGGCGTTTGAGGACGCCGTTTCCCGACATCACAGCTGAGTTCCAGCCCTGGAAGGGTCCGGTTCCCTGCGTGACGGTGCCATTTACGGCCGTGTCGTTGCCGTTCGTTGTGGAATCCAGACCTAACCGGGAACTGTCCTGAAACTTGTACTGGGCCACCAGCTCTGGGGTAATTCCAAACACGACATCACTGAGCGGTCCAAAAGTAATATTCTGGGACGCCAGATAACGAAATCCACTACTTAATGTGGCGGAACCGCCGGGAGTGGTGACAACAACATCCTGTGCCCCCGCTGTGCCAGGCGGCGTAACTGCGGACAAAGTGGAATTATTCGAAACAGCCACGCCCGTGGCTGGAACGCCGCCGATTGTGACCGAAATACCGCCCCGCGACTGCTGGATCTGAGCGGTGGTCAACGCGCTATTGAAGACGGCGACGTTATCGAGGGTGCCGTTGAAGTACTCAGAGGTATTGGTGGTGCCGATGGCGAAATTTAGATTTTGGACGGCAAGGCAGCAACCGGGGGTATCCTGGGCCGCCAAAACCTTGTCGTAATAAATGGACCGGGTGGTGCCGTCGTAAGTAACAGTTGCGTTATGGAACGTGCCGTCCGTTGCATTGCCTGGATCGACGCCAAGATCGACGCCCCACCAGTAGTTGACGATGCCCGAATTGGCAGTACGCAGAGCATTCACCGCGAGACCGCTCCCCCACGCGCCCCAGCCGATGAACCCCTTGTTCCCAACGCTGGTTGTCTTGAAATCTACCGAGATGGTATAGGGCGAGCTGCCAAGTGGAAATCCGGTGGGGACGGTGTGGTCACTGGTAGTCAACCCGCCCTGGGCACTCAGCAATAATCCCCCGCCGGTACGACCGGCAGCAGTGTAAGTAACGCCGGTTCCAAATACCTGGAGATCATTATTACGACCGCTGGAATCTTTCCCCAGATTCGTCGGATCGTCGAACTGGTAATAGCCAGCCAGCGACGAGAGATCCAGCCCCGGGACGCCCAAACTGCTATTGGTTGATGAAGAGAAATTCAACCCCGAGATGGTGACCACAGTGCCACCGGAAGCCGGCCCCGAGGCGGGGCTGACGGCGCTGATGGTCGGTGCCGCCACGTACGTGTAGCCGGCGGTCAGCGTCGCACTTCCACCGGCTGTTGTTACCACCACCGTGGCCGCACCTGCCGACTGCCCGGCGGGTGTTTGCACCGTCAGGCTGGTGGCGGACTTGGCTGTGATGGTCGCAGTCGCGCCACCGAATGTCACCCCCGTCGCGCCGGTCAAGTTCGTTCCCGTGAGCGTGACCGACTGGCCGCCAGCGGCCGGTCCGCTCGGCGGGCTGATCGCGCTGACGGAGGGTGGGGCAAGGTAGGTGTGTCACTGCAGTGCCGCCAGCCAGGGGACCAGATATGGGACTGATGCTGCCTATCACCGGTGCCCCTACGTAGTTATAACCACCTGTTAGAGCGGCGCTGCCACCGGCTGTTCTGACAATGACGGTTGCAGGACCGGATAAGTTGGGCACAGTATCGAAAGTAAGGGCGCCGATGCCATTCGAGGAATGCCCTGGGTTATTGACACCCGAGACCGCGAAGACATCGCCAACTTTCGCTGTTACGTCAAAGAAATACCAATCTCCATTCCTTGCCGCGTTGGTGGGGCTGGGTATCAATCCCGCGTCTGCCGTGCCCCCGGTTGTCTGCCGGATGCGCAGAGATGTTGGTGATATCGCGGCGGCATCGGTATTCGAAACCAGCACGCCGACGCGTGTTTTGATACTGGCCGAAAAGGTGATGCTCGCGAAGTCCTGCTCAACTGCCGAGCCGGAACTGTTGTACCAGAGACCGGTGCGCACGCTCCCCGAGCCGGCGGGATTGTCGATGAGCAGATAGCCACCGTTACCCGGGTAAGTCCCGGGCGCGAGACGCGCCACCGATGCGTAGCGGGGATTCACAATGGTCCCGGGCGCGGCGGCAACCACATAGCCGTCGGTTCCATAACTATTATTCCCGTCCGCGTCCATAGATTTCGCCACAGAGGTGGTTCGCCACGCAGCATGTGTCGTCGTATCCGCGCCCGCCGTCACAACGGCGGAGGTTGCGGATGAAACGAATGTGACGCCGTTGCTTGCCGCCGGTGTCTGTACGGTGATACTGGTTGCGGTGTTCGCCGTGATCGCGGCAGTGACGCCGCCAATGGTCACGCCGGTCGCCGCATTTAAGTTGGTTCCGGTGATCGTCACTGCAGTGCCGCCGGCAAGCGGGCCCGAGGGGGGGCTGAGACCCGTAATCGTCGGGACCGCCACGTAGGTGTACCCGTCCGTCAGGGTCGCACTTCCACCCGCGGCGTTAACTACCACCGTCGCCGTGCCTGCCGTTCCCGCCGGTGTCGTAGCCGTGATGGAGGTCGCGCTCACCACCACCACATTGGTCGCGGCCGCTCCACCGAGGGTCACACTGGTGGCTCCGGTGAAGCTGGTGCCCGTGATGGTTACTGCTTGGCCACCGGCGGTTGAGCCGGTTGACGGGCTGATCGCGCTGACGGTGGGTGCGGCGATGTAGGTGTATAAGGTATTGGCCGCATTCGTCCCGCCAGGCGTGGTCACGAGGACGCTGGCAGTTCCGGCTGACCGTGCTGGTGTAACAGCTGTCAGGCTGTTGCCATCGGAGGCGACAACGACGTTCGTTGCCGCAACTCCGCCGAGCGTTACTGCCGTGGCGCCCGCCAAATTGCTGCCGCTGATCGTCACGCTCTGGCCACCGCCAATTGCTCCACCAGCGGGGCTGATGCCGCTAATCGTCGGAGGAGATACATAGGTATAGAGCGTATTCGCGGCGTTGGTTCCGGCAGGCGTCGTCACCAGGACGCTGGCCACCGTCGGGGTAGGGAACGCTATCTTTGTGACGTTGTCCGAATGGTAATTCGTCGTATAAACGTTGCCGCCTGCGTCGATTACGATGCCAGCGGGCCCGGACCCCGTAGTGCCCAGAATGGTCGATACTCCTTTCGGCGTTATCTTGGTGATGTTAGCTGCATCAAAATTTGCCGTGTAAACGTTGCCGCCGGAATCGATTACGATGCCAATGGGACGAATACCCGTAGTGCCCAGAATGGTCGATACTCCTCCCGGGGTTATCTTGGTGACGTAATTTGAACTCCAATGCACCGTATAAACGTTGCCGCCGGAATCGATCGTGACGTCAATGGGATTCGCCCCCGTAGTGCCCAGAATGCTCGATACTCCTCCCGGGGTTATCTTTGTGACGTTATCCGAACCCATATTTGCCGTATAAATATTGCCGCCTGAGTCGATTACGATGCCATAGGGCCCCAGCCCCGTAGTGCCCAGAATGGTCGATACTCCTGCCGGGGTTATCTTGGTGACGTTATTCGAACCATTATTCGCCGTATAAACGTTGCCGCTGGAGTCGATCGTGATGCCCGAGGGAGTAGCCCCCGTAGTGCCCAGAATGGTCGATACTCCTGCCGGGGTTATCTTGGTGACGTTATTCGAACCATTATTTGCCGTATAAACATTGCCGCTGGAATCGATCGTGATGCTGAAGGGACTAGCTCCCGTAGTGCCCAGAATGGTCGATACTCCTGCCGGGGTTATCTTGGTGACGTTATTCGAACTCCCATTCGCGGTATAAATGTTGCCGCTGGAATCGATCGTGATGCCGAAGGGATTAGCTCCGGTAGTGCCCAGAATGCCAGCCGTGGGTGAACTCGCTGGTGTGGTTGCTGTGATCGTCGTGTCGTTCACTACCGAGATGCTGGTGGCCGGGGCTCCCCCGAGCGTCACGCCCGTCGCTCCGGTGAAGTTCGTTCCCGTGAGCGTGACCGACTGACCGCCCGCGCCCGGTCCGGTTGATGGGCTGATCGCGCTGACGGTGGGTGCGGCAAGGTAGGTGTAGAGCGTATTCGCGGCGTTGGTCCCGCCAGGCGTGGTTACGAGGACGCTGGCCGTGCCTGCCGTTCCCGCCGGTGTCGTAGCCGTGATGGAGGTCGCGTTGACTACCACCACATTGGTCGCGGTCGCTCCACCGAGGGTCACACTGGTGGCTCCGGTGAAGTTGGTGCCCGTGATGGTTACTGCCTGGCCACCGGCGGTTGAGCCGGTTGACGGGCTGATCGCGTTGACGGAGGGTGCGGCAAGGTAGGTGTATAAGGTATTGGCCGCATTCGTCCCGCCAGGCGTCGTCACCAAGACGCTGGCAGTTCCGGCTGACCGTGCTGGTGTAACAGCCGTCAGGCTGTTGCCATCGGAGGCGACGACTACATTCGTTGCCGCAACTCCGCCGAGCGTTACTGCCGTGGCGCCCACCAGACTACTGCCACTGATCGTCACGCTCTGACCACCGCCAATTGCTCCACCAGCGGGGCTGATGCCGCTAATCGTCGG
>RGPS01000296.1 GCA_010084195.1 Terriglobia bacterium
CAGTACGGCGGGAGGTCGGCGAGGGGTTCGCGGTCTGTCCGCGAGTAGCTGCAGCGGGTGCAGCGGATTGTCCAGATATCTCCGTGGAGGCAGATGACGTTCTTTGAGCCGGCGAGGGCGTGGAGGCCGTCGATGTTCTGGGTGATCAGGGTGAAGGTTTCGACTCGGCGTTCGATTTCCACCAGCGCCTGGTGGCCGGCGTTGGGCTTCGCGAGGCTCATGTCCCGGCGGCGGGCTTCGTAGAATTCCCAGACGAGGTTGGGGTCTCGGGCGAAGCCTTCGGGCGTGGCGAGGTCTTCGAAGCGGAAGTTTCTCCAATAGCCTCCGTTGCTGCGGAAGGTGGGGATGCCGCTCTCGGCGGAGACTCCGGCTCCGGTGAGGACGGCTACGGCGCGGGCTTTTCGGAGGGCGGCCCGGGCGTGGTCAGTAACGTTGTTCACTTCCAGGACCCTCGCCCCCACTCCCTCGGTCTTGTAACGTCCGCTGGTAAACGCGGAACGTATCAGGCTCCATACTGCTCAAAGAAGTGCGCCAAAGTCCGAATCCCATCAAAGTAATTCCGGATGCAGTACTTTTCATTCGGCGAATGCAACCCGTCATCCGGCAGCCCAAAACCCATCAGAATCGTCGGAATCCCCAGGTACTTCGCAAAATCACCCACAATCGGAATCGACCCGCCCGACCGTATGAACACTGTCTCTTTCCCGAAGATGTCGCTGAACGCTTTCGCCGCCACCTGAATCGCGTGGTGGTCCGCATTCACCATCAGCCCCGGACCCGAACTCAGCACCCGCACTTCACACTGAATCCCCATCGGCGTATTGTCGCGAACAAACGCCCGCACCGCCTCCACAATCTTCGCCGGATCCTGCCGCGGCACCAGCCGGATACTCACCTTCGCCACAGCCTTCGCCGGAATCACCGTTTTTGCGCCATTCCCCACAAACCCGCCCGCGATGCCATGCACTTCCAGCGTCGGTCGCGCCCACGTCCGCTCAAACACCGAATACCCCGGCTCACCCGTCAGCGAGGTAGCCCCCACCTCGTTCGCCAGGTACTCTGCCTCATCAAACGGCAGTTGCTCCCAACTGGCCTTCTCTTCCGCAGAGGGCGGATCTACATCGTCATAAATCCCCGGAATCAGAATGTGCCCGTTCGCGTCCTTCGCTTTCGACAGCAACTCCACCAGGCCAAAGATCGCATTTGGAGCCGCCCCACCATACAACCCCGAGTGCAGATCCCGCGCGGGTCCCCGCGACTCAATCTCCATGTACACCAGGCCGCGCAGCCCAATGTTCAGCGTCGGCAAGCCTGCAGCATACATCTCGGTATCGCAAACCAAAGCCACATCCGCCTTCAGCTTCTCCGGGTTCTTTTCCACATACTCCGCCACCGAAATCCCGCCCACCTCTTCTTCGCCTTCCAGCAGGACCTTCACATTCACCGGCAGCTTGCCATACACATCCCGCAGTGCCTCCAGAGCCTTAATCTGCGAATACATCTGGCCCTTATCATCCGCCGAACCCCGCGCATACAGATTCCCGTTCCGCTCCGTCGGTTCAAACGGAGGTGTCTCCCACAACTCCAATGGATCGGGCGGCTGCACGTCAAAATGCCCATAACAAAGGACAGTCGGCTTGCCCGGAGCATGCAGCCAGTCCGCGTACACCAGAGGATGTCGTTCTGTCTCAATCAACTCCACATTTTCGAGCCCCGCCGCCTGCAACTTGCTCACGCAGTACTCCGCCGCCCGCCGCGTATCGGCACTGTGCTCCGGACTCGTCGAAATACTCGGGATCCGCAGTAACTCCTTCAGCTCCTCAAGGAATCGGATTTCGTTATTGGTTACGTAACGGTCGATGGCTTCAGACATGTCAGCTTCAGCTTACCGCAACCCGTTTTGAGGCCCTCAAGAATAAATTTCAACCTCTTGATCATTTCTCATACCCTTCCGCACTAGCTAAAGAGAAGAGAAATGCTCAACGTGCTCACACAAAATTCTTACGGTCTCGGTCGTCGCCTGATCCTGCTGGCAGCCCTCCTTGTGGTCCTGGCTGCCGGCACTTTGGTGCCGGCCGCGGATCGCACTCTGCCTCTCGCAGGCCTCGCCCTGGCCGCCCTCATCGCCCTCGTTGGCACCAGGCAGGACCGGACCGAAGCCCGCCGCCTCCAAACCCCAACCCTGAACCAGAAACCCACCTTTTGTGACGACATCTTCGCGCAGGAAGGGAACTGGGTCACCATGCACCACGCCGACTCCTTCACCCACCGCTACCTCCACGCCGACGGCAACACCCTCTGCGAAACCCTCCTCGAAACCCACGGTGACGCCGACCAGGCCCTTGCTCTCCTCCGTGGCCCCTGGAGCTGGTGGGGACGCGGCCACGCCCGTGAGTACTCCGAATTGCGGGGCAACAACACCGGCCAGATCCTCGTCCCCGGCTCCTTTGATGGCCCCGCCACCTTCGACGTCATCTCCCACCCCGGCACCAACCGCCTCACCATCCGTGGGCGCTTCCACAATGTGCAGGACAACGTCCCCATCTTCCCCCAACACTTCGTCACCCGCTCCCACCTCCGCGCCGAAGCCGGCGTTCTCCCGTTCCCCTTCCCCCAGGGCACCGGCTGGCTCGGTCTCCGCAATCAACTCGAAGCCCGCCTTCCCGAAACCGAAGCGACCGCCCTTCAGCTAACTCTGGCCTGATCCCCCCGTCAAGGATCGCCCATCCCGTGCATCTCTTTTCGGCCTGATATACAATGCTCCCAGGACAATCGTGCGTAAAACGCAACCGGGAATGCATATGAAGAAAACGCTTCTGGCCCTCACCCTCACCACCACGGCCTTCGCCCAGCAACCCTATACCGCCTGGAAGGACCACCTCGGCGGCATTGACTCACCCCAATACTCCGCCCTCAAACAAATCAACAAAGCCAACGTCAGCAAGCTCCGCCAGGCCTGGTTTTACCCCTCCGGCGACAACGGCTTCCGCTACGGCTTCAACCCCACCGTCATTGACGGGCGCATGTACGTCGTCGGCCTCCACAACGCCGTCACCGCCCTCGACGCTGCCACCGGCAAACTCCTCTGGTCCCACGACCTCGGGGATGCCAAAGCCACCGTCACCCACCGCGGCGTCGCCTACTGGCAATCCAAAGATGCAGCCGACCGCCGCATCCTCTTCTCCGCCGGCGACATGCTGCAGGCCCTCGACGCCCGCACCGGCAAGCCCATCATGGGCTTCGGTGATAACGGCAAAGTCAACCTCCGCGTCGGCCTCGGTCGCGACCCCGACACCATGCGCCGCGTCCAGTCCGGTGACCCCGGCCGCGTCTTCGAAAACCTCCTCATCCTCGGCTCCGCCCCCGGCGAAGAATACGAATCGCCCCCCGGCGACCTCCGCGCCTACGACACCCGCACCGGCAAACTCATGTGGACCTTCCACACCGTCCCCCACCCCGGCGAAATGGGCTACGACACCTGGCCCAAAGACGCCTGGAAATGGATCGGTGGCGTCAACGCCTGGGGCGAAATCTCCATCGACGAAAAACGCGGCATCGCCTACTTCCCCCTCGGCTCCCCCACCTATGACTTCTACGGGGCCGACCGCAAAGGCTCCAACCTCTTTTCCGACTGCATCCTCGCCCTCGACGCCCGCACCGGCAAGTACTTGTGGCATTTCCAGACCACCCACCACGACCTCTGGGACTACGACCTCGTCACCGCCCCCAAGCTCCTCACCATCAAGCACGACGGCAAGAATGTCGACGCCATCGTCCAGCCCACCAAGCAGGGTTTCCTCTTTGTTCTTGACCGCGTGACCGGCAAACCCGTCTGGCCCATCGAAGAGCGCAAGGTCCCCAAATCCGACGTCCCCGGCGAAGAAACCTGGCCGACGCAGCCCTTCCCCACCATGCCGCCGCCATACTCCCGGCAGGTCTTCAAGGCCGACGACGTCAACCCGTACATCGCCGACCCAAAGGAGCGCGAACGCTTCCGCACCCAGGTCGCCAACTCCCGCAATCTTGGCCTCTTCACCCCCCCGGCCCTCTCCGACACCATGCAGATCCCCGGCAATAACGGTGGAGCCAACTGGGGCAGCGTCGCCTCCGATCCCACTATCGGCTGGGTCTACGTCGCCTCCAAAGAATGGCCCTCTATGCTCAAGCTCGAAACCGCCGCCGGACGCGGTGGTGGCGGCGGTGGTGGCGGTACTCCCGCACAGGCAGGCATGGGCGTCTACCAGGCCAACTGCCAGACCTGCCATCAGGCCAATCTCGGCGGTCAGCTTCCGGAAGTCCCGTCACTTCAGGGCATCGTCGGCAAGCTCTCTGCGGATCGTATCCGCGCTGTTGTGAAGGACGGGCAGGGCAGCATGCCCGGCTCCAACCTCGCCGCGCTTGATATCGACCACCTCATTACCTACCTCACGGCACCCACCGGCGTCACCCCGGTAGCTGGTGGCGGACGGGGTCCCGGTCGCGGTCCCGCCCCGGCCAAACTCACCCCCGGCAACCCCCAGCGCTACTGGACCGGCTACGGCTACATGAACGCCAGCGACGGTTTCCCGGCCATTAAGCCGCCCTTCTTTGTGATGACCGCCTATGACCTCAACAAGGGCACTATCGAGTGGCAAATTCCCGTCGGCGAAATCCCGGAACTGGTGGCCAAAGGCATCCGCAACACCGGCAGTATCGCGACGCGAGGAGGCCCCATCGTCACTGCCGGCGGTCTCGTCATCATCCCGTCCCAATCCGACAAGAAACTCTGGATCTACGACAAAGACACCGGCAAAACCCTCGCCGAACTCCAAATGCCCGCCGCCCCCGAAGGAGTCCCCTCCACCTTTGAAGTCAACGGCAAACAATACATCGCCGTCCCCGGCCGCGATACCAGCGAGCCCCGTCTAAGACCAGGCGAAC
>RGPS01000297.1 GCA_010084195.1 Terriglobia bacterium
GGCGAGCGCGATCATCCGTCGGCGTTGACCTGAAACAGCATGAGGGGAACCGAGACAAGATCGTTTTTTCCGTAGCAGCATTTTCCGTACCAGCAACGGATCGCAAGTAGCAGTTCGTGGGCTGCTTGCCAGGTGTCTTTGTGCCATACTTTCGGTTGTGCCGCGAAGCTCTCTTTGGCTTTGGCTGATTCTGTCGGCCGCCCGTGCCCTGTTCGCCGCAGAGCCGCAGGCTGCCAACCCATACGTGAACACGCGGGTCTGTGAGACCTGCCATGCCGACGCAGCCCGGGCTTATCATCAGACGGGAATGGGGCGGTCGCTCTATCGCCCAACGGCGGCTAACCAGGTTGAGGACTACGTCGAAAAAAACGACTACCTTCATGCCCCGTCCGGAACCCATTACGCCATGGCGTCGCGGAACGGCGCCTACTACCAGCGCCGGTGGACGATCGGGTTCCGGGGGGAGCCGGTCAACGTCGAAGAGGCCAGGATCGACTACGTCATTGGCTCGGGGAATCACTCGCGATCCTACCTGCATCGCACCGCGCGTGGAACGCTGATCGAACTACCCCTTTCGTGGTACTCGGAGAAGGGCGGTTTTTGGGCAATGAGTCCCGGCTTCGACTCGCTGCACCCGCCGACCCGTCGCCTGGTTTCGTATGAATGCATGTTCTGCCACAACGGATATCCGGCAATCCCAGCGGGACACGATGCACCGGGCAGCGAGCCTGTCTTCACGGGTGACCTTCCGGAGGGAATTGACTGCCAGCGTTGTCATGGTCCAGGTGGTCGGCATGTGAAGGCGGCGCAAACTGCCGGGGCGGATCGGGCATCGGTGCGCGCGGCCATCGTCAATCCATCAAGGCTGACTCCGAAACTGCGAATGGACATCTGTCTTCAGTGCCACATGGAACCCACCAGCACGGCGCTTCCCGCCCTGGTCCGCCGCTTCAATCGCGGACCGTATTCATTCACGCCAGGAGAAAGTCTCTCGGAGTTTCTCTTCGCTTTCGATCACGCCCCGGGCTCCCGCCGCGACGATAAGTTCGAGATCGTGGGGAGCTCGGCGTATCGACTGCGCAAATCGCGCTGTTTCCTGGAAAGCAAGGAGGCAATGACGTGCGACACGTGCCACAATCCGCACCGCTCGCCTTCCGCCAAAGAAGCACCAGGATACTACGCCCAGGTTTGCCGCAGTTGTCATGCTGAGGCGTTCAACACCCTGGTGGCGAAAGGTTCCCACACCAATGGCCCCGATTGCGTTGCCTGTCACATGCCAAAGCGCAGGACGGAGGATGTCGTGCACGTGGTGATGACAGACCATCGGATTCAGCGCCGCGCGCCCGCCGGCGATTTACTGGCCGAACTGGAGGAGCGCCACCCAAAGGAGTCTGCGGAATACCGGGGCGAGGTTGTACCGTATATTCCGGCGACTCTCGCGCGAACAGGCCCGGACGCTCTCTATCGCGCCTTTGCCAGCTACCACGCAGTTTGGAACTGCTGCGCAGGGCCACTGCGGCGTCGCCTCAGGACGCGGGTTCGTGGTACCAACTGGGGGTGGCCCTGGCGGAGCCTGTGAGTAATGCGGACCCTGGACGCAATGATGAAGCCATCCAAGCGTTGCGACGCGCCATCACGCTGGATCCGGATCTGCCCGGCGCGCACGTCATGCTGGCCCGGGCGCATTTCGCGGCTGGCCAGATGGACGAGGCGGCGGTCGCGCTGCGTGAGGCGTTGCGAATCGATCCGTACGAATCGTCCGCGTGGGACCTGGCGGGGCGGGTGCTGACGACGAAGGGTGCCTACCCCGAAGCATTCTTCAACTTCGAGCAGGCCATTCGCTACCGCCCCGAATTCGCGCCGCATGTCTATGACTACGCCCTGGCGCTGTCGACCGCGAGCGAGTTTGATCGAGCCGAGACGCAGGCGCGCAACGCGATAAGGGCCAATCCTGCCATGGCAGAGTCACACGTACTGCTGGGCGGTCTGCTGGCGAGGAAAAGCCAGTTCGACGGCGCTGCTGCGGAGTATGGTGAAGCCGTGCGTCTGCGTCCTGCCTCGGGCCGCACCCGCCTGGATTTCGCGTCGGTCCTGGTGGCCCAGGGAAAGATGACGCAGGCGACCGAACAGTTGCGACTGGTGGCGAAGAGTGACGACCCCGAAGCGGCCCGAATTGCGGTCTCTGCGCTGCAACGCCTGGGTCAGCGCTGACCCCGCGTTCCTTCAGGCCGGCGGGGTGGCGTGAAGACGAGGCCGAGATACAAACCCCTGGTGCTGGCGAGGCCCGTCAGCCGGACGGGGGACGTGGCGGAGGGGCCTCAGTTTGATGCTGCGTTAGTAGCCGGCGGTTTTGTCGGCGATGTTCTTGAGGGGCTCGTTGTTCTTCCAGCGGGCGAACTGTTCGACGAAGAACATGGCGGCGTCGTTGAGCCAGTCTTTGGTGTGGTCTGAGGTGTGGGCGGAGATGAAGACGTTGTCCAGGTCCCAGAGGGCGCTGTCGGCGGGGAGGGGTTCGACTTCGAAGACGTCGAGGGCTGCGCCGCGGATGCGTTTGGTGCGGAGAGCTTCGGTCATGGCGGCTTCGTCAATGACGGGGCCCCTGCCCACGTTCATGATGATGGCCGATTCCTTCATGCAGTTGAATTCGGCGGTGCTCATCATGTGCTTCGTGGTGGGAGTGAGAGGTGCGGCGACGACCACGTAATCGCACTCCGGCAGCATGGCGTGGAGTTCAGAGTTGGGGTAGACTTTGTCGACATCTTCATCACCGGCGCGGGGAGTTGTGTCCCGGCGAAGGGCGAGAACGTTCATGCCGAAGGCTTTGGCGCGGCGGGCGATGGCCCGGCCGATATCGCCGTGGCCGACGATGCCCATGGTCTGGGTGGAGAGTTCGAGGATGTCGAAGACTTCCCAGCGGTGTTCGGCCTTGGCGCGCAGCATGCGGGGGAAATCCTTGGCCCAGTAGAGAGCTCCGGCAATGACGAATTCGCCCAGGGACTGGCTGAAGGTGCCGCGGCCATTGGTGAGAGGCACGTGGCTTGCCTGGAGTTCGGGGGACATGATGCCATCAAGACCGGCGTACCGGGCGTGGACCCATTCGAGTTTGGGGGCGCGGGCCAGAACATTGACGATTTCCGCGCGCGAACCGGACCAATTGAAGAGAACCCGGGCTTCGGCGAGGGCGTCGCCGAGGCCATCGGCTGTTTTGGAAATGCTGATGTTCGCGTCGGAGGCGAGTGAATCGAGGAGTTTGAGGGTGGGCTCGGAGGGGTCGCCCAGGACAACAACGGTAATCTTAGCCATCAAATGCAAGCTATCATGCCAGTGTACGCGAACCGGGACGAGGCCCACTGCGTATAGGTGAAATGAAGGCGAGGGCTACAGATGCCTAAGAACGAGCTTGGCGGGAACGAGCGGGGCGGGATTATTTCGGGACTTCTCACAATCTTAGGGCTGCTGGTGCTGGCGGCGATTGTGGGGACGGTTTACATGGCACGGAATGTGCATGTGCAGACGACATCGCGGGGCAACGGCGGGGATGTATCGATTGAAATACCGGGGGGTCACCTGAGCATCAAGGCACACGAGAAAATGGACCCGGCGGCAATGGGGATCCCGATGTATCCGGGGGCGAGGCGTAAGGGTGATTCGGGCGGCGCGTCGTTCCAGTGGAGTTCGAGCGATGGCAAGGAAGATAAGGGTTTGTCGATTGCGGCGGGCGAGATGATCACGCAGGACTCGGCGGACAAGGTGCTGGCCTGGTATAAATCGCAGTTGCCGAACTGGGCTGTAGTGGTGGAAAACGACAAGCTGACGCATGTGGAGTTGAAGGAAGGCGGGGACAAAAGGTTTGTCGCAATCAAAGACGAACACGACGGTACGCATATCGCGGTTGCCTCCGTGGGAGAGCCTGCGTCAAACTAGGGGAAGCGGTTCGAAGTGGATCGCGAGAAGTGAACCGCGATAATAATGCCTGAAAAATGTACCTGCGGCACGACCCTTGTGGACGATGCACGCTTCTGTCACCGCTGCGGGCGGCCCACCTCGCAAGCTCCTGAGAATGTGGCTGCTTACGATGAGCCTGTGATCCCTGTAGTAATGGCGGGAACTGGAGATGTCTCGCCGGGGCTGACGCCTTTGCAGGCAAAGTTTGCTTCGCTGCCGATAGGATTTGGGAACCCGGTGGCGCTGCGTGTGGCGTTCATCATGTCGCTTTCGATCATGCTGCTGGAGATGATTCCTGGGTTGAACTTCCTGTTTCTGGCCTGGTGGCTGGGGGCGGGTTGGGTCGGCGTGTTGCTGTATAAGCGGCAAACCGGGATGGTACTGAGTGTGCGAGCCGGGGCGAAGCTGGGGTCGATTACAGGCGTGTTGACGTTTATGGGGATGACGCTGATCACGTCACTGACCATGGTGGCGGCGGGCAAGCAGGTGCTGGATCAGATGGTGCAGCAGAATCCGGAGATGAAGCAGGTAGTGGATGATCCGGCGATGCTGGGGAGTGTGTTCTTCATCGTCCTGGTGATGATTTTTTGTTTGGTGGTGGGGGTTTGCGCGGCTGGTGGGGCTTTGGCAGCGCGACAAATGGGACGAGGGACGAGCACACCGAGCTGACAGCGTCGGCCCTTCGATTGCAATAGCCCGGTGGAGGCACGGTTGGCGTTCTTGAAACGCACTCGCTGCTGGAAAGGGTGCAGCGAATCATGAAGAGCGACAGAATGTGGGCAGCCGCCGATCAGGC
>RGPS01000298.1 GCA_010084195.1 Terriglobia bacterium
GGACTGGAAAGCTGCCCGATTTCGGAATGCCACAACGGCTTGCCATCGGTAGCCCGGATCGCTTCCAGCGCCCCGCCATTGGACATGAAAATCACGCCGCCGGCGGTAGAAGTCAAGCCCACGCTGCCATTCGTGAGTTCATGGCGCCACTTGACCTTACCGGTCTTGTAGTCAATCGCGTCAAGGAATGTGCCGTACGAAAAGCTGCCGCCGCTGGCGATGCCGCCCAGCCCCATGGAGCCGCGAGGGTCGGGTTCCAGAAGATAGGTGATGCGGAGTGAATTCTGCTCATGCACGTAGAACAAGCCGGTGTCCGGTGAAAACGTCGGAGGCGGATAGTTCAGCACGTCGTCGTTCACCAGGGCTCCGGCGATCAGGGCGTCCTTCATGGGATTCCGCTGCGGTTCGCCGCGCTTGTTGAGGTTCAGCGGGGAATCCGGACTGATGGCTGAAGCATAGTTGTTCACGATGCCCAGCTTGCTGGTCAACAGATGCTCGCCGGTCACGCGGTCGAGCACGAAGAAATAACCGTTCCGTGTGGCCTGCATAATGAGCTTGCGCATCCGTCCGCCAAAGGGCAGGTCAGCGATAATAGGCGTCTCGGTTGCATCCCAGTCATGCGTGTCGTGCGGTGAAGCCGAGAAGTACCAGACGATTTTGCCCGTATCCACATTCACCGCGAGCAGGCAAGAGGTGTAGAGATTGTCACCCTCCCCACGGTTCCCCGTCATGTAAGACGGCGTCGGATTGCCGGTGCCGAAGTAGTAGAGCTTGGTTTCCGGATCATACGAACCCGGAATCCAGGACGTCCCGCCACCATGCTTCGCCGCTTCCAGATTCGCCCAGGTTTCCAGCCCCGGGTCACCCGGCTTTTGCGCGGTGGAATAGAGGCGCCATTGCTCTTCACCCGTTTCCGGGTCGAGCGCCTTGAGGAAGGCGGGCTCATCGGTGTCATTGCCCGTGCCTACAAGGACGTGGTTCCCCAGCACGAGCGGCGCATTTGTGGAAAAGTACTGCTGTTCGAACGGAGCGATTTCTTTTTTCCAGACTTCCCGACCCGTCCGGGCATCCAGACAAACAACCCAGTCGTCATGGAGTTCGAAGAAGATGTAGTTGTGCCACATGCTGGGGCCGCGGGTGCCGGTTGAGGTGCCGCCGCGGAACTTCCAGTAGTAGTGCCAGAGTACCGTGCCGTCGCGCGCGTCAATGGCATAAACGTCATTGATAGCGGCAGCGTAGAGAATGCCGTTAACGAAGAGAATACCGCCCCCGAACCGGGCCGGGCCACAGTTATTCACTTCACCTGTGCCAAAGCCGCCGGTGACAATTGGTGCTGTGGAGGTGGGCGGACCACCGCCGCGACCTCCGCGCCCCCCCCCACCGGGTCCACCTGCAGCCGCCGCACCGCCAGCGCCGGTACCGTTCGGGCCGCATCCTGTCGTGATGTTATTGTTCACCCATCGCAGACTCAGGTTTTTTACGGTCTCTGTGTTGATCTGCTTCAGGGCGCTGTAGCGCTTGCCGGTCATATCGCCCGAGTAGCTGGTCCACTGGTCCGACAACGGCTTCAGAATGTCCGCCGGATCGAGACCGCCACCCTGTGCCACCAGTAGTACCGGCAGCGCCAGCAAGGTTGTTATGAAAGATAGTTTCTTCATTTTGTCTCTTTCCTTTACTTGATCGTCGCCAGGTAGGCGGTTATGTCGTACATGTTCTTGTTCTTCGGGTCGTCCAACACCAGCAGCATCTTTTTGTGGGCTTCCTGCGGGTCCTTGATTTCCAGTTTTGGCGTGCCATTGATGTCCTTGTCGTAATTCCGTTCGAAGGACTTGCGCGTGCCGTCGGCCAGCGTGAGAACGATCAGAAAGTCATCCTTGCGCGCCAGGCGGCCTTGAAATTTGGTTCCATTTGCCAGGGTCACGGTTGCTTCCTGGCCGACTCCGGCACCGCCCCGGCCAAAGCCACGCCCGCCGCCACCAGCTTTGCGCCCGAACACCCAGGCTCCCTGCAGTTCTTTGGGGTCATCGGCATACTTTGCGCCGATACCTTTCAGGTCGCCCGTGACGGAGTGGCAACTGGAACAAAGCCGGGTAAACGTTGTTGCACCGGCCTTGGCGTCGCCAATAAGAACGTCGTATGTCAGGCCTACGGGGTTGCGTCCGGGAGGGCTCCCCTGGCCGGACATGGTGGCCTGGATGCTGTGGATATACTCCGAGACCGCAAAGGTATCCGCCTGCGGCATCACCACCGGCGGAGTGTGCTTCGCGAGGCTCGCCCCGACCAGTTCTCCCTGCTTGTCGCTGAACGTTTCTGTGGACCGCAGCAGGTTGGGACCATGCTTGTCGAGGGTCCCGCGAAGGTCCACCGCGTGACACTCCGAGCACTTACCGTCATATAACGCCTTGCCCTTTGCGATTACATCCGGAGGAGCCAGGGTTCGTGTGTACTGCGGGAATCCCCCCGCTCGTCCGCGACCCCCCGGACCCTGTGCCACCAACGGGGCAACCAGGGCGCCCAGGCCCACCGCCACTGCTAACAAATACCTTTTGCGCATGCGACTCCTCGCCGAAACTGAATTAATGCCGACCGCCGACAATTATATCCCGTTGTCTGGTGGACTCCGGGTTCAGAGCTGTCCAATACAAGATGAGCATGAAGCGGCGCTTGATTGCAATGGAAGGCGAGCATGAAACTGGTGGCAGGGCAGGCGAACTGCGTTCGGATGTAAGTGAACATACGGAACGTCGAGGGAATGAGTCAGGAACGACCGGGTTTTCTGTGCGTGGACACTGTGCATCAGGGCGCTTGGGACGGTGCCAAGGGGGTCTGTCACATCAACGAGTGGACACGGTTACCCAAATCAACGATTCGCAACCGTAAGAGTGGACGAGCGAGGGAAACGGATCCGAACATACAGGACCAAAGACTACAAGACACCGTACGAGAAGCTGAAATCGCTGCCGGACGCGGTCGACTTGCTGAAACCGGGAGTGCCCCTCGAATACCTGGATCAGGTGGCCGGAAAGACGACCGGCAGATTGCGCATGAAAGATGACCGCTGCAAGGACAATATTGTCGCGCAAATGCAAAATCGAATCGCCGGTGCCACCGCACTTCGCCTGACGCCAGGCGACCGTGGAAATGATGCGGTGGAGGAAAGCGTGGAAAATTCCAGACCGGTTTCCCGACTTTCCCACTCGCCTCCAGAGACGATTGTTACGGCTGGCTATTCATACACCAAAACCAGGGCAAGGGCATCGATCGCTACGCTTCCAACTGCTTTCAGTTTCACGCTCATCTGGTATCGGACAACTTTTATCTGAGGCTCCCAGGGTGCGACATGCTATACTGGTTTCAGTCGACGTCCAGCATGATTCTGTTGGCGGATGAATCCACTTTTACGGAAAATCATTCGCGGGGACGTTGCCGCAGCCGGTGCCTGTTGCGCCGCCCACTGCAGGTTGAACGTCACAAGCGAACTTCTGAGTAACAGTAAAGATTCCGGTCAGGCCCGATTGCATTCCCTTCGGTTGCCTGATGCCACTGGGTCCTTTCCCTCCTGAGCCTTCCGATCGTCAGCCCGCCAATTGAGAGCTATTCTCTTTTCGTCCCGTTCATAAAACGGTGCCAAGAGCCCGCTCCAAGAAGACAGACTAAAACACACTTAATGACTTTATTTACAGAACTCGACCTTTGCCCCGCACTCAAGGCCAATCTCGCGAAGAACAACTTTGTCACCCCGACTCCCGTCCAGGCCCAGTCCATCCCTCACCTGATGACAGGAAATGACGTGGTCGCCACCGCCCAAACCGGCACCGGCAAGACCCTCGCTTTCGCCATCCCCGTCCTCGAAGCGCTCAATGCAATGCCGCGCTCGAAGACCGTCAAGGCCCTCATCCTTAGCCCCACCCGCGAACTCGCCATCCAGATTGAAGAGACCTTCAAAAAGATGAACGAAGGCACGCGCATCAAGACCGCTGTCGTGGTCGGTGGCCTTTCCGAAGGCAAGCAGCTCGCCAATATCAGGCAGGGTGCCGAAGTCATCATCGCCACCCCTGGTCGCCTCGTCGACTTCCTCAACCGCAATCTGGTGAATCTCTCGCAGACCAGCATGATTGTTCTCGACGAAGCTGACCGCATGCTCGACATGGGTTTCCTGCCCGCCCTCCGTGTCATCCTCGACGAACTCCCCGAAAAACGCCAGACCATGCTCTTCTCTGCCACCATCGAGAAGTCGGTTTCCCACCTCGTCAAGGAATACGTCACGAACCCGATCCGTGTCGCCTGCGGTGTCGCCACCAAGCCGGCCGAAAACGTGGACCTCTTCGTCTTCGAAATCGACCAGCGCCAGAAGTTCGAACTGCTGATGCACCTGCTCTATGAGCAACAGGGTACGGCTCTCGTGTTCGCCCGCACCAAACACGGTGCAGACCGCCTGGCCGACCATCTGGAACGCGCCGACATCTCCGCCACCCGCATCCACGGTGACCGGACCCAGAGCCAGCGCAATCAGGCCCTCGAAGGTTTCAAAAAGGGTAAGTTCCGCGTTCTGGTTGCCACCGACGTTGCCGCCCGCGGCATCCACGTTGACAATATCGCCCACGTCGTGAACTACGACATGCCGGCTGTCCCCGAAGACTTCATCCACCGCATCGGCCGCACCGGTCGCGCGGGTTCCCGTGGCTCTTCCTGGACCTTCTGCGCCCACAACGAACGTG
>RGPS01000299.1 GCA_010084195.1 Terriglobia bacterium
ACGGCCCGGAACTCCTCTTCGGTGAAAAAGCCTTCTCTCGGCGGATTCTCTAGATAGCCCTGCTGGTTGACGTAGTCGCGGAAGCTACCGGAGCCGATGGTTCAGGTCCTTCGGCGGCGTAATCGAAATGTTCTGCTCGTCATGGTTGGCAGTCCACTGGAACGATTGGCCGGGCAGTCCTGCGGGAAATACGTCGAGGGAATCCAGCTGCCAACCAGCCTGGAGTTTTCGCACGGTTTGGTCGAAGTAATCGAGACTGTTGGGCCACCACTACGTATACTCTGAGCGAGTGTTTTGAGTCCGCAGCTGCCCTGCAGCTCCCGACCTCTGCGGGAACCAGTTTCCGGGCGGTCAGAATTTTTCCACACGCCT
Source organism: Terriglobia bacterium (assembly GCA_010084195.1). Lineage (GTDB taxonomy): Bacteria > Acidobacteriota > Terriglobia > Bryobacterales > Bryobacteraceae > BOG-234. Next base: position 373 of record RGPS01000299.1, read on the forward strand.
GGCAGGGCTCACCGTACGTCTGCCGGCTACGGTGACGCTGGAGCACTGATAGGCGCGTAAGGCAGTATGACCGGCTGACTGGTAACCCCGGCTTGGGTAACGGTGATGGTTGGGTTGCGATTCGATAAACCGGCCGGCACTTCGAAGTTTATCTGGTAGAGGCCCACCAGACCAGGGGTGAGACCGACGAAGGAGATTTTGGCATTTGCGCCGCCAACGGTAAGAGTGGGAATCGCGGTGGGCGTGGCGAGAACATCGCCCGGCGAGGCGCCACCACTGGTAACGTCAGTACCGGTGGCACCCAAACCTGCGAGGTACGCAATCGCAATTTCCCCGGGAATGACAGGGGACTTTGCGGTGACGAGCCTGCCATCGGCGTGTTGGGCGATAGCCGTACCATCGGCATAGGCGGCGAAACCCGGCACGGCGGTCGTCAACTGGATGGGATCGGGTGTAGTCAAGGCACCATTGGCAGAAATGACAACCTGGTATTCCTGGTTCGGTGTCAGTTCATACGGAATCTGGGCATTCACCTGCCCGGGACTGGTGAAGTAGATAGGGGCCTTGATACCACCGATCAGGACCTGCGTTCCGTTGACGGTGGTCGGCAGCGGCAGAGCGGCTGGCACGCCAGTCAGAACTGCCAGGTTGGAGCCGTAGACGGAAATGATATTACCCGGCGCCAGAGGTGCACCAACCAGCGGAGAGAAGGCGTGTACGGTCCCGTTCGCGAAGACGGAGGGCGCCTCATTTGAAGTGACAGAACCGACCAGTTGGGTACTGTAATCTTTGTAGCCCTTGGCTAAGATCCGGGCATTTATCGTCAAGGTGGACGATATTCTGCGAGGTGTCCAGGTACCGGCATATAAGCCTTTGTTTGCATCGACCAGGGAAAGAGACAGGGGGGGATCACCATTCGTGAAAGTGGTAATGATCTGCGCTCCGGTTACAATACGACCGCAGTCATCAACCAACTTCAGAGCCAACGGTATCGGCCAGGACGCGGGTGCCGAAAAGCTGGAAACAATACCCGTCTGAACGGCAGCCATAGTGGTGGGAGCGCAAGCCTCATTGGGCCGAAGCACGCCAGTTGGAGCGTAGGCACTGACCAGGGCCGAGCCTGCGGAGCTTCCAGGCGCGGCGACAACCAGGGTGACGTTCACAGCACGGACAGCATTTCCGGCAAATGCATAATTGATGAAGCCGCTATAGATTCCCTGTTTGAGGCCTGTGATATTCACTTGAGCCGTAGTGGCCGCGGGTGAGGCCTGAGAAGTGGAACTTAGGGTTGGCGAAATTGCCAACCAGCCGCCATCGGATGAAGTTGAAGCCTGAAACTGAGTGGCGGTGGGCGCACTGGTAAAGAGAGTCACCGTCTGAGGAGCCGGATTGGCGCCACCCAGGGTTGCCTGGAATAATAGTCCGGCGGGCTGGGGGTCGGGACGCGGACGACTGGTTGCCGCCTGAACATTCAGAATTACCTGAAATGACTGCGGTGAATTGGAAAGCCCGGCACCACCAATACTAATCTGGCCGTAGTAGGCACCTTGCTTTAAGGTACCTACAATTACAGGATCAATGAAATAGCTGAAGGTGGCTGGCTGCGATAAAGAGGTACTTGCCGTTGAAGCGCTTAGTTTCAGCCAGTCGGCGCCGGGTAATAGGGAAGCATTCAAGCTGATGCCGAATATACTGTTGGTGCTTACAAGAATCGTCCCCGAAGAATTACCGGGAGCAGAGCCTTCGGGCATACTAAACTGGCTGCCGGAAGGAGAGACTGTCATGCTCGAATTCTGTGAAATCGACAGGGAGACCGGCACCGATGACCTTCCGGCAGAGCTGGAGATATCTACGCTGGTTCGGTAGGAGCCCGGCGCGACAGATCCGGGCGTGACGGTAACGGGGATGACACTGCTGCCCCCACCAGAAATAGCGGCAACGCCACTACCCACAACACACCACGGCGCACCGCAAGTTACGGACGTAAAGCTGAGTGAACCGCCACCCACATTCTGGACCGAAATACTGCCGGACATGGGGGCCAGATTCTGCGTTGAGGTAGTAAAAGACAGAACCGGGGTCCCCACTTTTAGCTGGGGAGGCAGAGAGGTTACCTTCAAGCTCACCTGGATGGTCTGGACCGAGCCGGAACAACTTCCGGTGGAGCAAGTCACCTTCACAGATGTCGCATAGCTACCGGCCGAAAGCGCGAGGGCCGCAGTGGAGATACCGATGGATATGCCATCGGGCGTCTTGGTGCCGCTGGAGATTGTCAACCATGCCACGGCAGGACTCATCTGTACACTAAAGCCAATCTGCTGAGCGATGACGGTTGACTGGACGGAAATTGATTGGGGCGAAGGGGCACTGGTGGCCCCGGAAAGAATCTCAAACGAGACTGAACTGGAGGCGACAATGAGGTCGGCCGCCAGCGCGCGAACAGTGACAGAACTACTGGACGACGCGGCGGTGCCGGCTGAGTCTTTCACCGTTAAGCCTGCTGAAAAGCTGCCCGCAACGGTGGGAGTCCCCGCGATTGTACCGCCCGAATCCAGAGCGATACCAGTCGGTAATGCGCCACTGGAGAGAGACCATTTATAGGGTGGGGTCCCACCGGTAACAGCAAGTTGAACTCCGGGGTACTCGACGCCCACCATACCTGGGGCGAGCGAGGAGGGGGAACTGATAACCATGGGTGCAGCCTTGATTGCAAAAGCAACGGCTATGTTGGCAGTGCCCCCCGAAGCATCAGTCACGACGGCCGCAAAGCCGACCCCACCGGGAGCAGAAGGCGTTCCCGACACACTGCCGTTGGTACCGAAGGACAAGCCATCCGGCAAACTTCCGGACAGAAGAGACCACTTATAGGGAGTTGTGCCGCCGGCCGCGCTCAGGCTGGCCGAATAGGGGACACCGACGGTTCCATCGGGAAGACTGCCGCTTGGAATTGAAACAGGCTCGGGCTTGATGGTGAAAGCAAGGGCTATTTTGGCAGTTCCCCCCAAGGAATCCGTCACGCCCGCAGTAAAGGACGCTGAGCCTGACGCCGTCGGAGTTCCCGAAATAGCACCATTCGTGCCAAAAGATAATCCTGCGGGCATAGAACCGGAAACGAGAGCCCATTGAAAGGGCGCCTTACCGCCGACCGCACTTAAACTTGCACTATAGGGAATCTTGACAAAGCCATCGGGGAGACTGCTGCCGGTGATGGTGAGCGGATCGGGAGTGATGGTGAAAGCCACGGTTGCCTTGGCAATGCTTCCTAACGAGTCAGTTGCTACCGCGACGAAAGACACCGGACCTGGCACAGAAGGCGTGCCCGAAAGGCTGCCATCCGCCCCAAACGACATGCCTGCAGGTAGAGCCCCGGAGAGGAGAGACCATTTGTAGGGAGCCTTCCCGCCCGCCGCACTTAAACCAGCAGAATACGAAACATTCACCTTCCCATCCGGCACCGTGCTGCTGGCAATTGTAACGGGATCGGCACTGATGGTAAAAGCAACCGAAATCTTTGCCGTACCGCCTAATGAATCCGTGACGCCGGCCGTGAAGGCTGCCGCACCCGGTTCAGAAGGCGTACCCGAAACGATGCCATCCGCGCCGAGAGACAAGCCGGCAGGTAACGTACCTGAGAGGAGAGCCCATTTGTAGGGAGCCTTCCCGCCAGTTGCACTTAAAGCGTCCGAATACGGAACATTTAACTTTCCATCCGCCAGAGAACTGCCCGCAATAGTAATAGGGTCAGCAGTGATGGCAAAAGCAACCGAAATCTTTGCCGTACCGCCTAATGAATCCGTGACGCCGGCCGTAAAGGCCGCCGCACCCGGTTCAGAAGGCGTACCCGAAACGGTGCCATCCGGACCGAGAGACAAGCCGGCAGGTAACGTGCCGGAGACAAGCGACCATTTGTAGGGAGCCTTCCCACCAGTTGCACTTAAGCTGGCCGAATACGGAACATTTAACTTTCCATCCGGCATAGAACCGCCCGCAATAACAATAGGGTCGGCAGTGATCGTGAAGCTTTTTGTGACGGACGTCGCTGCGGCATAGTTGCCGCCTGCTGCCTGACTCGCCGTGATCGAACAACTGCCCACACCCACCAATGTCACCGTCGTCCCGCTCACCGTACATATCGAAGGAGTTGTGGAGGCGAAACTGACCGCATTCCCCGAACTCTCGCCCGTCGCCACCAGCGTCACCGAGCCACTGCCGTAGACAACGTCACCCGGCTGCGTAAAGGTCAGGGTCTGGCTGGCCGGCGTGATCGTGAAGGTTTTCGTGACGGGCGTCGCCGCGGCATAGTTGCCGCCTGCTGCCTG
>RGPS01000300.1 GCA_010084195.1 Terriglobia bacterium
ACCCGCCAGCGGAATGGCCTCTCCGGTTCCAGTTCCCTCAACCTGCCGCTGATCCCTTTAGACCGTTCCCGCGCCTCTTTAGGCCGAGCCTTCACCGGCGCTCGTGGTGCGCGCGGGGGCACCGCGATTCTGGCGGACGGCTCCAACATCAACCCCGTCGCCGTCTCACTCCTGAACCTGAAGCTGGAAAACGGGCAGTACGTCATTCCGTCTCCCCAGCAGCAGGTGGTCGGCGTCAACTACGCGGTATCCATCCCGGCCCGCTATGAAGAAAATCAGTACATTTCCAACATTGACCACCAGCTCTCCAGTGCCAACCGCCTGATGTTCAAGTCCATCATCTCGGCGCAACCAACCTTCCAGCCTTTGCCCGCAGCCACTATCCCAGGTTTCGGCACCACGCAGGATTTCAAGAGCCGCATCATGAGCCTCACCGACACGCACATCTTTACACCCACCCTGGTGAACGAAGCGCGCATGGGATTCTCTCGTCTGCTCGGCGTGGTCGTCCCCGAAAGCAAGATCCCTCTCAGCAGCATCGGTATGCAGCGCTTCAATGCCAAAGACTTTTCCGACATCCCGCAGATCTCCGTCACCGGGGCTTTCAGTCTCGGCTACAGCGTGAATGCCGATCAGGGCGTGGCTCAGGACACTTATCACTTTGCCGACACCCTCTCCTGGGTAAAGGGAAAACACCAAATCCGCACCGGCCTCGAAATCCGCCGTTATGTGGATGATTACTACTCCAACAATCGCTTCCGCGGTACCCTCACCATGCAGAGCTTCGGCGACTTCCTGGTCGGCCTGCCCGGGACTCCCGTGGCCCAGGGTGGCAATGGCACGGGCTTCAGCAATATCAATACCTCGAGCGTCGCCAGCGGCGTAACCGCACGCATGGACCGGATCACCGATACAGGTCTCTTCGTGCAGGATGACTGGAAAATTACCTCCCGCCTGACCTTGAATGCCGGGCTGCGTTGGGAGTATCTCGGTTATGCTGTGGACGCTCTTGGCCGCAATGGGAGCTTTGACACTCGCCGTTACGTGGCACCACCCGCCAATGGCGCGACCAGCGCCGGCTTCGTCCAGACCTCGTCTTCGCAAAAAGCCATTCCGGGCATCCCGAAGGTCTCCAACACCCTCATCGATAAAGACCCGAACCGCAATTTCGCGCCCCGCCTCGGCCTTGCCTGCCGGGTCTCCAACAAGCTGGCGATTCGGACGGGCTACGGCATCTACTACGACCGGCTTTCCAATCAGCTCGGGCTTCTGGAGGCGTTGTCCCTGCCCGGTTATGTTCGGACGGATCTCCAGGGAACCGCGAACGTCGCATACTCCCTGCAGAATCCGTTCCCGACACTACCTCAGCAGGGCGAGTTCCCGATCCTGCCCCAACTCTACGCGCCGCCCTACACCACCGACCGCCCGGCCATCGGCCTGAACGCCGTTGATCCGACGCTGCGCACGCCTTACCTGCAGCAGTGGGGTCTCAACGCCCAATATCAGGTCACGCAGGCGACTCTTGTGGAAGTCGGCTATGTCGGTACCAAGGGGACCCGCCTCGCCAACCAGCGTCTCAACAATCAGCCCCTGCTGGCCACGCCGCAGGCTCCGGTGAACGGCCAGACTACCACCACAGCGGCCAACGCCTCGCTGCGGGTTCCTTATGTAGGTTTCTCTCCCACCGGTCTAGTCTGGCTGGAAACCTCCACCGATTCTCGGTACAACTCGTTGCAGACCAGCGTGACGCAGCGCCTGTCCCGTGGTCTTCGTTTTCTGGCGTCATACACCTGGTCCAAGTCACTGGACAACAATTCCGGGTCCGGAACCGGAGCAACCTTTAATCAGTCCGATGGCGACCAGCTTCGCCTCGGTCTGAATCGTGGCCTTTCCGATTTTGACCGGACCCATCGTCTGGTCGTCAACTTCAGCTACCAGATCCCCAATTGGGGTTTTGGCCTGAAAAATACTGCGGTTGGCAAACGGCTTTTTGCCGGTTGGCAACTGGCTGGTGTCTCAGTAGTGCAGAGCGGTACCCCCCTCAGCATTCTGGACACCAGTGGTGCGGCTCTCTACGGTACGGCCAACAGCCGGGCCAGTTGGGCCCCCGGAGCCACTCTCGCCACCGCGCAGGGCTCCGGGCGCACCCAGGACCGCCTGAACAAGTACTTCAATACGGCAGCCTTCGTGCGTGCCGGTGACTTCTTCGGCGACAGCGGACGTAACATTCTGCGTGGCCCCGCGCAGCGCAATGTCGACCTCTCGGTGAATAAGCAGTTTGCCATCAACGACAAGTACTCTGTTGAGTGGCGCTCCGAGTTCTTCAACATCCTGAACATTGCCAACTTCGCCAATCCTGGTGGCAGCATCACGGCCGTGAGCTATGGCGTGATCCGGAACACTACCGGCAACCCCAGGGTGATCCAGATGGCCTTGAAGTTCCAGTTCTGAGAGCCTTCAACAAAGCGGCTGGGGTTAGAGACTGACTACCGGGCAGGACATCCCAGGCGCTCTCCGCATGCCACCCCACCATCACCAGATCAGCGCTGAACTTTGTGGCCACTTCTGCCACAACGTTTGCAGGTAGTCCACTCTCGAAGAAGACCTCGCTCGCGGTACCTGCTGCCAACTGGAGTGCCTCCATCCGCATCCGCGCATCGGACGCGATCTTGTGCTGCAACTCGTCATCCAACGCTATTCCATCAAATGAGACGGGTATGTTCCGAGTCACATGCACAATCGCCAGGCGGGCGTCGTACTGCCCCGCCAGCCAGGCTGCCCATTCCAGAACTGCCTGGCTATGCTCACTCATCTCCAGAGCGCAGAGCACTCGTCGACAGTGAATCGCCTCCGGCTCCGGGGCGGTTTCCGTCTCACTCCCGGTCCATTCCGGGCAGGCCGCTGCTCGCAGGACATTCGCGGTTACCGAACCAGTCATGAGCCTTTTCATCACGCCTAAACCACTCGTGGGCATCATCACCAAATCCGGCTTCCACGTCCTGACGGTTTCCAGAATGGCAGCCGCCGCGTCCTCGCCCACCACACACAGTTCCGTTAGCTTGTAATTTACCCCGTCCGCGAAGAACTGCGCCAGTTGAGTCTGCCTCCGCAGCAATAAGTCCTCTGCCAGAATCTGTTCCCCGCACGGCACCACGTAGAGTAACAGTACTTCCGGCTCAAACTGCCCGCCAGGCCCTCCACGTAGCGTGAGGTTCCCAGGCACTTCCACGAAAAATCTACAGGGAAAAGAATTCTCCTGATTATTGGCATTCGGACTCCTGCCCGGAAGAATGCACGACGGTGCCCCTTCGAACCTGCCTGCCCCGGCCCTCCACCTGCAAGGGCCTTCGCATGGCTGACCTTACTTGCGCATTCGGGATCTATGAAAATGAAGAGGCGGTAGTAGCTGCAGTTGACGAGCTAAACGCTTCCGGTTTTCGGGCCGAAACCATCATGGTGCTGCACCCCGACACCGAGGCTTCCCGCGACTTCGCACTACGAGCGGGCACCAGCCTTCCCGCCGCAATCGCCGACCGCAGCGTCACAGGTCTGCCTCTCGAGGGCAGTTGGGGTCTGCTCTACCCCGGAGAAGGCCCGGTCCAGGGAGCCCTCCCCACCGCCCTTGCCGACATGGGGGTACCGCCCGAGTGGTCTGCCAATACGGTCCGCGACGGCAAGTCGATTCTGTCCGTCGCATGCACCCTTCCGGACAGTCTGCTCATGGCTGAGACCATTCTCCGCGCCGAGGTGCCACCGAGGTCGGCACCTCGGCCTGACCCCGGAGGGTCATCTGACCGGTGGCCGATTGGTTCTTCGCCGTAATTCCTCCCTACGACCAGTTTCCCGACACTTCGGAAACAAGGATCGACCGCGCCAACGCTAACCCGTCCCACCCAGAGAATCAGGTTTACCTGGCGGACATCTTCTACAGCGACTGATGCCAGCAACGAGGGATCAAAGCGGATAAAAGCGTGGGAACCGGAGCCCACCCCGAGATATGGCACATTGCCGCAGTTGACCGCAGAAAACGCTGAACTGATGTGCGCGTCCCCGGCTACCGGCAAAGTGTCTCCCTTCAGCACTCCGGCACCGGAGGAAAGGACCAGTATCAGGCAAAGGTTGAGCGAGCGACAAGGGCGAGTCAACGACCCCAACTGAGACGATGACTGCATAAACCTAAAAACGGCAGTTGAGGACTCGGTTTCAGCCCAAGTCTTGTGTCTGCAAGCTGTTACAGCCACAGCAGTTGTCACCAAATTGGTGAAGTGCGAAGCAGGTGCAACCTCAATGGATTCCAGTGCTTGCGGGGCGACCGCCGAAGTCAGCTGCCGTTTTTAGGATAAAAGTTATGATACGACCCATTGGCACACAGGGTCGTGCCAAACCCTTGCTTCTCTCAAAAAAACAAAGACACACCAGTTTTCTTATACTCACAAAATGGCAAACCCCTTCAGCACCGACGAAATGGCCACTGGCTACGCGAAGTCCCGCCCGCCCGTCCATCCACTGGTCCTCCGGCGAGCCCTCACCGCTCTCGGCCACACCCAACCCTTCCCCAACGCTCTCGATGTCGGCTGCGGCTCCGGCGTTTCCACCCGCGCCCTCGAAGGCCTCGCGGAAAATACTCTGGGCATTGACCCCGCGGAAGCC
>RGPS01000004.1 GCA_010084195.1 Terriglobia bacterium
CGGGTACCCATGAGCTGTGAGATCAGAACGGTATCGAATTCGTTGTAGCCGACGTGGTGGTGGTCGGCAGCCTGGGATTCGGATTCGAAGGCTGTGAGGTTGCCCTGTGCGTCGAGGCCACCCTTCATTTTGAAGGTATAGGCGGGGCCCTTGGTGTCCCAGGCGGTTTCTTCGTGGCGCATCCATTGAACGCGGACGGGGCGGTTGAGTTCTTTGGCGAGGAAGGCGGCTTCGAAGCCGGCGTCATCGGCGGCGGTGCGGCCGAAGCCTTGGGGGCCTTCCATCCAGACCACGCGAACCTGTTCGCGGGGCATACCGAGGAAGCGGGCGATGCCGTTGCGCATGCCGTAGGACTTCATGTCGTTGGAGTAGACGGTCATCTGGCCGTTGGAGGGGTCGGCCAGGGCGTGGGCGGGGGCGAAGGCCGTGTGGCCCTGATACGGGACATCGTATTCAGCTTCGACAACTTTAGCGGCCTTCGCGAGGGCGGCGGCAGCGTCACCGATAACCACCTGACGGTCAGTTGCGGTGGGGGTGGCGGCGCGCATGTATTTGAAGAGATCTTCGGAGGCCGGGAAGGGCGCGCTGGCGGGTTTCTGCCACTCGGCTTTGAGCTGGCGGGCGGCCTTAACGGCGTTCTCTTCTCGTTCGAAGACCACGGCGAGGTAGTTGCCTTTGGAGACTACTTTGACCAGGCCGGGGATGGTGCGGATGGAGGCCTCGTCGAAGGAGATGAGTTTGGCTCCGGCGAAGGGGGGCTTGATGTTGCGGGCGTGGACCATGCCGGGGAGTTTGACGTCGACAGCCCATTTCAGGGAGCCATCGACCTTGGCGGGGATGTCGTAGCGGGGGAGAGACTGGCCGACGTATTTGAGGTCCTGAACGGGTTTGACTTTGGCGAGGCCGGTGGTCGAGTCAACGTTGGCTCCGGTGAGTGGCACGTTGAAGCGCTTACCGCCGATGAGGTCTCCGTAGGTGACCGTTTGGTAGGGACTGGCTTTGACGGAGATGACTCCGTTGGCTACCGCGAGTTGGGCGACGGGGAGGTTGAAGCGCTGCGAGGCCATGTCGAGGAGGACGCGGCGGGCTTCGGCGGCGGCGCGGCGCATGGGCCAGCCATCGACCTGGATGCCGTCGGAACCGCCGGAGCCGCCCTGGTCGACGGTGGTGTCGCTGGACCCCATGATGAGGGTCGATCTGTCGTAGGCAAGGTCGAGTTCATCGCACATCATTTGGCGGTAGGCGGTGCCGGTGCCTTGGCCACAGTCGGTTTTGCCGACGTAGAAGGTGGCGGTGGAGTTGGGGTGGATGACGATCCAGGAATCGAGTTGTTTGTACGACGGGTCAGGGTAGGGGCCGGAGGTAGTTTGGGCGTTGGAAGTGCTGAAGGTTACTGCGAGAAGGCCGGCGGTGCGGAGAAAATTGCGGCGCGACAGAGTTTCTTCGATATGTGCAGGAATCATGCTGCACCTCCTTTGCCAGACGCTACTTTTTTGATGGCGGCCTGGACACGGTAGTACGTCATGCAGCGGCAGAGAGTATTGGCCATGCCGTCGCGGATCTGCTGGTCAGTCGGGTGAGGGTTTTTGTCGAGGAGAGCTTTGGCGGTCATGATCTGGCCGTTCTGGCAAAAGCCACACGCCGGGACCTGTTCGGCGATCCACGCCTCCTGCAGCGGGTGGAGTTTGCCGTTTTTGGCGAGGCCTTCGAGGGTGGTGATTTCGGCTTTGACGGAGCCTGCCGGGAGGATGCACGATCGCGTGGCGACCCCGTTGATGATCACGGTGCAGGCTCCGCACTGGCCGAGGCCGCAACCGAAGCGGGGACCCTGCAGGTTGAGATCGTTGCGGAGGATGTAGAGCAGCGGGGTGGTGGGGTCGGCATCCACAGTGTGGTTTTTACCGTTGACCTTGAGCGTCATGATGCACACTATTGTCTTACAAAAAGGGCGGAGCGCGTAGTATGAATCCAGAGACTGATGCTTTTGCTTGCGGTAGCTACGTTTGTGGGAAGCCAGGCTTGCGGGCCTTGCCATGGGGCGATTGCGGAGGCGTACGCAAAGACCCCGATGGCTCGGTCGGCCGGGCGTGCAGAGCCTTTGGCGCACGCGAGTTTTGTGGCTGCGGGACATCAGTACGCGGTGGCGGGACGGACGCTGAGTTTTGAGATGGGAAGCGGGAGAGCCGGAAGCGCTTCGATGGACTACTTCATCGGTTCGAACGCGGCGGGGCGGACGTGGCTGCGGGAGTTCGAGGGTTATCTGTTCGAACTACCGGTGACCTGGTATGCGCAGAAGGGTGTTTGGGACGCGTCGCCCGGTTATGAGCGCGACGCCTGGGTCCGCCTGAATCGTCCCGTGGAACCGAGTTGCCTGCAGTGTCATGCCAGTCGGGTACGGTCCGTAAGAGGGACGCAGAATCGCTACGGCGAGCCGCCGTTTCTTGAAAACGGGGTGAGCTGCGAAAGGTGTCACGGGCCGGGGAGCGAGCATGTTCGCGATCCGGCGGCGGCCAAAATGGTGAATCCGGCGAAGCTGGATGCCGAGCGGCGTGAGGGGATCTGCGGCCAGTGCCATTTAACGGGAGAGGCACGGATCGAGAAGACCGGGCGTCAGTTTGCAGAATTTCAAGCGGGGATGCGGCTGGCGGATTACGCCACATATTTGGTTTGGAAGGGCGGGCGCAGGGATTTCAAAGTCACCAGCCATGTGGAAAAGCTGGCCGGAAGCAGGTGCCGGACGGCTTCGGGCGATTCGCTTTCGTGCACCACGTGCCATGAACCGCACAGCAATCTAAACCGGACTCAGGAGGTCTGCCTGGGCTGCCATGCGGCGGCCCACCGGCGGGAGGAGAACTGTGCAGATTGCCATATGCCGAAGACGAAATCGTCGGATGCGAACCATGGGGTCCTGACGGATCACAGCATTCCGCGGCTTCCATCTCAGAAGGTGGTGCCAGGGGGCACCGGCGAGCTGGAGGCGTTCACGGGGCTTGCTGACGCCCGGGCTCTGGGCTTGGCTTATGCGGAGATGGGCGACCGAAGGGCCCGTGCGTATCTGGAGAGGGCGACATCTGTGGATTGGCAGGTCCGGTTGCGGCTGGCGGCGATGGAGCCGGGTCTGGTTCGGGCGGCCGCGCTATATGAAGCGGTATTGAAGGAGAGGCCCGGGGAGGTCTCGGCACTGGTCAATTTAGGTTCCATCTATGGCCAGGCAGGACGCACGGCGGATGCGATCCGGCTGTGGAGGCGGGCGCTGGAAGCGAATCCGGCTTTGGAGGAAGCGGCGCTGAACCTGTCGGAAGTCCTGCCGGCAGCGGAGGGCGCGGAGATCTTGCGCCAATACCTGGGGCTAAACCCGGCGTCTCCGGCGGGGCAAGCGCGTGCCGCGGAGCTCGCGAAGGCCCTCCTGAAGCGTTGACTTCCCGTAACCGCCCTTGATAGCTTAGACGAGGAAGGTACACACAATCTCAATAAAGCTAATCCTCAGAATTACGCTCGCCGTCTCGGTCTGCGCCCTTTTAAATGCACAAAGCGACCGCGGCAGCATTACCGGTACGGTTGCGGACGCCACAGGCGCTCTGGTTCCCGGAGCCAAAATCGCCGTAGTTAATGCGAACACGGGAACCAAATTCGATACCGTAACCACCGGAACCGGCAATTACACGATGCTCGCGCTCCCGGCCGGCAGGTACGTACTCACGGTAGAACAGCCCGGTTTCAGCAAGCACGAACAGAAGAATATCGCGGTGCAGGTGGCCGTGACAACGCGCGTGGATATCAGCCTGAAAGTGGGCACGGCGACGGAGTCGGTGCAAGTGACGGCGGAGTCCTCGCTGCTGAAAGCGGACAGCGCGGAACAATCCAGCACGATCACCAGCAAGCAGATTGCTGAATTGCCGATTAATTTCGGCATCGGCGCGGGAGCAATCCGCAACCCTTTGTCGTTCGCTCAGATGACGCCGGGCGCGACATTCAACGGGTGGAACAACATCTCCATCAACGGCGGCGCGAACAATTTCAAGATTATGTTTGAAGGGCAGGAATCGGACAGCGCCCGCCAGACGCAGGTTTCCGACGAATTGCAGCCGTCGGTAGAAGCGATTGAACAGTTCACACTGCAGACGTCGAACTTCTCGGCGGAATTCGGGCGCGTCGGCAACGGCGGCGTCTATAACTTCACCTCGAAGAGCGGCACGAACCAGCTCCACGGCAGCGCTTACACGTATTTCGAGAACACGTTCCTGAACGCCGGCATTCCGTTCACCAATAGCGGGAGCGGCAAGCACATTAAAGTGGTGAAGCACCTGGCAGATTACGGTGGTTCCATCGGCGGGCCCGTGCTGCTGCCGAAGATTTACAACGGCAAGAGCAAGACGTTCTTCTTCTTCAACATGGAGAAGTATCGCGACCGTGAGAGCCTCTATGCGGGGACGTCCTCCGTTCCGAACAGCGCGTATCTGGCGGGAAATCTGAGCAACAATCTGGCGGTGACAGGCAACCGGAATCTGGGAACAGACTTCGCGGGGCGGGCGATCATTCAGAACGCCATTTACGATCCGGCCACGCAGGTTCTGGATTCGTCCGGACGTCGCGTACTGAACCCGTTTCCGGGCAACACCATCCCTTCGAGCCGGATCGATCCGACAACGGCGAAGATTCTGACGTATCTGCCGAAACCGAATCTGGGCAGCGACGGTTACGTGAACAATTTCACGCAGTCGGGCGCTTTCTTTAAACTGCAGCAGATTCCTTCGGTGAAGATTGACCACAACTTCAGCGACAACAGGAAGATTTCGGGCTACTGGGGTGCGCAGGACACGGACAAATCGAACGGCGTGGACGGACTTTCCGCTCAGCTGTCGCGCGTCCGGATACAGAACATCCGCAGCATGACGACCCGGGTGAACTACGACGAGACACTGAAGCCGACGCTGCTGCTGCACCTGGGCGCGGGCTTCATCCGCTACAAGAATCCGGATACAGTGCCTCCGATCAGCTTCGGGTTCGACCCGACCAAACTGGGGATCACGGGAGCACCTGGCACGGGATTCCCGCGCCTGGGCCCCATCGGAGACAGTGTTCTGGGCGGCATGGCGCTGCCGTTCGGTACAGGAAACCACACGCTGCTTTTCGACCAGAAGGCAACAGGCGTGGCCAATCTGAGCTGGATTCACGGCAATCACACGACCAAAGTTGGCGGCGACTGGAAGCTGGAAACATCGAGCCCGCTGACGTACAACAATCTGACGCCGACCTTCAATTTCAGCGGATCACAGACCTCGCAGCCGCTCTACGGACAGGCACTGCCCAGCGGAACGGGCACGGGTTCGGCATGGGCCAGCTTCCTGCTGGGCCAGTATGACAGCGCCTCGGCGGGAAATGCTTCCGAACCGCAGTATCGCCGGAAATCGTTCGCCGGGTTCGCGCAGGACACGTGGAAACTGACGCGGAAGCTGACGCTGGATCTTGGCCTCCGTTGGGATTATCAGGGCCCGCTTGGGGAACTGTGGAATCGCGTATCGACCTTCAGTCCCACCACGCCCAATCCGAATGCGAACGGCATGTTGGGAGCGGTGATTTATGGCGGCGAAGGCAAGGGCCGGTGTAACTGTTCGCTGGTGCCCTCCTATAATTACGCCTACGCGCCGCGTCTGGGTGCCGCGTATCAGTGGAACCAGAAGACGGTTATCCGCGCAGGCTGGGGCCTGGTGTACGGCCCTCTGTCGCCGATTACGGTGGCTCCTTCCACCGCGAGCATGGGCTTCAATGTGGTTAACATTCCGTCTCCCGGCAATGGTGTGGCGGCCGGAACCATTTCCAAGCCGCTGGTGCTGGATCAGGGACTTCTTTACGGCGCCGCTTACGATGCCGGCCTGAACGTGATACCCGGCGCGGCAGTTCAGAACGCTCCGACGATGGTGGACAAAAACGGCGGGCGGCCCTCGCGCGTGAATCAATGGAATATCTCGCTGCAGCGCGAAGTGGCACGGGATATCGTTGTGGAAGTTTCCTATATGGCCAACCGGACCGTCTGGCAGAATGCGGGCGGTGGCGGCAACGGCCAGTATCCCGTGGGGTCGCTGGTGAACTACAACGCGGTAAACCCGGCGACGCTACAGAAGTATGGGTTGGGCGATCTGACCAACGCGAACACGCGCACTCTGCTGACTTCGACCATTACCTCTCCGGCTGCGGTGGCGGCGGGCTTCAAGCTGCCGTATGCCAACTTCCCGACGAGCGGAACGGTACTCCAGAGTCTGCGGCCGTTCCCGCAGTTCAGTGGTGTGGGCCAGTTGTGGGCTCCGCTGGGCAAATCGTGGTACGACGCGTTGCAGGTGAAAGCGACGAAGCGTTACGCGTACGGCCTGACTGCGACTTTGGCGTATGCGTTTTCGAAGACGCTGGACAACGCGACCAACGCAGGCAGCATCTACGACCGGACCAGTTTCAAGGGCCTGTCGCCGCAGTATTTCCCGCACGTCACCAGCCTGAGCGTAAACTACACGGTTCCGGCTTTCGGATTCGTGAAGCAAAGCCAGCTGGCGAAAACCTTTCTGAGCGGTTGGAAGCTGGGCACAATCAGTACGTGGCAGAGCGGCGTTCTGCTCTCCGCGCCTGGCTCGAATAACGGCATCGGCGGGTTCGTCTCGACCGGTTATACCAGGCAGGTTCGTGTCTCCGGTGTACCGCTTTACCTGAAGAGCCTGAACTGCGGATGCATTGATCCGACCCAGCAGACGGTTCTGAATCCGGCCGCATGGCAGGATCAGGCACCGGGTGTTTCCGGCAGCAATATCGCCTACTACAACGATTTCCGCGGCCAGCGCCGCCCGGTGATTTCGGGCGGTTTGGGCAAGGAATTCCAGCTTCGGGAGAAGGTTACGATGAGTCTACGGGCTGAGTTCTTCAACCTGCTGAATCAAAATCTGTCTCTGGCGAATCCGAGCACCGGCAGCCCGGCAACACCCCCGACGCGGTCAAACGGCCTGCTGACGGGTGGCTTCGGGTTCATGAATTACCTCGGAATCGCGTCAAACAGCGTAAATTCCTCGCTGCCGACGCCGCGATCGGGGCAACTGGTGGCGCGCATCGAATTCTAAATGGATTCGGGCATAGACTGGTAATTTGCCGTACCGTCTGCCAGCCTTCGGGATTGCCGCCTTCTGCCTGGCTTACCTCGCGCACAGCGCGGTTAAGCCAGCGCAGATCAGGTTCGCGGAGGTTGCGGGCGGGGCCGGTTTGAAGTTCACACTACGCAACGCCGCCGCCGGCCAGTTCCATCAAATTGAACTGACTGGCGGCGGCGTTGCTGTTTTTGATTACAACAACGACGGCTGCATGGACGTATTCTTCGCCAACGGGGCGGCGATTCCGGCGTTAAAGAAAACAGGGGCAGAGTTTTACAACCGGCTCTTCCGTAACAACTGCGATCTGACGTTTACGGATGTGACGGAAGAGGCTGGACTGCGGGGCGAAGGTTACTCGATGGCCGTTGCCTCGGCGGACTTCGACAATGACGGCTTTGCGGACCTCTACGTGACCGGAGTGCGCGGAAACATGCTATACCGGAATCTGGGCAACAGTCGGTTTGCCGACGTGACCGCACGAGCGGGCGTGGACGGTGGAATGTGGTCGGTTTCAGCGGGCTGGCTGGACTACGATAACGACGGGTTGCTGGATCTGTTCGTCTCGAATTACGTTGTGTGGGATGCGGACAAGGAACCCCGCTGCGGGAGCCCGGAGCAGCAGTTCTATTGCCACCCCCGGGAGTACAAAGGTCTGCCGGATCAACTGTTTCACAACAACGGCGACGGCACGTTTACCGAGGTTTCGCAGAGTTCGGGAATCGCGCGGCATACAGGCAAGGGCATGGGCGTCGCGTTTGCGGATATGGACGGCGACGGCCTGACAGATATCTTTGTGGCGAACGATTCGGTCCGCAGTTTTCTGTTCCACAATCTGGGCGGCGGAAAGTTTGAAGAAATCGGATTGGAATCGGGTGTAGCGCTGCGCGATGACGGCTACGCGATCGCCGGGATGGGGGCGGATTTCCGGGATTTCGACAACGACGGCAAACCCGATCTGGTGATTTCGGGGATCATCAACGATTCTTTCCAGCTATTTCGAAATCCGGGCGGGGGCCGTGGGTTTGAGGATTACGGCCAACGCACGGGGCTGCTGCTGGCCACGCGCCAGTTCACCGGCTGGAGCCTCGGGATGTACGACTTCGATAACGACGGCTGGAAGGATCTGTTCTTTGGGCTGTCGCATCTGGCGGAACTGGAACGGTATTTGGGGCGCGATTCCGCACTGCCGAACCGGGTTTTCCGCAACCTGGAAGGCAAGAAGTTTCAAGATGTTTCCGCCGGGGCTGGCGCAGCCTTTCAGCAAGCTGCAATGCATCGCGGCGTTGGGTTTGGAGACTTTGACAACGACGGTCGAATGGACGCCGTTGTGACGGTTCTGAATGGTCCGGCCAAGCTCTTCCGGAATGTGACGGAGGACGCGGGGCATTGGATGGCGATTCGCTTACGTGGGCTGCGGAGCAATCGTGATGGCTTGGGGGCGACGGTGCACGTGCATCTGGCAAATGGGCGCGACCTGTACAACCATGCGACGACGTCGGTGGGCTATGCGGGGGCGAGTGAAGCGTTGGTCCGATTTGGTCTCGGGGGGAGTGCTCGGGTAGAAACCGTGGAGATTCGGTGGCCCGGTGGCGGGATGCAGAAACTCACCAACGTCGTCGGGGATCGGATTGTGGATATCGCCGAGCAGGTGGCACCGTGATCGGGTTGACAGCGTTGGTATGTATCGTGCTGGCGATGCAGCAGAGTGCCGGTTACGCGACCTATCAGAAGGCGAATGCAATGTTCGTGAAGCAGGATTTTGCCGGGGCGCTGGCGGGTGTTGAGGAGGCCCTGCGACTGGACCCAAAGCTGGTACCAGCGCTGACGTTGCACGCCAAAATGGCCATGGCAAGCAATCGCTTCGATTTAGCGGGGAAGAGTCTGGAAGCGGCGTTGGCGGTGGACCCGAAGGCGCAGTACGCGCAGTTTCTGTACGGCATGACGGCGTATATGGCGAGTGATATGCAGGCCGCGTTGCCAAGGTTTCGGGAGGCCCATAAGCTGAATCCGGCAGATGTCCGAGCCACGTTGTACCTGGGTCTCACTGCCGAGAGCCTGGGCGAAACCACGGAGGCCCTCGCCCTCTATCAGCAAGCTGTTCGCCTGGAGAAAGCAGTCGGGGCTGTCCATGTGGAGACGCTGTTGCCGGGGGCTCGCCTGCTGTTGCTGCTGGGTCGGCTGGAGGAGGCGGAGGTGTGGCTGCAGCAGGCCGTCCAGATAGCTCCGCAGGACCGCGATGCGCACTTCGAAATGGCACGGTTGATGGTACGAAAGGGCGCGGCCTCGCAGGCGGCGGCGGAAGGCGAAAAAGCCCTCGCTCTGGCGGGCGGCATGACGACGGACGAGCAGATACACTACCTGCTGATTCGGGCGTGGCAGGGCGCTGGCGATATGGTCAGGGCCCAGAGTCATGCCGCTGCGTTGCGGGCTTTGGAGACGCCGGCGCAGAAGGAATAACGCGCCATTGAGGGGTCAAGGGCGATAAGTTCGTTCGCTGTGTTTTCGGACTTCCTTACGTATGTACCAGGCGGGCTTGAAGCGCTGAGTGGCGCAGAGGCTGGCCTGGTCGGTGTGGTGGGGAGAGGCCGGGTCGGCAGTCTGGCCCAGCACGAGGATGGACCGGGCCTCGAGGCCTTTGGGCGCGAAGTTAATGACCGCCGTGCAGGTGTTTCCGCGAGCACCATACCACCGTTTCTGGCCGGGCACGGGGTCTGCTCCAAACGTGAAGACACCCCCAGCGAAGCTGGGAATTCCAGGCACGGGGAGGCTGGAGCGGTCGTCGCTGGGGAGTTGCTGGCTGCCGCTGGTGTGGATACGCTGGAGACGGTTGATCTCCCCCCACGGAACCTTGCTGGTGCCCCACGTCTTCTGGAGCGCGGCGGTCGATTTCTCTAAAGCCGTGAGAAGGAGATAACGACGAGATGCAGGCTTTCGCCCGGATCAGCGTACCAGCGTATGGCCTCCAGTTGGGCGCAGCCTGAGAAGGGCTTGCCATCAATGGATTCCAGCCGGTCACCCCTTTTCGAGGCCAGTCGCTTTGGCGGGCTCATGTACGGTGGTGACGACGGGCTCATAGAAGTCGGTCTGGAATGCCTCTTTGCCCTGATGGCGGAGGTCGAAAAAGCCGACGGGCAGAGAGACGATGGCGAGCAGCTGGTAGGCCAGGCTGATCGCGATGAAGAGGAACAGCAGGAGATAGACGGGACGCGGAGCCTGGTTTCGACTGGGGGCGGTTCAGGACACGATAGCTGATTCTGACGTTGGCGTTGACAACTTCCATAATTCTGTTATTATCGAAATATGGATCTGCCGAGCGATCGGGAAATTAAGGAGACGGCAATGGTGGAAGTGAGAGAGATCGTAAAAGAGAAGTACGGTGCGGCGGCGCTGCGCGTGCAGGCGGGCGAGGGGAAGTCGTGCTGTGGGGGCGCGGCGTTTCAGGGGAGTTGCGACCCGATAACTTCGAATCTCTATGACGCATTGCAGGCGGGTGAATTGCCGGAGACTGCGATGCTGGCGTCGTTAGGATGCGGGAATCCGACGGCATTGGCGGAGCTGAAGTTGGGTGAGACGGTGCTGGATCTGGGGTCGGGCGGAGGCATTGATGTTCTGCTTTCGGCGCGGCGCGTTGGGCCGACCGGCAAGGCTTACGGGCTCGACATGACGGACGAGATGCTGGCGCTGGCGGAGAAAAACAGGCAGGAGAGCGGCCTGACGAACGTTGAGTTCCTGCGGGGTGAGATTGAGAATATTCCGTTGCCCGATAACTCAGTGGATGTAATTATTTCGAACTGTGTAATTAATCTTTCCGGGGATAAAGACAGAGTTCTGCGGGAGGCGTTTCGGGTGCTGAAGCCGGGCGGTCGGTTTGCCGTTTCCGACGTGGTCGTGCGGGGAGAAGTGCCGGCCGAGATTCACAAGAGCATGGAACTTTGGGTGGGTTGCGTGGCCGGAGCGCTCGGGGATTATGAGTACGTGGAGAAACTGGCGAAGGCGGGCTTCGAGGAGATCGGGATTGAGGCGACCCGCGTGTATAGCGTGGACGACGCGCGCACGTTCCTGACCGGGCAGGGTCTGGATGCCGAGGCGTTATCGAAGGATATTGATGGCAAGTTTATTAGTGGGTTTGTGCGGGCGACGAAGCCGACCGTCGCGGCCTGCTGTGCTCCGGGGTGCTGCAACTGATGAAGAAAAGGGTCTTGGTACTTTGTACTGGAAACTCGGCGCGGAGCCAGTTGGCGGAAGGTCTGCTGCGGCATGATGCCGGGGATCGGTTTGAAGTAGAGAGCGCGGGGACGAAGCCAGGGCACGTCCGCCCCGAGGCGATCGCGGTTATGGCGGAGTTGGGGATTGACCTTTCATCACATCGGTCAAAGCATGTGGAGGAGTTTGCCGGGCAAAAGTTTGACTTTGTTTTGACCGTTTGCGACAACGCCCGGGAGAGTTGTCCTGTGTTCTTTGGTGAGGCCGTGCGGATACATCATGCGTTCGATGACCCGGCGGCCTTGAGTGGCGCGGAAGAGGCTCGGCTGGGGTTGTTCCGCCGGGTTCGGGATGAGATCCGCGCGTATTTGCGCGTGTTTCCGGTGGTGGCCGACTCCCTCACGGTCGCGGCTCGGTAAGGCCAGCGCTAGTCGATAGACCTTGGCAAGGAGCCGGCGGGCGTGGGGCTTACTTTCTTTGTTTTGGTGACGGCCCAGTCTCCGGCTATGGCATCGGGGAAGGTCTTCATTTGGGTTTCGATCTTTGCCAGGATGTTGCGGACCACATCGGGGTGTAAGTCGGCAATGTCGTAGCTTTCGTCAGGGTCGGTGTCGAGATCGTAGAGTTCTGGATTGGGAAGCAGCAGATTGCGGAGACCTGTGGCAGGGGCCGGGCTGTAGACCTTACGGTTGTAGCGGGAGACGTGGAGCTTCCACTTGCCCCAGCGGGCACATTGCAGGTGGACGTTGTCGAAGTAGAGGAGGGGCTCTCGTTCGATTTGCGTGACTTCGCCAGTCCAGAGCTTCCAGACGTTGAGGCCGTCGACTGGCTTGTTGGGCGGCATCGCCCCGCAGAGCGCAGCGATTGTGGGGGTCACGTCGAGCATGGAACCGAGGGCTGCTGAGACTTTGCCTTTGGGAATGCGGCCTGGCATGGACACGATGAACGGCTCGCGGACTCCGCCTTCCCAGGTTTCCCCTTTGCGACCACGCAGGCGACCGGAACTGCCCTGATACCAGGGGCCGTTATCGCTGGAGAAGATTACCAGGGTATTGCGGGCTGCGCCGGTCTCCTGCAGGGTCTTCATGACCTCGCCGACACTCCAGTCAAGTTCTGCGAGGACGTCACCGTAGATCCCTCGCGGGGACTTGCCGCGGAAGCGCTCCGAAGCACCTAACGGGATATGGGGGAAGGTGTGTGGGAAATAAAGGAAGAACGGGGAGCCTTTCGCGTCACGGATGAACTTTGTGGCTTCTTCGGTGTACTTGCGGGTGAGGGAAGTGAGGTCGGCCTCCTGCTCGACGACGGTGGTGTCGCGCAGGAGAACGCGGGGAGTCATGTCGTTGCTGTAGGGGATGCCGAAGTAGTGGTCGAAGCCCCTTTTGGTGGGGAGGTATTGCGGGGTGGCACCGAGGTGCCATTTGCCGACACATTGGGTCTTGTAACCCTTTGTCTTGAGGAGGTCGGCGAGAGTCTGTTCGTCGAGGTTGAGGCCCACTTTGTCCTGGGGGAAGAAGACGGCGGGGACACCGACCCGGGTGGGATATCGACCGGTGAGCAGGGACGCGCGCGAGGGTGAGCAGACGGGGTTGGCCGAGTTCCAGTTGGTGAAACGGGTACCTTCGGCGGCGAGCTTGTCGAGATTGGGAGTGGAGAGGTTGGAGCCGTAGACGTGGAGATCGCCAAAGCCGAGGTCGTCCGCATAGATGAGGACGATGTTGGGAGGGGAATCATTGCTGGCTGCGAGGGCGGGAGCAGCAGCGAGAGTTTGGAGGAATGTGCGGCGAAGCATCGCCCGTTAGTTTACCGGGTTCGTGCGTTTTGAGGCGGCGCTACACTGAGAAGACCCATGTCGAGAATGCTCGAAGAGATCCGCCAGCAACCGCTGGCCCTGGCTCGAACGCTGAAAGCCGAAATGAAGACTGTCGCGAGGCTGCGTGCGGCAATTGAGAAGCGGCGTCCCAAGCTGATTGTGCTGGTGGCTCGTGGAACATCGGACAACGCGGCGCAGTTTGGCCGGTATCTGATTGAGATTACGACCGGCATTCCGGTTTCGCTGGCGGCCCCTTCGATCCATACGGTTTATGGAGCGAGGGTGAACTATACGGATGCGCTGGTGGTGGCGATTTCGCAGTCGGGGGAATCGACAGACACGAATCTGGTGCTGGAGCAGGCACGGGCGGATGGGGCTCTGACGGTAGGGATTACGAATGAGCCGAAGAGTTCGATGGCAGGGTTAGCGGAGCATGTTTTTCTGGTGCGGGCAGGCCGCGAGAAGAGTGTGGCGGCCACTAAGACCTACACGGGCCAACTGCTGGTGTTGTATCTGGTGGCGTGTGCGTTGGGCGCGAAGATCCGGCACAGCGATCTGGAGTTGATTCCGGACCTGGCGGCGCAGGCCCTGACGCTGGAACCGGAGATAGCGAAGCTGGCGGGGCGCTATCGCTTCATGAATCATGCGGTGGTGGTGGGGCGCGGGTTGAATTATTCGAATGCGTTTGAATTTGCGCTGAAGATGATGGAGACCTGTTACGTGGTGGCGGAGAGATTTTCGTCGGCTGACTTCATGCATGGCCCGATTGCGATCGTGGAGGCCAATTTCCCGTTGTTCCTGTTCGCGCCTTCAGGGCCGACGTGGACTTCGATGCAGGAGATGCTGGTGCGCCTGCGAGATTTGAAGGCCGAGACGATGGTGATCACGGACAAGAAGAATCGAATCCCGGAGGGTTTGGCGACGAGAACGGTGCGGCTGCCGTTTGCGGTGGACGAAATATTATCACCGATTCCCTACATTATTCCGGCGCAGATCTTTGCGGCGCATCTGGCTGTGGAGAAAAATTTGAACCCGGATCAGCCTCGGACGTTGAGCAAAGTTACGCTCACGATTTAGCGGGGGACTGAGCTTCGGCATCATAATGAATCGTGCGCAGTGATTGGTGGGGGAAGGCGATGGTCCGCATTGGCCGATTCCTCCGTGGCCGGGTGCGGTATCGGGTCACGCCGGGTGGCGTGCTGTTTCTGGGGGCATTGACGCTGACGGGCAGCGGGGCCTTCCTGACGGGGAACAACCTGCTGTTCCTGGTATTTTCCGCGATGCTGGCGCTGCTGCTTGTATCCGGCTTTCTGGGCCGCCTGATGTTGTTGGGATTGAAGCTGGAACTGCTCCTGCCGAAACACGTAGCAGCCCGGGCGGTAACTGAGGCGCAGATTCGGCTGATTAACCTGAAGCGCCTGACGCCTTCGTTTTCGATTGAGCTGTCGGGACGAAGTAATCCGCTGACCGGATCGCTCCCAATTCTGAAGACTCCCGTCTATTTTCCGGTGGTAGCGGGAGGAGGTGCAGTTGAAGTGCCGGTTGAGGTGACATTTCCGCACAGGGGAAGGCACCGGGAAAATTTGTTTGTACTCTCGACAAGGTTTCCATTCGGATTTCTGAGACGGGAAGTCTCGATCCCCATTTCGTGGGAGACGATTGTCTATCCGGCGATTGAGCCTGGGGTACGGGCGGAAGGTCTGCTGGAGAGTTTGGAAGGGCCGACCGCGACATCAGAACGCGGGCAGGGACAGGATTTCTATCGAATACGACCCTGGGAAGCCTCGGACGGGGTTCGGATGGTGGATTGGAAATCGACCGCGCATACCGGGACGCTGCAGGCTCGGGAGTTTGCACGGGAAGATAACATCTCGGTGGAGATTGTGCTGGACCGGGCGATTCCGCAGGGGGCAGAGGAGCGGTTTGAGGCCCTGGTGGAGGAATGTGCTTATCTGGTGTGGACGCTGGCAGACCGGGCGACTGCGTTTGAGCTGGTTTGTGAGGGGCAAGCGCAAACAGAGGTTTACGCAGCCCTGCGGTTTTTGGCGATAGTGGTGCCTGCGGTGGCGAGGGCGGGTGGTGTGGAGGCGGGTGGTGTGGCGGCGGGGGCTGGGACCGGCTCCCGGGTTGTGCTTTCGGCCTGGGATTGAATCGCGCGGCTGATACTAAAGCCGACCTGTTTTTTTGGGTGACCCATTCGGGTCCTCAGCTCGACCTCGCTGTTGACCTTACCCGCCGCCGACAAACTGGACGATTTCGAGTTTCGCGCCCGCCTCAACCGGGGTTGAATCCCAGAGCGGTCGCTTCACAATCGCTCGATTCAGCTCCACTGCTACCCTTGCGGGCTCCAGATTGAGGCGCAGAATCAAATGGCGAACTGGTTTCCGGCTTTATAACTGTTGCCAATTCCGGTAGCGCGGTGAAGTTGCCGGGACTGACCAGGCGGGTGAAGGATCTGTTGCAGATCACGAAAGGGTACACCGTGTTCGATATGCATGAGCAAGAGGCGCATGCGATTCGCGAGTTCGCGTAGAGCGTTGCACTGTTAGCCTGGTGAAGATTACGGCCGGGTTCCCTAAAGCAGAGAGTCCAGGCGTCTTTTCCGTTTTTGGCGCAGAGCAGCGAGCGAATGTCCTGAAACTGGTGATAGGATGAACTCAAATGCCCGAAGTCAGCCGTTTCTTTGGCATTTCGATCCGGCATGTACTTCGATGAGCACAATCCGCCGCACTTCCACGCCATCTATGCGGGGAATGAGGCCCAGATCGGAATTGATCCTATTGCCGTTATAGAAGGGCGACTCCCGATCGCGCCACGTCTCTGGTGATTGAATGGGCCGCAATTCACCAGCGAGAACTGATGTCCAACTGGAGTCAGTTGCGGAATGACCAGCCAATAGCTCGCATCGAGCCGCTGGAATAGGGGTTACCTGATGTCGCCCAGAGTCAATCAAGTCCGGCACGTTGGCCAGTATCGCCTCGAGCTGAGTTTCACGGACGGCACAAAAGCGGAAGTGGACTTCAAGTCAAGAGTAGTCGGTCGCGGCGGCGTTTTCACCCTGCTGGAGGCCGTCGATTATTTCGGGCAAGTCAAAATAGATCCGGAAGCCGGGACGATCATGTGGCCGAACGAGGTAGATTTTTGCCCGGACGTTTTGTATTATCTCGTGACAGGCAGGCCGATCCTGTCACTGGAGCTGGTTTGATTGGGTGGAAATAGCATCTTCAGGTCGCTCTCTCGGGGGTAAACCCAATCTGCTGACGGAGTAACCCGGTCCGGTTTGCGTTAGGATCGGAAAAAACTATCGATTATGAATATGCCGCCGGAGATTGCGAATAGCATCTACGTCGGATTCCCCCACTTCTGGTGCGCCGCCCTTGCATTTGCGCGCGTTGGGAGCTTTACGCCCGGCTTTTGGGGTACATGGACAGGCCTTCTCCTTTGGCCAAGTCTGCTTTGTGCCGTACCGTATGGCATACACAAGGTGAGGAATCGCCAATTCCACTGGCAGCGGTGGTTTTTCTGGCCAGGGTTCTTGCTGCCAGCCATTGCCAAGTCAACATAGTCGATGTAACTCTCCTAAATGCTCCGTTCCAACTTCAAGCAGGTCCAAACAATAAGACTCGCTGAAGCAACGGGTTAGCGAGATGCAGGTCAATCGCCCATAGCCTGGCGAAAACCCAAAAAGCACCGGAGCATACGAAAAACCAAAACGCAGCCGTCTTCGACCACGCGCGCTTGTCGTACCTACCGACGACGGAGATTTGAAGCAATTTTCTCAATCATGCGGTCCTGCCTCCGTCCTCAAGTGGCTGTTGAGCCATATTCGACTACCCGCCGCCGACAAACTGGACGATCTCGAGTTCCGCACCGGCCTCGACCGGGGTGGAATCCCAGAGGGGACGCTTCACAATCGCTCGATTCAGTTCCACCGCGACCCTCTCGGGTTCCAGATTGAGGCTCAAAATCACCTCGTGCAGGGTCTGGGGAGTCGGAAAAAAGTGACCCTCGCCGTTGATCGTTACCTTAAATTCATTAGCCACGGATTTCCATGTTTTATTATATTGCGTTGGGGCCTCGTTCCAGGTCTCAACTACATCCGATGCCTACTACCCCTGCAGAACAATGGCTCCCTGTACTCATACAGGCGACAATTGCGGCGATCATCGCGGCAGCGCTGGTGACCCTGACGTTCGTAATCGGACGCAAGGTTGCGAACAAAGTTAAAGACACTCCGTACGAGTGCGGCATCAACCCTCTCGGCGACGCCCGCGGGCGCTTCAGTGTGAAGTTCTACCTGGTGGCGATGCTTTTCATCCTGTTCGACATCGAAGCGATCTTCCTCTATCCATGGGCTGTGGTTTACAAGCAGCTCAAGATGTTCGCCTTCGTTGAAATGCTGTTGTTCGTCGGGTTCGTGATGTCCGGCTTCTTCTACATCTGGAAAAAAGGCGTACTGGACTGGGCCGTTACCGAACGTGACCACACGCCGCATACGGTGCTGGGAGAAATGACGCGCAAGGGCTTCCTTGAGGAAGTGGCAAAGCGCTAATGGCACAAGCGATGATCCCCGAAACCCTTCAGCAGGACCCTACAGTGGCCAGCCTCGCCGATCTGGCTACCAGCGCGAAGTTCGAATTCAACGAACTGACCATCGAAATCGACGCCGCGAAGATTGTGGAAGCGGTCGGTCGTGTAAAGAGCAAGTTGGGATTTGAACGCCTCACTTCAGTGACCGGCGTGGACCGGTTCCCGGCTGAACCACGGTTCGAGGTTGTTTATCATCTGCAGTCGGTGGCGGGCCAGAAGCGCCTGCGGCTGAAGGCGCGGATTTCGGGCATCAATCCGGAAATTGACTCGGTCACGTCTGTCTATCGCGGCGCTGACTGGTATGAGCGTGAAACGTTTGATTTGTTTGGTATCCGCTTCCTGAACCACCCCGATCTGCGCCGCATCATGATGCCGGAAGACTGGGACGGGCATCCGCTCCGCAAGGATTATCCAATCACGGGGGCACGGTACTAAATTCATGGCAACTCAGCCGATGTCTACCGAACAAAAAAGTACCCGAACCATGGTCCTCAACATGGGTCCGCAGCACCCGTCGACGCACGGTGTGCTTCGTCTGCTGCTGGAACTGGACGGCGAAACGCTGCTGAAAGCTGTGCCGGACATTGGCTTCCTGCACACGGGCATCGAAAAAGAGTTCGAAGTGAAGACGTATCAGCAGGGTGTCACGCTGACGGATCGCATCGACTACCTGGCCCCGCTTTCGAACAACCTGGTGTATTGTCTGGCGGCGGAAAAGTTGCTGGGCCTGGAAATTCCCGAACATGCGCAGTGGATGCGCGTGATGCTGGCCGAATTGACCCGCCTGAACAGCCACCTGGTGTGGCTGGCGACGCATGCTATCGACATCGGCGCGATGTCGGTGTTTTTGTACTGCTTCCGGGAACGTGAAGAAATCCTGCGGATCTTCGAAATGTTCTCCGGGCAGCGTATGATGACGAGCTACTTCCGTATCGGCGGCCTGGCGCTTCCCGCGCCGCGCGGCTGGCAGAAGAAGGTCAAGGACTTCATCGATATCTTCCCGGAGAAGATTGATCAGTACGAAAACCTGCTGACGAACAATCAGATCTGGATCGGGCGCACCAAGGGTGTCGGCTACATTTCCCTCGAAGACATGCTGGACCTGGGTGTCACGGGTCCCATGCTGCGCGCTGCCGGCCTGAAGATTGACGCTCGTAAGGATTCTCCTTACTCCAGCTACGAAAAGTTTGATTTCGAAGTTCCCACTCGTACGGAAAATGACGTTTACGCCCGTTATCTGCTGCGTGTGGAAGAGATGCGGCAGTCGACGAAGATCATTCGTCAGGCGCTGGAAGGCATGCCTTCGGGATCGCACCAGGCTGACGCGCCGGGAGTTGTACTTCCCGACCGCGAAAAGATGAAGACCCAGATGGAAAGCCTCATCTACCACTTCAAGATTGTGACCGAAGGCTTCCGGGTTCCGGAAGGCGAGGTTTATCAGGCGGTGGAATCGCCCCGCGGTGAAGTGGGTTGCTACATGGTGAGCGATGGCACCCAGAAGCCTTTCCGCGTTCACTGGCGCGGCCCCAGCTTCGGAAATCTGCAATGCACCGGCAAGCTGATCGAAGGAACTTTGATCGCTGACGTGATTGCGGCGCTGGGTAGTATGGACTTTGTTCTGGGAGATACGGACCGGTAACGACGATGACTTTTTCCCCCGAACTCGAAGCACGGTTCGAGAAATTCCTGACGAAGTACCCCGCAGACAGGAAGCGGTCGGCTGTCATTCCTATGCTGGTTTACGCTCAGGATGAGACCGAAGCGATCACGCAGGAACTGATTGAAGAAGTGGCAAAGCGTTGTGGTGTGACGCCGTTGCAGGTGGAGGAAGTGGTCGGGTTCTACTCGATGCTTCACAAGAAGCCGCAGGGTAAGTACCACGTGCAGATTTGCACCAATATTTCGTGCCTGCTGGTTGGTGGCGCGGAATTGTGGGAACAGGCCACCAAAAAGACCGGCATCGGGCACAAGCAGAATTCCGCTGATGGCCGCATCTCGCTGGAAGAAGTGGAATGCATCGGGGCCTGTTCGTGGGCTCCGGCTGTGCAGATAAACTACGATTTCTACCACTTTGTGACGCCGGGCCAACTGGATAAACTGCTGGACGGTTTGGCGGCGGGTAAGAAGCCCGAAGAGATTACTGAAGTTCAAAAGGTGAGCTGCTGATGCGTTACAACCCACCCAGTCCGCTGGAAACTCCGGTACTGTCTCGCCGGTTTCGGCTCCCGAATTCGCAGTCGATTGATACGTACCTCGCCACTGACGGCTACAAGGGCTTTGAAAAAGCCACTGGTATGACGCAGGACGAGATCATCGGCGAGGTGAAGACCTCCATTCTCCGTGGTCGCGGCGGCGCAGGCTTCCCGACGGGAATGAAGTGGGGCTTTGTGCCCCGCACCTCGCCCAAACCCAAGTACATCGTAGTGAATGCTGACGAATCTGAGCCGGGTACCTGCAAGGACCGTCTGCTGATGGAATTCGATCCCCACCAGTTGATTGAAGGCGTGCTGATTGCCGGCCTTGCGGTTGGCGCACAGCAGGGTTACATCTATATTCGCGGCGAATTCCGATACCTGATCGGCGTGATGGATAAGGCCATCGATGAAGCGTACGCGAAGGGTTACCTTGGCGATAACATTCTCGGCAAGGGCATTAAGTTCAATCTGGCGACGCACTCTGGTGCCGGCGCTTACGAGTGCGGGGAAGAATCGGCATTGCTGGAATCATTCGAAGGCAAGCGCGGCAATCCTCGGATTCGGCCTCCGTTTCCGGCCGTGGCGGGCGCCTATCAGTGCCCCACCATTCTGAACAATGTGGAAACGTTCTGCGCAGTGCCCTCCATCATCCTTAACGGGGGTGCGTGGTTTGCCGGTCTGGGAACTCCGAAAAACGGCGGTACGCGGATGTTCTGCCTTTCCGGGCATGTGAATAAACCCGGTGTGTATGAACTGCCCATGGGCTTCAACCTGATGCGCATGATCAACGAAGTCGGCGGCGGCATACGGGGCGGCAAGAAACTGAAGGCCGTGGTGCCGGGTGGTTCTTCGTGCCCGATTCTGAAGGCCGACGAGTGTGATTTGGCGATGGATTACGACACCGTCGCAGCGGCGAAGTCGATGCTGGGTTCAGGTGGCGTGGTGGTTCTGGATGAAGACACCTGCATGGTGAACTTTGCGCTTCGGATCATGCGTTTCTATGCTCACGAAAGCTGTGGCTGGTGTATCCCGTGCCGTGAAGGTACGACCTGGCTGAAGAAGCTGTTGACCCGTTTTCATGAGGGTCAGGGACAGCGCAGCGATATCGTCATGATTGGCGATCTTTCAAAGAATATGTTGGGGCGGACCTTCTGTCCGCTGGGCGATGCGGCCGCGATGCCGACGATCGCGATTGTGGAGAAATTCCGCGAAGAGTTTGAAGCCCATCTCGATGGCAAACCCTGCCCCTACGAGAACAAAGGGTCTTACTTTAGCAACTCGGGGTTGGCGGCATAATGGCTGATCTGGTTAAATTTACGATCAACGGACAAGAGCTGGAAGCTCCTGCCGGGATGCTGGTTATTGAAGCGGCAAAGCAGAATGGGATTGAGATTCCGTCCTTCTGCTACTACGAGGGCTACTCGTTGCAGGCAGCCTGCCGCATGTGTCTGGTGGAAGTGGAAAAAATGCCCAAGATGCAGGTGGCGTGCACGCTGCAGGTAGGCGCGGGCATGGTTATCCGCACGGAAACCGACCAGGTGCAGGCGGCACGGAAATCGACCCTTGAATTCCTGCTGACGAACCACCCTCTGGATTGCCCGGTTTGTGATAAGGGCGGGGAGTGCGAACTGCAGGACATGGTGTTCCGCTACGGTGCGGGCGAGAGTCGCTACACCGAAACCAAAATCCATGTGGACGAACAGCAGTGGTCGCCGGTCGTGTTTTACGATGCACCCCGTTGTATTCTTTGCTTCCGCTGCGTACGCGCCTGCGATGAAGGCATGGGTGTTAGCGCTTTGGGCGTTGTGAACCGCGGCGCGATGTCACTGATTGCTCCGAATAAAGGCGATCATCTGGAATGCGACGAGTGCGGCCAGTGTATTGATATCTGCCCGGTGGGCGCGTTGACGAGCGGTGCTTACCGTTACCAGACGCGGCCATGGGAAATGGAACATGTCGGCACCATCTGCACGCACTGTTCGGATGGCTGCAAGACCACCCTCGGTGTGCGCAACGACGAAATTGTACGCGGCAACAACCGGGATCGCTCGGGTGTGAATGGCGAATTCCTGTGTATCAAGGGACGCTACGCTTTTGACTTCAGTGAGAGCACGGAGCGTTTGCAGTCGCCCATGATTCGGGTGAACGGCAAGCTGGAAGAGGTCTCCTGGTCGAAGGCTCTGGACACTATCGCGAAGAAATTTGCTGAGGTGAAGGCGAAGGGCGGCAAGTTCGGCGTCATCGGGTCCAATCAGACCACGAACGAAGAAAATTACTACCTGCAGAAGTTCGCCCGGCAGGGCTTGGGCACGAACAATATTGATCACCAGAGGACTGGTGATGTGGTGACGCTGGTGGACGCGCTTTCGGGAACTACCGGACGGCTGGCGAAGACGGCAGATTTCTACGAGAGCCAGGCAGTTTTGGTGATCGGGGCTGATCTTGCGGTTGAGCATCCGTTCCTTGCGTTCCAGATTCGTGCGAACTTCCGGCACCATGAAGCGCATGTTTATGCGGTGACGGCGGATACGGTTCGCGAAGATCTGGTTGCCACGCGGTCGGTTCGTGCGACGCGCGGCGAAGAACTGGCGAGCCTGGAGGCTCTGCGTGAAGCGCTGGCCGCCGAAAAGAACCTGGTGATCGTCTTTGGTGATTCCATCAAGGGTGACAAGGTTCGGTCTCTGGTGGCCTTCGGCGAAACTCTGGGTATTCCGGTTAGTTATTGCGCTCTGGTTGACTACTCGAATTCACGCGGTGCCATCGATATGGGCCTGGTTGCCGAACTGAACCCCGGTTACCATGCGTCCGGTGCGGCAGGTGCGAGCATCGACGAAATGCTGGCGGCAAACGACCTGGCGGCCCTTTGGGTTGTCGGTTCGAATCCGCTACAGCACACCAAACTGGCAGCCTCCCGAGCGTTCGTGGTGGTGCAGGATCTTTTCCTCACCGAAACCGCGCAACGTGCCGACGTGGTTTTGCCCTCGGCTTCGGCTTACGAAAAGAACGGCACGGTAACCAACGGCTGCGGCGAAGTGCAGCGCCTAAAGCGCGCTTCTGCAACGATGGGCACCAAGACCGACCTGGAAATCATCGGTCTGATCGCCAAGGAAATGGGGCTGGCTCCTTTGATGGGGCCGTGGCTCCCTGAAACGGTCTACGCCGAGATCCGCAAGTCCGTGAAGGGGTACGATATTCCACTACCGCTGGTCACTATCGGCGCCCAGCAGACCGCGCCTGTGAATGGCCGGGTTGGTGTGGATTCCCGCCCCGACCTGATTCGCTCCTCGCACGACAATTTGTTCACGTCGGGCACGCTTGGCCGATACTCAACAGTTCTCAATTCCGTAATTGAGGGAAGGCAGAGCCGCTGATGGAATTCCTCGTCATTACCGGTGTGAAACTCGCGCTGATTCTGTTTATCTTCATGACCGCCCTGGCATATCTACAGTGGGTGGAGCGTAAGGTGATCGCGCACGTTCAGGTCCGCATGGGCCCTTCGCGCGTCGGCCCCCACGGTTTGTTACAGCCGCTGGCGGACGTGATTAAGCTGATCACTAAAGAAGGCGTTCTGCCTCCTCACGTGAACAAGTTTTACTACCTGGCAGCACCTTTCTTCGCTGTGTTCATGGCGCTGATTTCGATCTCCATAATCCCGTTCGGTACTGACCTGACGATTCCGGCTATTACGCTGGGCGGTGCCACTTACGGTCCCTGGAAGACGATGATGGAACTGGCCGATGTTAACGTTGGTGTCCTGCTGATTCTGGCGGTGAGCTCACTCGGCGTTTACGGCATCGCGCTTGCGGGTTGGTCGTCCAACAATAAGTACGCTCTGCTTGGTGGTCTCCGCAGCTCCGCTCAGATGATCAGCTATGAATTGCCGATGTCTTTGGCAATTGCGGCCCCGCTCCTGACTGCGGGCAGCCTTAGTCTCCGGACCATCGCGGACACTCAAACCGGTTTCTATTTCGGCGTGATCCCCCACTGGGCGATCTTCCAATTCCCGGCTCCACAGATCTTCTCATTCATCATCTTCATGATCGCCGCCTTCGCGGAAACCAACCGTATCCCGTTCGATCTTCCGGAAGCGGAGAACGAACTCGTTGCCGGCTTCCACGTGGAATACAGCAGCATGTCGTTCGCAGCCTTTTTCATGGCCGAATACGCGAACATGGTCACGGTCTGTTCGGTGGCGACGATCCTGTACCTCGGCGGCTGGCAGCCTTTGTTCCCGGCATCTCTTGGGTCCGATCTGATTGCTCCCCTGCTTCTTGCCGGTTGCGGTGCCATCTGTCTCTATCACGGATTACACCCGGCGCGCCCGTTTGACCGCATTACCCTGCCGGTGTTCGCGGTGGTCTTCTTTGGGCTGGCTGGGCTGATGGCCTTCCCGCCCACCATTCCGATCCTGATGCCCATCTTCTGGTTCCTGGCGAAGTTGCTGTTCCTGCTCTTCCTCTTCGTTTGGATTCGCGCCACGCTGCCCCGCTTCCGTTATGACCAACTGATGGGTTTTGCGTGGAAGTTCCTGTTCCCGGTCGCGTTGTTAAATCTACTCATCACCGGCTTCCTGGTGGCCTTGGCTTCCTAATGGACCCACTGTTCTTCCTCCTCTTCGCCTTCATCGCCGTCGCTTGCGGCGTGAACGTTGTGCTGCAGAAGCACCCGATTTCGAGCGCTCTGTCGCTGGTGGCCGTGATGGCGTCTCTTGCCGTCCTCTACCTGCTCCAGGGAGCTGAATTTATTGCGATGGCCCAGATGATTGTGTACGCCGGTGCCATTATGGTGCTCTTCATCTTCGTCATCATGTTGTTGAATGCCGGTCCTGAAGAAACGAAAGGGCGGTCGTGGGCGGCGCTGATCTTTGGCGTTCCTGCAATCATCGGCCTGATGGGGGCCCTGGCATACTTCATGCAGACCGGGATGCCGGAGTTGGGCTCCGTCAAGTTTGGCGACTGGAAAGGTGGCGGCGCATACGAAGTTGGCTATGCCCTCTTCACCGAGTACCTGCTCCCCTTCGAAGTCACTTCTGTTTTGATTCTGATCGCCATTGTCGGCGCTATCGTTCTTGCGCGAAAGGAAATCGACTAGATATGGATCCGGCGCAGGTAGCGGAAACTCTCAAGCACGGCGCGGTACCCACCGCGTGGTACTTAGCTCTTTCAGCAGTTCTGTTTGTCATCGGTGTTGCTGGTTTTATTCTCCGCCGCAACATCATCACGGTGTTCATGTGCATTGAATTGATGCTGAATGCTGTGAACCTCAGCTTCATCGCCTTTGCGCACGAGCACAAGCAAGTCGCCGGCCACCTGTTCACGTTCTTCGTGATGGTGGTAGCGGCAGCCGAAGCGGCGGTGGGTCTTGCGATTATTCTCACGGTGTTCAGGAACCGCTCAACCCTGAATATCGACGAAATCGAGTCTCTGAAGAACTGATGTTTAAACTCTGGCTCATACCGCTGCTCCCGTTTCTCGGCTTCCTGATAAACGGTATTTTAGGCAAGAAACTGCCGAAGCTGGCCATCAATGCGGTGGCCGTTGGGAGCGTTCTCGCATCCTTCCTTTGGGTCGCCCTTGTGGTCGGCCCATCGAGTGACTGGGGTGCCAACAAGCTGCACGCCCACTACTTTACCTGGATAGCCAGTGGAAACTTCCATGTCGGCTGGGATTTCGCGGTCGACAAGCTGACGATGATCATGCTGATGATCGTCACGGGCATCGGGACTTTGATCCACATTTATGCCACCGGGTATATGGACCACGAGGGTGGCTACTATCGCTTCTTCGCCTACCTGAACCTCTTCATGTTCTTCATGTTGAACCTGGTTCTGGCGGCCAACTACCTGATTCTGTTTGTCGGTTGGGAAGGTGTCGGTCTCTGCAGCTACCTCCTGATTGGCTTTTACTTTCACAAGAAGAGCGCCACCACTGCGGGGAATAAGGCCTTCATCGTCAACCGGGTTGGCGACTTTGGCTTCGCCATGGCCATGTTCCTGATTGTGATTCAGTTCGGTTCACTCGACTTTACTCCTGTGTTCACCAAGGCCCCGGGGGCTCCGGTAGAAACTCTGACGGCAATCGCTTTGCTGATGCTGGTCGGGGCTGCCGGTAAGTCCGCTCAGATTCCCCTCTACGTCTGGCTGCCGGACGCTATGGAAGGTCCCACGCCGGTTTCGGCTCTGATCCACGCGGCCACCATGGTCACGGCGGGTGTCTACATGTGCTCCCGCTCGGCCGTTATCTTCCTGCATGCGCCTGCCGCGATGGACGTTGTCGCCCTCATCGGTTTGGCGACCGCGGTTTTCGCTGCCACCATCGGTATCACGCAATACGATATTAAGAAGGTCTTCGCCTACTCTACCGTTTCGCAACTCGGGTATATGTTCCTCGGGGTTGGAGTCGGAGCCTTTTCGGCCGGCATCTGGCATCTGATGACCCACGCGTTCTTCAAAGCTCTCCTCTTCCTCGGGGCTGGTTCGGTGATTCATGCCTGCCACGGTGAACAGGATATGCGCCATATGGGTGGCTTGAAAAAGTATGCACCCTGGACGTGTATCGTTCTGGCCTGCGCGTCGCTGGCTATCGCCGGCTTCCCCGGAACTTCCGGCTTCTTCAGTAAAGACGCGATTCTGACGGCTGCCTACGAGCACGCTCCCTGGATGTTCTGGGTCGGCGTAGTCACGGCCGGCATGACCGCATTCTACGTCTGGCGCGCTTTCTGGATGACCTTCTGGGGCGAATATCGCGGACACGGCAAGCCACATGAATCCCCCATGGTGATGCTGGCACCGCTGATGGTTCTGGCAGTCCTGTCGCTCGGCGGTGGTTTCCTTTTCAATGTCCCCGAAATTCTGAAAGACATGTTCCCGCTGAAGGAAGAAATTCCGGAAGAGCACATGTTGATGGCGATTTCGGTGGCGGCCGGTCTCATTGGCATTGCAATGTCCTGGTACATGTACGTGGTGAATCAGGAGCTTCCCGGCAAGATTGCCAACGCGCTGGGTGGCCTGTATCGACTGGTAGATGACAAATATCGCATCGACGAAGCCTATGATGCAGCCATTGTTGAACCGTTGATTGAGGGGTCATCCGCAGTTCTCTGGAAGACGGTGGATGCAGGGATTATCGACGGGGCCGTGAATGGCGTCGGCTCTCAGGCGCGAGGCATCGGCAACGTGCTCAAACTTATACAATCCGGCAATATCCGGAGCTACGCCACATGGATTGTGGCGGGCTCGGTTGTCATCATCATCGTGATGGGGATTGCGGGAGGTGTTCGCTAACATGACCCTTCTCGACATCATCATCGCGATTCCGGCCCTCGGCTGCATTCTGGCTCTTTTAATTCCCCGGAACCAGGCGCAGTTCAGCAGGCTTTTCACTCTGGCTGTCTCGCTGGTTACCTTTGTGGCGTCCCTTGGCCTGGTCACCGGCTTTGACCAGAAGGCGACCGGCCAGCAGTTCGTTACCAACTTCGTCTGGATTCAAAATCCGGAGATTCACTATCACATTGGAATTGACGGCCTCAGCCTTTGGCTGATTATGCTGGCAACCTTCCTCACCCCGATTGCCATTCTGATCTCCTGGAATTACATTCAGGACCGGGCGAAAGAATTCTACGCCTTCCTGCTGCTCCTCGAATTCGGCCTCATCGGCGTCTTCTCCGCGTGGGATTTATTCCTTTTCTACGTGTTCTGGGAAGTTGTGCTGATACCGATGTACTTCCTCATCGGTATTTGGGGTCATGATCGCCGCATCTACGCCGCGGTTAAGTTCTTCCTGTACACGATGGTCGGTTCGGTTCTTATGCTGGCCGCCATTATTTTCCTGTACACACAGGCCGGTACGTTCGATTACGTCACCGTTCTCGATATGCTGCAGAGTGGACGTATCGCACTGACGCACACGGAAGAAACGCTGCTCTTCCTGGCCTTCTTCCTGGCGTTTGCCATCAAGGTGCCGCTCTTCCCGTTGCACACCTGGCTACCGGACGCGCACGTGGAAGCGCCCACCGCAGGATCCGTCATGCTGGCCTCGGTCATGCTCAAGATGGGGACTTACGGGCTGGTTCGTTTTTGCCTGCCGATGTTCCCAGGCGCTGCCCGAGAGAATGCTCCCTGGATTGCAACGCTCGCCATTATCGGCATCGTGTACGGTGCTCTGGTAGCCATGGTCCAGCCCAACATGAAAAAACTGGTGGCCTACTCTTCGGTTAGCCACTTAGGCTTCGTGGTTTTGGGAGTCTTTTCATTCAACCAAATGGGGCTCGACGGGGCGGTTTACCAAATGCTGAATCACGGTATTTCCACCGGCGCGCTCTTTGTTCTGGTCGGTTTCCTCTACGAGCGGAAGCACTCGCTGGCGATCAAAGACTACGGTGGAGTGGCTACGATGGCCCCCTGGTTGTCGATTGTCTTTATGATCACCACCTTCGCCAGCATAGGTCTGCCGACGCTGAATAACTTTGTGGGTGAATTCCTGGTGTTGCAGGGTGCGGCCATTCGAAGCATTAGCTGGGCGGCCTTTGCCGGCCTCGGCGTTATCCTCTCTGCCTGTTACATGCTCTGGATGTACCAGCGAGTCTTCTTCGGTACTGTCGATGGTGTGGAGGCTCCTGCCGACGCCCACGGTGGACATGACGATCACGCCCCCGCAGCACATGGGCATGACGCACACGGACATGACTCTCACGGGCATAGCATGCCTGACCTTAGTCCCAGAGAATGGGCCTGCGTAGTACCCCTGGTGGTGATGATGGTTTGGATGGGAATGTACTCCCAAAGCTTCCTGCCGGTGATCTCGGCCGAGAACGCGAGGATTTTGGACTCCACGCGTAAAAGCCCGATCTCGAGCAATGTGAAGATTACGCCGGTCACGGGAGGCAGCGCAAATGCTCGCTAACTTCACCCCCTCCGCTTCCGATGTCTTACGGTTCCTGCCGGAGACCATTCTGATTACGGCGGGCACACTGATGATGGTTCTCGACCCGTTTCTTTCTGCGTCGAAGCCAAAGTTCTTTGGCCACCTGTCGATTCTGGCGTTTATCGCTGCGCTGTTCGCGGCCATCGCTGCGAACGGTGATCCGGGATTTGCTTATTCGAACCTGCTGGTGGTGGATGGTTTTGCCACCTACTTCCGAATTCTCGTGATAACCATCGGGATCTTCGCGGTCTTCTCGTCCTATCACTACCTGGATCGGGAAAAAGCGGAAACCAGCGAGTACCATGCGCTGCTGTTGTTCGCCGTGTCGGGCCAGTGTCTGATGGCTGCCTCGAACGACCTGATCATGATCTTCATCGGCCTCGAAATCTCGTCGATTGCCAGCTATGTTTTGGCCGGGTATCTCCGCCACGACAAACGCAACAACGAAGCAGCCTTGAAGTACTTCCTGCTGGGTTCGTTCGCCACCGGCTTCCTGCTCTATGGGGTTGCGCTGGTCTACGGTCTCACTGGTTCTACCAAGCTGAATGAAGTTCATACGGCCATCGCCGCTCCCGGTATCTCTCTGGTGATGGTGAGTGTTGCGGCCGCGCTGATGATCATCGGCCTCGGTTTCAAGGTTTCCGGCGCACCGTTCCAGATGTGGGCACCGGACGTCTACCAGGGCGCACCTGCCCCGGTCAGTGCGTTCCTTGCGACAGCCCCCAAGGCCGCTGCTTTCGCGATTTTCCTGCGCATCTTTGTTACGGCCTTCCAGCCGGTTGCTTCTTCCTGGGAACCAGTGCTCTGGGTTATGGCGCTGCTCTCGATGACCATCGGGAATTTCGCTGCCCTAACCCAGAAGAATGTGAAGCGCATGCTCGGCTATAGTTCGATTGCGCACGCGGGTTATATTCTCGTCGCCATCACGTCGCGCTCTGAAATTGGTACGACAGCCGCGATGTTCTATCTTGCCGCTTATGCTCTGATGAACATCGGTGCTTTCGCGGTCGTGATCCACATGGCAGGCAAGGGTGAAACCAACGTTCAGATCGACGATCTGGCTGGTCTGGCGAAGAAGCAACCACTTACGGCTGCTCTCCTGACCGTCTTCATCCTGTCGCTGATCGGCGTTCCGCTGACCGGCGGTTTCTTCGGCAAGTTCTATATCTTCCGGGCTGCGCTGGAATCGAACCTGGTCTGGCTCGCCGTGCTGGGCCTGCTGAACTCCGCCGTTGCCGCTTATTACTACTTACGACTGCTGGTTGTTATGTATATGCATGACCCCAGCGAAGCGACCGAGGCTCTGGAACCACTCACGCCGGGTCTGCGCGTCGCGTTGGTCCTGCCTGCGATCGGTACCTTTATCCTGGGTATCCTGCCCGGCTTCGTGCTGAACTTCGCACGAGACGCGGCAGGTATTGGCAAGTAGACACCCGAAAAAACGCCGACAAAAGTGCCACATCCCACCCGGATGTGGCACTTTTGTTTATCCGGGCCCTGTTTCATCCGGTGTTTCCGCACTATGGAGTGGAGCGAGATACAGCGAGATTGCAAACCCCTGCAGCGGCAACCAAAACGGAGGCAAGGAAATCGAATGACACTGACAGAGACCACACAAGAGCGCGTCAAGGTGGTGACTTGGGAAGATCCCCGGAAGTCTGCCCGTGAAGCGCGCCGCATGTCATGCGTTGAATTCTTCGATCAGCCTAAAAACGGCAGTTGACCTCGGCGGTCGCCCCGCAAGCACTGGAATCCATTGAGGTTGCAACTGCTTCGCACTTCACCAATTTGGTAACAACTGCTGTCCGGAACCGCCCTTTGGGAAGCTGCTCGGTATTGGTCGTTTCGATGCCGGTCACGGAACTTTCACCATGACTCTGGACCCTCAGGAAGTGCACTACAACCCGATGGGATGCGTGCACGGCGGGATTCTGGCTACCCTTCTGGATTCTGTGATGTCGGCTGCCGTGCATACGGCGCTGCCTACAGGCAAAGGATACCTGACGATTGAGATCAAGGCGAACTTCATTCGCCAGGTGCTGCAGGCGAGTGGCGAAATCATGGCCACCGGGGAAAGTGGTTTTCCCCGGTGGCCAGATCGGCACTGCTTAGGGCAAAGTCATCGACACAAAACAGGGCCTTTGTGCTACAGGCTCTGCGACGTGTATGATCATCGACGCCACCGGCGGACCTCCCATGAATCTCTCCGGGTAGTTCTCCGCTCTGCTAAGGGCGGAAGACAATCAGGTCCTGGGGGCCAACCAACGTGCCCTTGCCTGTGTCGCGCAGGCCTCTGCCGGGCTGCGCTTCTGGTCAGGCCCGCAGCACTTCTGCCACAGGCTATGTCACGTCAATCAGGGCTCCGTCAAGGTTCGGGAATTTGAACTGGAACCCGGCCTTGAGTGCGGCTTCTGGTACCACGCGCACGGAATCCAGAACATGCGCGCCGAGTTCGCCGAGCAATGCCTTGATAGCGAAGCCGGGCGCAGGCAGAATCGTCGGGCGATGGAGAGCTGAGCCGAGAGCTTTGGTGAAGTCCTTATTCCGGGCGGGGTTCGGCGAGACGGCGTTGAAGACTCCCGAAACCTCATTCTCTGCGGCCCAGATGAACAGGCGGCTGACGTCCTCTACGTGGACCCAGGGCATCCACTGCTTCCCCGAACCGAGGGTGCCTCCCAGACAGAAGCTGAATAGTGGAACCAGTCTCTTCATCGCGCCGCCATTGCGGCCCAAAACGAATCCAATCCGGATCTTGACGACTCGAACGCCGAACCAGGCTGCCCGATCAGCCTCTGCCTCCCAGCTACGGCAAACATCAGCCAGGAAACCCTTCCCCAGCGACGATTGTTCAGTGAGAATCTCATCGCCGCGGTTGCCGTATGCTCCGATACCGGAGGCACAAATCAGGACCTTCGGCTTGTGGCGAGCCTTGGAAATTGCGTCGACCAGCCGACGCGTGCCGTCGACCCTGCTGGCGCGGATCTTCTCCTTCACTTCCGGATTCCAGCGCTGGTCGATTCGTTCGCCGGCCAGATGAATGACAGCATCCATGTCGTGGACGCTGTCGACTGGGGGTTCGCCATCCATTGGGTCCCACCTGTAGGTCGCTATGGCGGTGCGGGCGGCGTCACCAGGTCGGCGGCTGTACACACCCGCATAGTGGCCCTGGGCCAGCAGGTCATTCACAATCTGTCGGCCAATGAAGCCGGTACCACCCGAAACAATAAATTTCATAAGAGAGTTGCCTGCGGAGAATCGATTTGGCGGATGTACGCCGCAATATCTGTTTTACGCTTCATGCCGTCGTACGACATATAGCGGAGTTGCCCAAAGATTGGTCTTTCGGACCAGGGGCGGTCGTGCAGCCCGAAGCACCACAGAATACCAGTTGCCGTATTCGGATCCCGGCCATCCAGTGCATAAATGCTGTGAATGCGGAACATGGTTCGCAAAGCTTCATCAAGGGTAGGAGACCACTCCATGATCTTCTTGCCCCAATACATGCGATAGTAGCCGTGGATCTTCCCTTCCGTCAGCATTTCCAGCTGGGTGGCGTTCCACAGAGGGTCGTGAGTTTGGGCGCTGAGGAATTGTTCGAAGGTGTAGGTAACGGGGCGAGGATCATTGGCGTGTTTCGCCATGGTCTTCCGGCACCAGTCGGGCAGCACCTCGAGCGTTTCGTTCTTCGGTGTCCAGCGTGAGAAATTGAAAGCCAGCTCCCGCCGGACTATGAGCTCTTCCAGGAATTCGTCCGCTACGAGTTTGTGTTCGGCGGCATAAGCCCGGACAGCGAGCGCGACTTCCAACGCTGCAATATGACCAAAGTGAAGATACGGGCTGAGTTCGCTGGTGGCTTTCTTCGAGGGCTGGCCGCTTTCCTTCGAGTAGCGGGAGAGCCTCGATGCGAGGAAATGCTGCAGTCGGCTGCGGGCTTCTGTCGTGCCGCCCCGCAAGGATTTCGAAAGGGGAATTGTGTGGTTGATCGCGCAGGAGGCGACCAGTTCGGGGATCGTTGTGCGGCTCACGGGGGTTCTGCACTCTGCAACGTCGCACGGGAGAAGGGCTTCGTTCCACGGCACAGAAGGCGGGGTGAAGGGCAGGGGCTTCAGCCACAGAGGCAGTTCGCGGTGGATCTTTGGCCGGATCGTATAGGCGGCCCAGGCGCGTTTTTCGTGAACATTCATGGGCACGATGCAGCTGCTGTCCACCGCGTAGTACGGGATCTCCACGCGGGACGGCACGCTGCGATTGTGGTCGGCTACATTAAATGTTGGGAAGTCGTCCGTTACCAGTGCGACGGCTTTTTCGGCCAGACGGTAGACCAGGTTGTTGGGGTCGGCGGGCGTGCGCCGCAGGTAGAAGAGGTAGCCGATTCCGGCACGTGTCAGGTCGGCCTGGAACTCCGGGACACCTTCGAGGATGAAGGTATGGAGGCGGTCGTTGGCGTCGGGGTACGAGCAGGTCAGGCCTTCGTAGACGAGCAGGGGGACGCGGTTCAGATTGGCAAGGTGGACCGCCCAGGCGAGGGCGTGATTCGATTCCGTGCGTCGATTGGCTTGCACCCAATAGAGGACATAATCCCCATCTGTGCGGGGTGGGCGGTTATTCAGGGTCTGGACCCGTGGCTCTAATGCATTCAAGAGTTAAACCACCACATCGCCCGTTTCAGAAGTGTCATAGCCTGCCAAAACTTCCAGCTTGCGGCGGAGCGTGGCGCGCTGCAGGACATCCAGGAAGACTTTCACGACGGGCATGTCAGCGGTGCGGCGGCGCATGACCAAATCGTAGCGCTCGCGGTGCAGCGGAATGAAATCGAGCCCGAAACTGTTCGCAGCAGAGTGGGTGGCGAGGCATACATCGGCGTCGCCCGTAAGGATCGTATAGGCAGCGGCCAGGTGGCCAAACGCGATTCGTTGATAGCCGTGAACAGCGGCGTCGGGAATACCCGCTTTTGCGAGGAGTTGATCCAGCAGCGCACGGCTGCCGGAACCTGGTTCCCGATTCGAGAAGCGAACGTCGGGCCGGGCGAGGTCGGCA
This sequence comes from Terriglobia bacterium, assembly GCA_010084195.1. Classification (GTDB taxonomy): domain Bacteria; phylum Acidobacteriota; class Terriglobia; order Bryobacterales; family Bryobacteraceae; genus BOG-234. The sequence continues at coordinate 33,887 of RGPS01000004.1, forward strand.
ATGCTATGAATCGACTTTGGATTTCCCGGGGCAATGACAAGGCCCTCCTCCCAGTGTGCGAAGGTGATGACGGTAAGGTCCTCACCGGGGAAGTTCCGGCGAAGGAAAGGGAGGTTGAATTCTCCGGTAGCCGCGTCTTCCAGGTGCGAACCCGCGATGTGAACCTTCCCCTCGCAGAGCCATGTGAGAGCGAGTTTGCTCGAGGCGGGGGCGGAGACCACCTCCACGCCGCTAACCTTTTCCACCATGTGAGAAAGCAGGCCTGTGGCAGGATCGCAGCCTGCCAGCACAAGGCGTTTTTGCGCCGCTTCGTCTTTAGCAAAAACCGTCAGTTCGGTACGTCCCCTGGCGAGTCCGGTCTGCCGGACTACGCCATCTGCTTCGGGCATAAAACAGGGTGAGGCGCTGACCGGTACGCCAACCCAGTTGTTGCCAAGCTGGCAAATCCGGACAGCCTGACCAGGCGCGGATGGTTGTCCACTCAGCATCTCGACTTTTAGGGGTTCGCTGCTCTCGCCCGATTCATCCTGCAAAGAGAACAGGCCTTCGAAGGGAACTTCGAGTTCCCGGGCCAGATTGAGCGCAACTTCTGTATTGGGGACATAGGTCCCGGCTTCGATCGCGTAGATGGTCTGGCGGCTGACTCCGACGCGCCGGGCAAGCTCGGACGCACCGACGCCTCGAAGAGTTCGAATCTCGGCCAGACGGTTCTCGACGCGGGCTTTCACTAACAGCTATTTTCGCAGTTGGACTACTTCGGGCTCTGTGAGCATGCGAACGGAGCGGGCACCCGGGGACATCGTTTGGGAACAATCAATCGGGAACAATCCACCGAAAGGGGCCTGAGGGCGAAGCGAGCGGTTTACCGACAGCGGTATCGGCGATCAGGATTTCGCGTCGTACCGTAGCTCGGGGCGTCCTGGCGAGGTCGGCGCGCGTGCCCTGTATGGAGGGCACCTCCGGCTCGGCAATGAGAAGGGAGCAGCTGAACAGGCAAAAAGAATCAAACGGCGGCGATGTGTCCGGTAGTTCTCAAAAGTGGAACTTACCCACAAATTCAAAAACGCGGGGGTTGCCTGCACTCGTAATGGAGCCAAAGGCCGGATTCCCCACGCTGCCGTTCGGGTCGTTCAGGGGAGGGGTGTTCGAGACGTTGAAGGTTTCGGCGCGGAACTCCAGCCTCAGGTGCTCAGTCATGTGAAATGTCTTGCCCAGCATCAGATCCGCGTTCTGGAGGCCTGGCCCCCGGAAGGGGTTCCGTGAACTGTTACCGATCACGAACTGCGGTACCTCCGTGAAAGCTGCCGTGTTGAAGTATCGGGCTACACTTCGGTTCTCAAAGTCATTCGGGTTCGCGGTCCGGTCTGGCCGCTGGACGGCGTAGCCAAGGCTGGAGTTGTTGTTGTTGGCCTGGGTGACCGGGATGGCGGCCCCTGTCTGGACGCGAACCAAACCGGCGATTTGCCATCCGGCGAACTTCCCCAGGCGGGGCAGGTCATAGACCCAGCCGAGGGCCAGAACTCGGGGGATATCTCCGGTGGAAACATCCTTTTCGAGATGTCGGTTCCCGGCGTCGGCGGCCCCTGTAGTCCCGAGCACCGGGCCCGTGAAAATGGTCTGCGAGAAGACCGTGGAGGCGTCGTCGAGGAGTTTGGAATGGGTGAAGGCGGCATTGATTGTCAGGCCCCGGGTCAGGCGTCTCTCAAGCTTGAGCGTGAAGGCGTTGTAGCTCGATTGGCCCACGTTGTTTCTGAAGAGGGCGACGTTCGTGAAGCGGGGGTATGGCCGGAGCAGTTGGTGCCGGGGGAGCGTGGTGGTCCCGAGAGACGAAGAGGTTGGAATCTGACCTGAGTAGGGGTTGGGGACCCGAGCGAGGAGCGCTGAACCCAACGAGAGGTATTGTGCCGGGAGTTGGTTGATATTGGCATCGGGGACGCCAAGCCGGGTATTTTTTGAGCCGAGGTAGCCGACTTCTAAGTTCCAGTTGGCCCGGAACGTTCTTTGGAGGGTCAGGTTCCACTGCTGCGAGTAGCCAGAGCCGTTGGCGCGATCTACCCCGAAGACCCCTTGGCCGAGGCCGGAGTTGGCGTTGGGAGTGGTGATCTGAACGGTTGGGCCGGTGGTGAGGGGAAACGCCGCCGTCAGGTTGTCCTGCGATTGCTGGCTGACGGTCTGGACGAAGGGGAACTGGGGAAGGGTAAAGGGAGTGCTGATTCCCGATTGCTCGAAGAAGACCATGCCGTAGCCGGACCGAATCACCAGGCTGTCGGTTGCCCTCCAGGCGAGGCCCAGGCGAGGTCCGAAGTCCTTCCAATGGACCCGCCGTGCGGTGCGAGGGAATTCGAGGCTCTGCGAATTCAGGTTGAAGACCGCACACTGGTCAATTCTCTCCGTGGAAGGAAAATTCAGGGTATAGCGAGTGCCTATGTTCAGTGAGAGGCGCTGCGTTACTTTCCAGTCGTCGCCAACGAAGAATTCGGCAATGCGGGCGCGGGGCTGGATGACTCTGCGCTGAATGTCGATGGTGAAGGTATTCACCTGCCCGAGGAGCAGGGAAGCGAGGCCGTTCCCGCTGCCGTTTACGGTTGAACTGTTGGTGCCGGTATTGGTGAAGGCGAAGGCTCCCGTCGGATTTGGAGGATTGAGGACATCGAGCGTTTCCCGGCGAATATCGACGCCAGCTTTGAGGGTGTGGCGACCATGGACGAGAGTGAAAGTGTCGAGGAATTCAGTGACGGAGGTGGTGAAGTTTGAATTCGCGGAGGTGGTGGGACCGATTTGTTGGAAGCCTGTAACGGTGAAGATGGGCAGGACGGAGGCGAAGGAGTTGTCGGGGAGACCGGGGATGGTGATGCCACCGTTCTGCAGTGAGGCCTGATTGAGGTCTCGGCGAGAATAGCCGAAGCGGAGCTGATTGAGGGCGTTATTGCTGAGAATCCAGGTGTAGTCGCTTGCCAGGGCGTCACCGCGGGTCCGGGCGTGGCCGGTGACGCCTGAAGTGAGGCTGCCGCTGCCGTCGGGGAGAGGCGTGACAGGCGTGGCGTCGCCCCGGAAGAAGGTGTAACGACCGAAGGCGCGGTGTTTGGAACCGAAGTAGCGGTCGAGACGGAAGTCGGCCTGATCCTGACTATCAAGTTCCGTGCCGGTGCGCACGAAGTTGTTGGCTCCGCTGACGTTCGGGGCGGGGTAGTGCCGCAGGACCTGACCGCCCAGTTCGTCGAGTCGGCTGGCGGGGATAACGTTGGCGGGAAACTGCGTTCGAGGGGAGGTGGCGGGGTCGAAGATGGTCTGGATGAACACACCCTGCCTCTGCGCGAGGGTGGGCACTACAGAGAAGCGTGTGATGCCTGTTCGGAGTCGGGTTCCCTGCCAGTCTGTGAAGAAGAAAGTTTTGTTCTTTTGGACAGGGCCGCCCAGAGTCAGGCCATATTGATTGCGGCGAAACCTGGGTTTCGGGCCAGGGGGGGCGAAGAGGTTGCGCGCGTTCAGTGTTTCGTGGCGGAAGAACCCGAAGATGCTGCCGTGGAAATGGTTGCCACCAGACTTGCCAATCACCATCACGGTACCGCCGTTTGAGCGACCGTACTCGGGGGAGTAGGCATTCACGTTGAGCTTGAACTCCGCCATGCCGTCAAGGATTGGGTAGTAGACCACCTGGCCCGGTTCGGGCTGCAGGACGCTGATGCCGTCATAAATGTATTCGTTGGTGCGCGGACGACTCCCGTTGATGCGGGGCAGGAACTGGCCGTTCGGGAGCGCGACTCCCGGGGAGAGGGTGACGAGCGGGATGAAGTTCCGCCCATCGAGGGGGAGGGTGGAGATCTTTTTTTCGTCCACGTTGAGGCTGACTTCTCCGCTTCCGGTCTGCAGAAGTGGCACAGCAGTAGTAACTTCCATGGCCTGAGCGGGTTGGCCGACCTCCAGTTTTACGTCCAGGGCGGTACGTCCGGCCAGGCGCAGGATGATTCCGGTTTGTTTGTGGGTACGAAAGCCGGGTTGTTCTACGGTCAGGTTCCAGGCCCCCGCCGAGAGGCCCGGAAAGTGATATTCGCCGCGTTCGTCCGAGACCGCAGAGTGGCGGGAACTTGTGGGCAGCGCTTCGGCAGAGACTTTGGCGTTGGGGATGCGAAGGCCGGAGGGATCCAGGATGGTGCCGAAAAGTTCCGCACTACCGGCCTGACCGACGCAGAGTGACGGGATCAGGATAAGTGTGCCGAGCCAGCTTTTCACGTTACGATGTAATCTTAACAAGACAAGTGGTGGTGTCGTGGGGAAGGCTCGAAGATAATAAATATACGCCATGCCACAGCCCACACTTCCGCCCGCCAAACTGCTGATCAACAACCGCTGGGTGGAGAGCGAGTCCGGGGCGACGTTCGCTACGACAAACCCTGCCACGGGTGAAGAGATCTGCATGGTGGCAGAGGCCGGTGCGGCTGATGTGGATAAGGCCGTTCAGGCGGCCCGCGAGGCGTTTGACGGCATGCGCTGGCGCAGGATGCCGGCGTCAGAAAAGGGCCGGTTGCTGTTGAAGCTGGCGGACCTGATCGAGAAGCATGCCGACGAACTGGCGCAACTGGAGGCGCTGGACAACGGGAAGCCGGTGGCCGTGGCGAAGGCCGTCGATGTGGCCGCTGCGGCCTCGTGTTTTCGGTATTTCGGGGGCTGGGCGGACAAAGTGCAGGGCAAGACCATCCCGATAGACGGTAATTTTTTCTGCTACACACGGCACGAGCCGGTGGGCGTGGTGGGGCAGATTATCCCGTGGAATTTCCCCGTGATGATGCTGGCCTGGAAGCTGGCTCCTGCGCTGGCGACCGGTAATACAGTCGTCCTGAAACCGGCAGAACAGACACCTCTGTCGGCACTGCGAATCGGGGAACTGATTCTGGAAGCGGGATTTCCGAAGGGTGTGGTGAACATCCTGCCGGGCTTTGGTCCGACGGCTGGTGCGGCAATTGCGAGCCATATGGATGTGAACAAGGTGGCCTTTACGGGATCCACCGAGGTGGGGCGCATCATTATGGCTGCTGCCGCCAATTCGAACCTGAAGAGGGTAACGCTGGAACTTGGTGGCAAGAGCGCCAACGTCGTTTTCGCGGATTGCGATCTGGACGATGCGGTGAACGGGGCGCACAACGGGTTGTTTTTCAACCAGGGCCAGTCGTGTATTGCCGGGTCACGGGTTTTTGTTGAAGAGAAGATCTACGCCGAGTTTGTGGAGAAGAGCGCCGCAAAGGCGAGGGGCCGCGTGGTGGGCGATCCGTTCGATCCGAAGACAGAGCAGGGGCCGCAGGTGGATCAGGTTCAGCTCGACCGGATCATGGGCTATGTGGAAAGAGGTCGCAACGACGGTGCCCGCCTGGTGTGCGGCGGAGAACGACTCCCCGGGCCTGGGTACTTCATGCAACCAACCGTTTTCGCTGATGTTCAGGATGAGATGGCCATCGCAAGGGAAGAGATCTTTGGCCCGGTGATGAGCATTATTCCGTTCCGCAGCGTTCACGAAGTTGTGGAGCGAGCGAATAGTTCCATCTACGGTCTGGCCGCCGCTGTCTGGACCCGGGATATCAAGAAGGCCCACACGGTAGCCCACGGTCTGCAGGCAGGGACGGTGTTTGTGAACTGCTACAACGTGTTGGACACGCGGGCTCCCTTCGGCGGCTTCAAGCAGTCCGGTATCGGTCGTGAACTGGGCGAGTATGGCCTGCAGCAGTACACCGAGGTCAAGACCGTTACCGTTCGCCTGTAACCTGTTTATTCGATCGTCAGGCTGCCGAGGTTGGAGGCCTTTCCATCGGAATTGACGAGCTGGACCGAAAAGACGCGCGCCACATTCCCCGGGTTGATCCGAGCAACCATTTTCGTTGCCGCAATACTGGTGATGGCGGTCCCCTGAATGGTGGTGGCAGTTCCCGCGCCCGAGAGGACGATCTTTAGGCCGGCTTTGAAGCCCGTCCCCGTGATGGTGACGGCCTGAGTGGCACCGGACCGCGCGAGGGTGTTCGGGTTCACAGCGGTTACCGTGGGTGCAGATGAAGTGGAGACCGTTGGAACAGCAGGGGCAGGGGTTGCGGGGGCGGTGACTGCCAGGTTTGCGGTCTCCGAAGACTTACCATCCGGATTGGTTACCTTCACGGTCCACGTGCGAGGCGTTGTTCCAAAGTTGACGGCTACCTTGATGATCGTCGCGGTCAGGGTGGTGGGGACCAGGGTGGTGGGTACCAGGGTGGAGACGGCACCTCCGGAATAACTAACGCTGACCTTTGCCCCGCTCTGGAACCCACTCCCGTTGAGGGTCACGTTTTGGCCGACGGCTGAGCCAACGAGGGAGGCGGGGCTCAGCGACGAGATCAACGGCGGGGGGGCTGTGACGGCCAGGCTGGAGGTCGCGGAACGCTTGCCATCGGGGTTCACAACCTGCAGCGTCCACGTTCTTACCGTGGTGCCGACGTTCACCGGAACCGCAATGGAGGTGGCCCTGACGGAGGCAGGCGTGAGTGAACTGCTGGTACCTCCCGCATAAGTCAGATTCACCTTCGCCCCGGTCTGGAAGTTCGCCCCGGCCAGGGTGATGGTCTGGTTCGCTGTGGACGCCGTGATGGAGGCAGGACTCACCGAAGTTACTGACGGCGCCGGAGCCGAGACGGTCAGGTTGAGGGCGACAGACTTCGTGCCATCGGCGTGTACCACCTGTACGGCAAAGGTGGACGGGAACAGGCCCACGTTCACCGGGACCACGATGGAAGTTGCCGACACCGTAGTCGGAGTCAACACAGCGGTGGTGCCATCGACCTTGGCAAAGTTCACTTTCGCACCCGCTTTGAAGCCAGTGCCGGTAAGCGTCAGATTCTGGTTCGACGATGATGTGGACAGGGTGGACGGACTGAGCGTAGTAACGACCGGCCCCACGGCGGCGACGGTTGCTGCCGGCCAGTTCATTACCAGGTTGTAGGCGTTTACCGAACCCAGGCCGCTGGCCAGGTCATAGCCCGGGCCGGCCGCAAAACCGGTCAGCAGGCCTCCCGAACAATGGAGACTCCCCGCCATACAGGGAACCGCGTTCGTGCCGCTGACAACGTCGTGAAAAGCAGTGGGAAACTGGTCCGCCATCGAATACAAAGCAGCCGCCGGATTCCCGGCCCGCGAGTTCAGTTTCTGATTGCGCAGCGCCATGATTCCGGCGAAAGCCGGAGCCGCAGCTGAAGTGCCGCCGACGCCAATGAGGCCACCATTCAGCATCACCAGATATGGATCATGGCTGGCACCGGAGAGTGAAACGTCCGGCATATAGCGGTGGCGACCGGAAGCTCCAGGATCGGTGGTCGGCACTCCCGTGCCGGTCTGCCAGGAGGGTGTGGCGTACAAAGAACTCACGCCCCCGGAGCCCGCCCACAAACCTCCGGCAGCCGAACTCTCATTCCACACAACTTCCGGTATCCACGCCTTCGCCGTGGCATAGAAAGTGGCCGGATTATTCGAAGCGTTCCAGTATGCCGCGTCGGCACCGGCTTCATTGAATTGTGTACCTCCCACTGCGAGGTTCCAGGGCGTGGAGGCGATACCGCTGACGGCCAGACCACTGGTAGCCGGATGCGTGGTGCTGCCATAGTCACACCCCGCCGAGCCGCTGTCTCCTGCAGCAACAATCACCGAAATACCCTGTGCGGCTGCCTGCTGCCACAGGCTGTTGAAGAAGGTGTTCGCACTTCCTAACTGCGCTTCACACAGGCCAAAGCTTGAAGACAGAATCGGCGCGACGTTGTTATTCACAATGTATTGCGACGACAACATATCGCCGCCCGTCGCATTGGTACTCGCCGAGAGTACGAATTTAATGGTCGCGTTCTTTGCCACGGCGCCAGCCCACTGGACATCCAGCAAAGCTTCCACTTCTTCGCCCTGGCTGATAATGCCGGGGTTAGGTCCATTCAGGATGACCTGTGGGCTATTCACCGGCAACCCGAACATACTACGAAAACTGGTTACATCAGTCAGCAGGAAGTTACTCCGCCCCACCACCGCCACTGTCTGGCCGGTGCCATCCACGCCGGCGCTCCAGAGAGGGCTAAGGTTGTAAATGGTGGCGAAATCACCCGGCGACAGGGCGTGGGCGCCGCCCGAGAGATTGGTCAGAGGCCTGGTCTCCGTGTGGTGCAGCGGCAAGGAAAAAAAGTCGTTCAACGAAGCAATGCCGCCCACGATGCCATCGAGTTCCGCCGGAAGCATAATCTCGGTCGAGTTGGCCAGATGCCTCACCCCGTCCCGATCGTAATGGCGCATTTGAGTGCCGAAAGCGCGTTCCACCTGAAGTGCCGTACCGCTGAATTCGATGAGTCGCCCGCCACGCGCGATTTCGGCTACTTCGAAGCCTGCGCTTTCCAGCCACCGGGCCACCGCTGCAAGGTCCTGTGGGGAGGGGGAGAAACGCGTCGCAAACTCCTCCGGAGTGAGCCACTGCCCATACTCCGGAGACAGCGGGTCGTGCTGCCGCTCAACCAGGGAATCCAGATCCTTTTGCTGCTCGTCTGTTGGCTTCATCACCAATAACATGCGATCCAGGCGAAGGTCGGCGGTGACTCGTCCCGTTGATCGCAGGCTTTTTGTGAGGGGATGCACAGAATCCCGCCGAGCAATCCGCTTGTCCGGACTGATGACTCGCGGTACCCGTTGTGCATAGACTGCGGTGCACATAACAGCAAGAAAAGCTCCGCGGAATGCCCAGCGCATCCCGCGGGTATTGACGAAACCCATACGGCGAACCTCCAAAAGGGCAGAAGGCCGTGCGCAGTCTCGCTTGCCTGTCATGCAGGAAGCTGTTTCTGACGCGGAACGCCAGAGTGCTGCGCACGTAACCTGCCGTGCCCTTATTCAATTTGCGCGAGATGAAAAAGGGGAAAGAATCCACCTCAACGACTAACTGGATAGTAAAGCAGGAAAGTACTGGTACGCTATTCCCCGTATAGAGATTTCGGAGGTATCACCCGGGAAAATTTATTCGGTGGCTGTGGTGAGGTACGGTAACCCGGAGGCCTTCCACGCGTCGAAGCCGCCTGTCAGATTGGCGATGTCTTCAAAGCCCGCGCGCCGAAGCAGGCTGCTGGCGACGGAGCTGCGGTAGCCCCCCTTGCAATGGACGGCGATCAGCCTGGTTGGGGACAGTTCCGTGGTCCGCGATCTGAGTTGGCCGAGGGGAATGCAGACAGCCCCCTCAATCGCGCCGACCGCCAATTCCCCCGGCTCCCGCACGTCCAGAACAGTGACGCCATCAGGTTCCTGCCGTCGGAACTCAGCCAGGTCTGGAGCGGTGATCTGGGGAATGGATTCCAATTGCAGCCCGCCGCGGACCCAGCCGGAGACGCCATCCTCCAGGTAGCCGGCCACGTCTTCCAGGCCGACCCGTGCCAGCCGCAATTGCGATTCGCGGATGTGTTCCAGGTCTTCTCCAACGATGATCAATTGCGTGTTCAGGCCGAGGATTCTGGCGGCCCAGGAAGCGTATTGTCCGGTAAGTGCGATGTGGACCGACCCCGGCACATGGGCGGCGGCAAATTCTGAGGCGGGACGCGTATCCACCACTACCGTTCCTGCCTGTTGGAGCCGCAGAACTTCACTTGCGGAGAAACACTTCAACACCGGGAGTTGCGAAATGGGTGCCGCCCCTTTTCGGTTCAGGTCCACTTCCTGCGCGAAGTATTCCGGTGCCACCGACAGGTTGTCGGTGAGCAGGTGGACGAACTGGTCGCTGTCAGGGGCCAGCAGCGCGTAGTTCGAAATCTTTTGCTGGCCGAGGGTGGAAGAGCTTTCTGCGCTCATCTGCCTGCCGCATAACGAACCTGCACCGTGCGCCGGGTAAATCTCCGTGGCATCGGGCAGGCGCAATATCTTTTCGTGGAGGCTCTGGTACAAAAGAGCGGCCAGCTGCTGCGGGGTGTGCGTGGGGGAGAGGTCTGGTCTGCCGACGTCGCCCACAAAGAGCGTATCTCCGGTGAACAGGATGCCGGGCCGCTCTGGTTTTGCCCCGCCGAGCAGGCCCTCATCGGTCATCAGGATACAGATGCTCTCCAGCGTATGGCCGGGCGTATGAAAGAAGCGAAGGTGGCAGGCCCCGAAATGAAGTTCATCGCCGTCCGTGACGACTATGTGAGGGAACTTTGCGCCGGAGTCCGGGCCCAGGTAAATCTTTGCGCCGGTTCGTTCGGCCAGTTCGTGGTGCCCGGAGACGAAGTCGGCATGGACGTGAGTCTCGATGATATGCCCGATCTTCCAGCCCTTGTCTGCGGCTGCGGACAGGTATATCCACGTCACGCTGAGGGTCAATAACGACTGCCACGCCGCCGGATCCGAGCATGTAGGAGGCATGGGCCAGGCAACCCAGGTAGAAGCGATCCACGTCAACTGAACTTTTCGCAACCAATTCCATCGCCTCTTACGATAGCCCATTGGATATTGAGTGTGAGCCGGAATCGAGTGAGCCGAGCAAAAGGTGACAGAGCCACGGCAATTTTTCCATCACTGGCGCGAAGATGGGGTAATTGACGTAGCTCTGTCGCCCACGGATCGGGCAGCGCCGATCCATTTTGGGTCTCGTTCGACTGCGGTCTGTTGCTCAGTGCAACTCTTCGACGGTTACTTCTTTGGGCGTGCCGGTAAACACGGCCTTGACGTAGGCCACAATGTCGGCCAGTTCCTGGTCCGCCAGCCCCATTCCGGTCGGAGGGTGCTTCCATGTCGTGTTGGGCTTCATGGTGACCTCGCTCTCCCTGAACTTCCGGAGCTCGGCGGGTGTCTTGGTCAGGTCCCAAACTTCCATGGTTCCACCCGCCTTCGCCTTTTCAATACCCCGGAAGGTATTGCCGTTGGCCAGCTGGTACTCCTGTACGTAGCACGTTACCGACATCATGATGGTTGTATACAGGCCCCTGGGGCCAACCACAGAACCCAGGGTCTTCAGGTTGGGGCCTACCGCCGTGCCTGTGCCCTCAATCGAATGGCATGTCGCACACGAATAGCTCTTGAAAGTCTTGTGGAATAACTGCCGCCCGCGTTCCACCTGGACGGCTGCCGGGGCTTGCTCTGCAGCCTTCAGGGGAGAGTAAAAAACGACTGTACCCGCCACGAAAAAGAGAGCCCGGCTGATGTTGGTCCTGAACATATTACCTCCTGCAATCTTGACGGGATGTAATGTGCACGTTGAGTGCCACGGCGAAATCACGAGCCTGCTCCCTCGAAACCCCCTCGCCCGGAGAGGAATGCGCGGGATCACGCAAATCTGCGTTTTCTGCCCTGGGCCGCTTGCCCAGGGAGAGCTTGCCCAGGGAGAGCTTGCCCAGGGAGAGCTACTGGGCCTGGAGGTAGTCGACGATCAGGTCAATCTGCGCTGCAGAGAGCGTCTTCTGGAAAGCGGGCATGAAGGCTCCCCCGAAGCGGGTGCGCATCTTAATGTACTCGCGGTTCGGTTTCATGGCGGACATGGGCATTTTTTCACGACGGAACAGCTGGTGGAAGCTGGGGCCGAATTTCTTCGTTTTGGCTTCATCCACGTCGTGGCAGACCACGCAGTTGCTGCGGTACAGGGCCTGACCCGCCTGGAGGCGACCCTTTTCCCATGCCGGATTCGGACGGTCGGCAAAGGCCGGAGTTGTGCGGGCGAAACCGGCGAGAAACAGCAGGCCAAGTGTGAGTGCGTACTTCATTTTCCTCTTCTTTCCGTCTTAATGGCCCCGGTCCTGCGCAGCGTCTCCACAAAGCTATCGGCGCGGGCGGAATCGCATTTCACGCGAAGGCTCATGGAGGCTGGCCCAATCACCGGAATGGGTGCTTCGGGGTCACGCCTGCGAATCAGACCGCTCTCCCACAGAAACCAGAAGAAAGTAGCCAGAACTGCACCCAGCATGGTTGTTTCATAAGTGATAATTCCCGTCGCCCAGAAAGAAAAAATTGGCATTCCGCCGGTGATCAGCTCGTAGTTATGCTGCGCGTAATAAACAAACCAGGTGGCCAGGGTGCCGAGGGTGACCGCCCCGGCAACTGCGGCTTTGGACATATTCGAATGCCGGTCCAGGATTCCTTTGCGGAACTCGATGGGTTCTTCGGAAAACACGGCCAGATCCTCTGCCGTGAGCCCGGCCCCCTTTAGTGCCAGCAGGGCCTCCACCAGCGCGTCCTTCGACCGATATTCAGCAATCAGGAACATGCTCAGTCCTCCTCCTCGGGCGAATGGGGTTTGTATTCCCATACGGCGATAATCGGGAAAAGCCGGGCGAACAGCAGATACAGCAGGATCATGGCGGCAAACGTGGCGACGGTGATCATCAGTTCCACCCAACTCGGGGAGTAGACGCTGGTGGCCGAAGCGAGGCGAGGCGTCACCAGCGTGGGGACCACAATCAGGTAGCGTTCCAGCCACATGCCGATCAGGACTCCGAATGACGCGATGACAGCGGTCGTAATACTCCTCAGCTTTTTGATCCCAAGCAGCGTTACCGGGATGACGAAATTCACCACCACCATGGTCCAGAACCAGAACGCGTAATCGCCGCGCGTTCGCTGGCCGAAAACACCCATCTCTTTGGGCTCGTTACCGTACCAGATGGTGATGTGCTCGGACATAGTGAAGTAGAACCAGAGCAGGCTCATGGTGAGCATCAGCTTCGACATGTTGTCAAAGTGGCGCTTGATGAGATAGTTCTCGAGATGCAGCGTGCGGCGCAGCGTTGCCATCACGATGATGAGCGCGCCGATGCCGGAGAAGATAGCTCCGACAACGAAGTACGGTCCAAACATGGTGCTGTGCCAGGTGGGCGCGATGGACATGGAGAAGTCCCAGGCCACCACCGTGTGGACCGAAATGGCAATGGCCAGAATAATGACGGCATTCAGCTTCATCGCCATTTCGAGAGCGTGCCATTCGCGGTCACTGCCGGTCCAGCCAAGCGAGAGCGTCGTGTACAGCTTCCTGCGCCAGGGCTTATTGTGCGCGCCGAGCTGCGCCATATCCGGGATCAGCGGCAGATAGAGATAAATGGCACTGCCCGTGACATAGGTGAGGATAGCGACCAGATCCCAGACCAGCGGGGAGCGGAAATTCGGCCACATGAGGCGGGCGTTGGGATAGGGAATGAGCCAGTAGAAGAACCAGGCTCGCCCCAGGTGAATGATGGGGAACAGGCCACCGATCATGAGTGCAAAAAGCGTGATGGCTTCGGCGGCACGTGTCACCGGCTTACGCCAGGCGGCGTCGGTGAGGCGAAGAATCGCGGAGATCAGGGTGCCTGCGTGGGAGATGCCGATCCAGAAGACGAAATCGACAATGTAAAGACCCCAGAAGACGGGCCGGTTGAGGCCGGTAACCCCCAGGCCGTCGCGAAGCTGCACTCCCCAGGCTGCCAGGCCCGCCAGAACCAGCAGGAAGCACACTGTAACCGTGAACCACCACTTACTGCCGGCTCTCGAAAGAGGCCGGAACAGGTCTTCGCGGATAATGCCGTAGGGCAGGAGTTCGGGATGTTCCGCCATATGTTACCGGGCCCTGTCCAGATAGACGACCTTAGGTTTGGTGCCCAGCTCCTCCATCAATTTGGTGGCGCGGCCATCACCCGCAAGGCGCGAAACCTTGCTGTCGGGATCGTTCAGGTCGCCAAAGACCATCGCCTCGGCCGGGCAGGACTGCACGCAGGCGGGTTGCACTTCGCCATCGGCAACCGGACGTGAACCCGCGTCGGCACTCTCTTCCACACGCTTAATGCGCTGGATGCAGAACGTGCATTTCTCCATCACGCCACCGGGGCGGAGAGAAACATCCGGATTGTGCTGGAGTTGCATCGGTTCCGGCCACTGGGGGTCGAACCAGTTGAAAGACCGGACAGTGTACGGGCAGTTATTGGCACAGTAGAACGTGCCAACGCAGCGGTTGTAGACCTGAACGTTGAGGCCTTCCGGATTGTGATACGTTGCGTTCACCGGGCAAACCGGCTCACAGGGCGCTTCGTCGCAATGCTGGCAGAGGACGGGTCGGTATTTCACCTTCACGTCCGGGAACTGGCCCTCGTAGTAGCGGTCCACGCGAAGCCAGTGATTGACGCGGCCACGCGCCGCTTCCTCCGGGTTCGAGACGGCTATGTTGTTCTCGGCATGGCAGGCGACCACGCAGGCCTCGCACCCGGTACAGCGGTCCAGGTCAACGACCATACCCCAGCGGTGTGGTTTCGCTTGATCGGTATGGGTTTCTTTACCGGTGGGCATGGGGTCTCTCTTCCTTGTCTTCTGCGGAGTACTGAATCAGGTCTTTGCCCGGGCCGATCCGGGTGAGGCGAACGCGCGTTGCGCCGGTGGCAAGATCGCCGGTGGCGGGTTCGTGGGCGAGCGCCAGAATCTCCAGGGGATTCGCACCACGCCCGGAGGCGTAGCGGCCAAAATGCTGGTGTCCCCCGCCCAGCGCCATGGACAAAACGCCGGGGACTGCTCCGGGGTGGATGTAAGCGGGTACGGTAATCGAGCCAGTGGCGGATTCGAGCTTCACATTGTCTCCCGAGGCGATGCCCAGCTTTTGAGCGGTAACCGGGTCGATTTCGACAGGCAAAGACCAGACGGCACTGGAGGCGGGGTCGGGACATTCCTGAAGCCAGGGAAGGTTGGACAACGAACCGTCATGAAGCTGGGGCGACAGATACGGTTGCAGCAGGAAGGGGCCATCCCCTTCGAACTTTGCGGGGTTCACGCTGAACGTTGCAGGGGAGGACACGGCTTTGGCGGCCGGCTTTGATTTGGGGGCCGGCACACTCGGCAACCCGGGGTCCGCATGGAATCCACCTTCGCGGACCACTGTTTCCCAGGGTAGATCTTTCGGCAGCAGGGGTTCCGCTATTTCTTTGGCGGTGGCTGGCTGGAAGGTGACGTTCATTCCCGCAGCGAGGGCGGCGAGGGTAGCGGGAACTGCCTGTGTCTCGTAGAGCGGCTGGACAAAAGCGCCACCGACCGCGAGGGAAACGCGGGAAGCGGTGGACGGGGCGACTGCCAGTTCTCCTTCGAGCGAATGGTGGGCCGGGAGGATCAAATCCGCCCAGGCGGCTGAGTCATCAAGGGTGGTGGCGAAGCTCAGAACAAAGCCGGCTTTGGTGAGCGCTTCTTTGATGTGAGCCGATTTCGGTGCTGTGTAAAGCGGGTTGGCCTCGTCGAGGATGATGGCACGGGCCTGGCTTAGTGCCTCAGCAAAACGAGGATTCGTCAGGGGCTCAATAGCCGCCTTCGCGGGTGGCAAAATGCCGCCGGGGGCCCCGATGTTACCGAGCATCATATTTACGCAGTGTGAAGCGATGATCGCGTCCACTGAGTTGGTGTGAATCGACGACGCTCCGGCCAGCACGAGCGGCCCTTCAGAACGCCCCAATTGTTCGACGGCCTGTCGCAGACGTCGCTCGTCAATGCCGGTGGCAGCAATCAGCGCGGCCAGGTCGAAGCCGCGGAAGGCCGCCAGGACGCCTGCGGGGACGGAAGAGGCCTTGGGGGCTAAATTCAGATCCAGCAAAATTCTGCCAACGGCTGCTAAAAATTGGGCCTCTGACCCGGGCTTGAGGGGTAGCCACTGGTCGGCTGCAGAAGCCGTGATCGATAACCGGGACTCCGCATGGGCCAGGTACCCGCGGATTTCCGTGCGAGCCTGGCGGAACGCTCCGAACTGCCGGGCGTAATGGACCGGCGAGATCCAGCCGCCCAGGAAATCAGCCCCGACGCTGAGGATGTGTCGGGCGTTTGTAACGTCGTAAAACGGCAGGCCCTGCCAGTTGAGCGCCAGTTCAGCGGCCTTTCGTTCGGCAGCCCAGGAGGCCACGGAACACACGACAGGTTCCGGGGCTCCAATCGCTTTGGCGAACCCACGCAGCGCCAGGGTGCGGGTGTTCGCGCCGGGGCCGGTGACAATCGCGATCCTGTCTGCGGCCTCAGCTTTGATTTTGAGCAACTGATCCGAAGCTTCGGCAATCGCCTGCTTCCACGAGATCGGCTGAAATGTGGCTTCGCCGCGAACTCCCGAGCGTTTCATCGGGCCACGCAGACGGTCGGGATTGTAAAGGCTCTGAACACTGGCCTGCCCGCGGGCACAAAGGCGACCTCCACTAACGTGATCCAGGGGGTTGCCTTCCAGCTTTTTAATTGCAGCCAGACGTTGGCGGAGCTTTTCGGTTTTGCCCGCAGTACTGCGCTCCACCGAAATGCGTTCAATGATGCGTTCGCCATCCATCACTCGTGCCAGAACACCACAGCCGGAGGGGCAGGCGGTGCAGACGGAAGGATGCCAGTATTCGACGCCGGGAATCAGGTCCTGTTCGGGGACGAGCAGGGGTATGAGCGCGTCGGTACTGGTGCCACAGCTGGTGGCCACGGCCCCGGCTGAGGCCGTCGAGAGGATCTTAAAAAAGTTTCTGCGCTCCATGTGTCAGTCAGGCCTTTTCTCAGTAATGACAGGTAGCGCAGTCGTCAGAGGCGTTATTCTGGCGATGGCACGTAATGCAGGTGCCCATATTATGTTTCACGAGGGGCTGGGCTGTAATGGCGTTGGGCATGTCGCCATGGCAGGTGGCGCAGGGAACTTTGTGGCGGGCATGGGGCCCGTGGCGAAACTTCACTGCGGCAGCTTTCTCGAAACCGTAGACTCTCTGCCAGGGGATTTCCCGACCACTGGCGGCAATGGCGGCCAGTTTCTTAATCTCGGGCTTGTCGGTCGCAACCTTCGCATGACAAAGCATGCACTTTCGAATGCCTGGAATGGTTGCGGCATCCCGCGTATCCGCGGAAATGTGACAGTCAATACACTTCAGGTGGACTTTGTTGATGTGCGTAGAGTGGGGGAAGAGAATAGGCTGCTCGGCGCGCACAGCAGGCACGGAAACGGTTACGGCCAAGAACAACAGAAAATGTAGCTTCACGGTTCAGGGGTGACCGAGGGACTTTTTCTGAGTCTACCAAACGGGCACGTATCCTGATATATCAAACGCAGTATCGGCGTTTGGGGACATGTGGACCGCTGCCGAGTTCGGCCAGCAGGCCTTTGGATACCAGGGCCTTGAGTCTCGTCAAAGTGGCTCGCTGTGACAGCCCAATCCCCTTCGCAACCTCAGCTCTTTAGCGTGGCACGCCCCTGTGTGCAAGGGCCAAAATGCGCTGGTTGGTATCGTCAATGTGAGGTTTTGTCTCCCGGGTGCTGTAGATCGTAACCCGGAAGCGCATGCCGATTTCCTCCAGCTTCGGTGCAGCAAGGCTGGCCTCCTGACAAGCGGACGTCATCCATTGAATTCCACTTCCCCACTGTTCGATCAGTCTCAGTTCGTGAAAAGCCCGCCCGCTCACTCGGTTCCGGAGTCCGGAAATGCCCTGCAGGATATCCGGAATTGTCAGGCCAAAGGGCAGGATACCGGGATTCTCTATTTCAACCCGGTCATCAAATATGGCAACCCGGATCGGTGCTCCCTGCTGCGCGTAGTCAGCGTGGACCAGCGCGTTCATCAGGGCCGCGCGAACGGCCACCAGAGGGATCGACCAGTGATCCACCTGCGGACGCCGGTGATGATCGATTCGTTGGTCATGTGCTTCTGGACGAATGCTACCGCCTCTTCGGCGGCGAGGGGCAAATATGATCGGATGGCCACGGAGTCGAGCATCCGCGCCCGGTTCGTTCCGGCAAACCGGCCGGCCTGAATCCACGAGTCCGGAAAATGAGCAAAGCGGTCCTTACCGAATAGAAGCAGGCGGCCGATAGTGGGAACTTCGCGGGGCCGATGCCGGACCGTAATGCGCAGGTTGGCCCATGAGGTCGCCACCACTTTCCGGTAAGGGGCAAGGAGGTCGGAAGCAACTCGGAAGTCAAGAGCTTCCGAGTAGAGGTCAGGGATCGCCTGTTCGTCAAAAGAATTCGCTCAGCCCCCGCCCTTGAGCTCTTCAATTTACGAGGCTTCCGCCTTCCGATTTGTTGAGCCGAAACGAACGAAGACCCCGTCAACCGGACTCAGTCGCTGAAGGTGGTGAGGCCGTGTTCCGGGATAGACGCGCACCACGATGACACTGAGCTTCCGCCACGGAACTATTTCGATATCCGGCGTCAGGCGGGGCCGGATAGAGTCGGAAATCAGGCTCGCCAGCCTCTCTTCGGCGTCAAGCACATCAGCAAGACCCCGAATCTGCTTTGTCCTGTCTTCCATCCCAATGATCAGGGTGCCCCGGAGGTATTCGGAAACGCGACCAGGCACTTGAGCACACCCTCCGGTGAGGAGAGATCCCGCTTGTTTGAGCAGGTCGGCAAGCTTCCCTACTCCGCATTCTGCTCGGAAGCGGAGTAGGGTTGCAAGGCTTCCGGGTTCCCCAAAACTACTCCCCCGCTAAAATGAATTCACCTCCCCCGGGTTGCATAAAGACGCCGCACCGACATGGCTGACATCCCTTTCGTTCACCTCCACAACCACACCGACTACTCGCTGCTCGATGGAGCCTGCGAGATCGACCAGCTCATGGAGGTCTGCGAGCAGCAGAAGATGCCTGCCGTCGGCATGACCGACCATGGCAACCTTTTCGGGGCCGTCCCGTTCTATAACGCAGCCAACGCGAAGGGCATCCGGCCCGTTATAGGCTGCGAAGTCTACGTTTCCGGTCAGGGGATGAAGGTCCGCTCCGACACGGATCGCTACAACCACCTCGTCCTCCTCTGTGAAAACCAGGAAGGCTACCAGAACCTGATGAATCTGGTGTCGACGGCCTATCTGGAAGGCTTCTACTACAAGCCCCGGATCGACAAAGATCTCCTGGCGAGGCACTCCAAAGGCCTGATCTGCCTGTCCGCATGCCTCCGCGGCGACCTGAACGAGAGCATTCTCAACGATAAATACGACGAAGCCAAACGCTATGCCTATGGCTATCAGGAGATGTTCGGGAAGGAGAACTTCTTCCTCGAAATCCAGGACCACGGCCTCGAACAGGACAAACGGCTGACGCCCCAGGTCAACCGCCTGTCTATAGAGACCGGCATCCCGATGGTCGCCACCAACGACTCGCACTACCTCCGCAAGGATGACGCCCGCGCTCACGAGATCCTGATGTGCATCTCGACGGGCAAGACCATCAACGATCCCAAGCGCATGCACTGGGATCACCCCGAGTTCTACCTGAAGACCCGCGACCAGATGATGGCCCTCTTCGGCGAACTCGAAGATGCGGTTGATCGCCCCTGGGAGATCGCGCAGCGTTGCAAGGTAAAGCTGGATAAGGTGCAGGATCCATTCCCTCGCTTTGATATCCCGCCGACCTTTAATACGGATACGTACTTTGCTTACGTGGCCCGGCAGGGCTTTGAACGTCGTCGGCCGCGCCTGGAAGCTCTGCGCGCCTCCGGCTGGCTGAAGCACGATCTGGCCGAATACGTGGAACGTCTGGAACGCGAGATCGCGATGATCCAGAAGATGCAGTTCCCCGGCTACTTCCTCATCGTCTGGGACTTCATCCGTTATGCGAAATCCATCGGCATTCCGGTAGGCCCAGGGCGCGGTTCGGCGGCCGGCAGTCTGGTCGGCTACGCCATGTCGATTACCGACGTGGACCCGATGCAGTACGGCTTGCTGTTTGAGCGCTTCCTGAATCCGGAACGCATCAGCATGCCTGACATCGACGTCGATTTCTGCATGCACCGGCGCGGCGAAGTGATCCAGTATGTGACGGAGAAGTACGGTCGCGATCAGGTTGCGCAGATCATCACGTTCAATACGCTGGCCACCCGTGCGGCCATTAAAGACGTGGGCCGTGTCCTGGAACTGAGCTTCGCCGACGTGGACCGGATCACCAAGTTGGTGCCGAACACGCTGGGCATCAAGCTGAAGGATGCGATCGCACAGGAGCCGGGTTTCAAGGATCTGGCCGCGAAAGACCCCCGTGTGAAGGAAGTACTGGACGTGGCGCAGCGTCTGGAAGGCTTTGCCCGCAATGCTTCCGTGCATGCTTCGGCCGTTGTGATCGCGCCCGTTGCCCTGAAGACTCTGGTGCCGCTGTCACGCACCAACAAAGAGGAAATTGTCACCCAGTACGACATGGATGGCATTGAGAAGATGGGCATCCTCAAGATGGATTTCCTCGGTCTCACTACCCTGACGCTCATCGACGATGCCCAGAAGATGATTAAGCGCCGACATGGCGTGGACGTGGTGATTGATGACCTGCCGGTGGAAGACCCCGCTGCGTACGAAGTTTTCTGCAAGGGGTTCACTTCCGGGGTATTCCAGTTTGAATCGCCCGGTATGCGCGATATTCTGCGCCGCTACCAGCCGAGCCGGATTGAAGATCTTACGGCGCTCAATGCGCTCTATCGCCCGGGCCCAATCCAGGGCGGCATGCTGGACGACTTCATTGAGCGCAAGCACGGCCGCAAAGCAGTCCTGTATGACTTGCCGGAGCTGAAAGAGCTTCTCGGCGAAACGTTCGGCATCATCCTCTATCAGGAGCAGGTGATGCAGATTTCGAATCGTCTGGCGGGCTATTCGCTGGGTGATGCCGACATGCTCCGCCGCGCCATGGGCAAGAAGAAGCCTGAGGAAATGGCGAAGCAGCGCCAGCGCTTCATCACAGGCGCGCTGGAACGCGGGCATCCCCAAAAGAAGGTCGAAAAAGTCTTCGACTACATGGAGCAGTTTGCAGGCTACGGCTTCAATAAGTCGCACTCCGCCGCCTACGCCTTTCTCGCTTTTGTAACGGCCTATCTGAAAGCTCACTTTCCGGTGGATTTCATGGCCGCGCTGCTGACGTCGGAAACGGGCAACGTCGCCAAGGTGGTGAAGTACATCAACGAGTGCCGCGACATGGGGATTCGCGTTCTGCCGCCCGATGTGAACGCCAGCGAACTGACGTTCACTCCCGTCCGCGACGAACTGGGCGACGCGATTCGCTTTGGTCTGGGCGCGGTGAAGAACGTGGGGCAGGGGGCGGTGGAAGCGATCATCAAAGCCCGCCGGGCACTGGGGGCCTTCAAGTCGATCTACCAGCTCTGCGAAAAGACGGACATGACGGCGGTGAATCGCCGCGTAATGGAGAGTCTGATCCGTGCCGGGGCTCTCGACAACCTGGAGGGGACCCGATCTCAGCTGCTGCTCGGCCTCGACGGTGCCATGGAAGCCGGGGCACGTGCCGCCAAAGATCTGGCATCAGGCCAGGAAGGCCTTTTTGGTGGATTCCTCGAAGAAGACCAGCCGGAGCCACAGCTTCCCAAAGCGGCTGACTGGACGCCGAGGGAAAAGCTGGTGGGGGAGAAGGAAATGCTGGGGTTCTACGTCACCGGGCATCCTCTGGACGATTACGCGGACAAAATCAGCGAACTGGCCACCTTCGATTCGTCCAAACTGGAAGGCTTGGAAAAGGGTGCTGAAGTTGCCATGTGCGGCGTCCTGACGGGGATTCAGCGCCGACGCAATAAAGAAGGCAAGCCGTGGGCCTCCTTCGTCCTGGAAGACCGGGTGGGGGCTACCGACTCCATGATCTTCACCACCTCTTACGAGAGCATGGCTCAAATGCTGGAAGAGGACAAAGCGGTCCTGATAAGGGGGATGGCGCTGCCGGAAGAAGGCAACCCCACCAAGATCTCGGTTAAGGAAATGGTGCCGCTGGATGTGGTGCGCGTTCCGCTCCCCAGTCTGATCAGCATCAAAGTGCCGGTGGGCCGGAATGGTCTGGATCGCGCGGCCGAGTTGCAGGCCCTTTTCGCCCGTAAGCCCGGCACCACCGGAGTGCGCCTGAAACTGGAAGCCGCGCGCGATTTCTCGCTGCTTCTGGACGTTCCGGCCAAGGTCCGGCCCGACAAAGAATTCAAAGGGGAAATCGAACGCATTTGCGGTCGGGATACTTTTGAGGCACTGGCGCACTAGCGCGGGCCACTTCGCAATAATGGTAGCCGAATGATCCGTATCCTCAGCGTCGCGATTCCTGCCCGCATTCTGACGCTTGTTCTGACGGAAACGGCAATCCTGTTCGGATGCTACTTCTTTGCCACATGGCTTGATCCCGACACCGTCGAAATCTCCGCCTTCGTGCAGCTCGATTCCGGGCTGCAGCGCATCTCCATTATGGTCCTTATGCTCCTGCTTGGACTCTATTTCCGGAACCTGTATGCTCAGGTGCGGATTCAAAACCGGCTGGAGTTGGTTCAGGAGCTGATCACGGTCTTCGGGGCGTCCCTCATAGGGCAGGGGCTGGTTCACTACATCGAGCGGGACTTGATCATTCCCCGCAAAACTATGTTGATTGGCAGTCCGCTGGCACTCCTGATGCTGGTGGCCTGGCGACTATTTTTCGATGCTGCTGCCCGCGATGAGAAGGCGGCTCAGAGGTTACTCTTCCTCGGCATGTCGCCGACGGTTCGTGAACTGGCCGCTCATCTGCGCACCCACCCCGAACTGGGCATCCTGCCGGTTGGTTACCTGGCCGACCACAAGCCGAGTGACCCCGAGGCCTCTCCGCTCCCCTGGTTGGGGTACTTTGCAGCTCTCGACCAGGTGATTGAAACGGAACAGCCTGGTTCTCTCGCGATCGCCAGCGGTGCGGAAATACAACCTGCCTGGAGCCATGATTTTCTGGAACTGGACTTTGGCGGCATCCGAATCGAAGAAGTGAGTGGCCTCTACGAGCGCACTTTTGGGCGCATCCACGCTTCAGACGCGCGGCCCCCGCGCTTCATCTTGGCGGATGTATTTGAGCCGGATCCGGCGATTTTGAGGTTACAGGGGATCTATTCACCGGTCCTGGCGTTTCTCGTTCTTTTCCTGCTGTCTCCGCTGGTGCTGCTTGTTGGCCTGTGGATCCGGATTTCGTCCAAAGGTCCGGTTATGCTCCGACCGGTGCGGGCTGGTCTGCAGGGAGTGCCTTTTCGCCTGTGGCGCTTTCGCCTGCAGCGTGTCCCCGGGGCTACCCTGATTCGCCGCCTCAGTCTGGACTCGTTACCCCAGCTCCTGAATGTTCTCGCCGGGCAGATGTTGCTCATTGGACCAGCTCCGGAACGTCCGGAGTATGCCGAAGTTCTGAGCGAAACGGTTCCTTTTTACAGCCAGCGATATCGCGTGAAGCCTGGTCTGACCGGCTGGGAACAGATTCACCGGCTGGAGTCGGGCCCGCCAAATACCCTTCGTCGTCTGGAGTATGACCTGTACTACATCAAGAATCTGGCACCCTCACTGGATTCCGTGGTCTTGATGCTGGCGCTCAAAAAACGTTTTCTGTAAGCCCCGGCACTTATTTTGTCTGTGTCGGTTTCCAGATAACGGAAGGTGGCAGCACAAAAACTGCGATGGCCGAGAGCGCCGCTGCGTTCATCACCAGGAAGGTCCGGGCCGGTGACGACAGGCGCTTCAGTTTCCAGCCAGTCGGCACTGCGGCGTTGATGGCAGCCAGCAGAATCGGTGAGAACTCAAGGCCCATCGCCGCACTGCGGACAGCCCCGGGGGGAGTTGCCCACGTCGCCGCATACATCAACAGTAAAGTCCAGGGCAGTGCCAGGCGCCCGAACTTGTGTGACAGGAAATGCCAGCGCATGCGGTTCCGGGGCGTAAACAGGGCCGGCGTTCTGGCGTGCACCTGACAAAGTCCTGCCAGGGTCCGGAAACGTCTGCGGAATTCGGTTCCGGGCAGCGCCGGGACATCCCAGGCGATGGCGGCTGGATCAAAAATCACCCGAAACCCGGCAAAAAAAGCTCCCAGGGGGAGAATGGCATCGTCGGTCAGCGTATCCGGCGGAAGGGGCCGGGCCAGGCTCCGTCGCATGGCGTAGATACACCCGGTTGTGTTGAAGAGCGAGTCAATCTCGGATTGGCGGCTCCGAGCCCAGATTTCGTAGCGCCAATAGAGATCCATATCGGCCTGCTCCCCCCGGTCGCCTCGGCGAAGGTGCATTTCGCCGGTGACCGCGCCTACGGTGGAGTCAGCAAAATTCGCTGCGAGGTGGCGCAGGGCGGATGGTTCGAGCGGTTGCCGCACATCGGTCAGAAACAGGATCTCGTTTTGTGCCCGGGCGAACCCGAGGTTCAGACAGGCTGCCTTACCGCCTTTGGGTGCCTCAATCAGGATAATTTTCGGCGTCCTGGCCACACGGGTCCCCGCAAATTCGCGAACAAGTTGGCAGGTTTGATCGGTTGACCCGTCAGAGACGATGATGATTTCCAGCAACTCGGCCGGATATTCCAGGTCGCAAAGTGTCTCCAGCTTGGCCTGGATGAGTTTCTCCCCGTTGAAAACCGCCATCACTACCGAAACGGAAGGTCGGTGGGCCAGGTTTTTTGCTACCGCGGGGGCTTTTCTGAGTTTCAGACCCCAAAGTAACAGGGGGTAGCCCAGCACAATGTAGAACGCCCCCAGCAGGCCCAGGGCTGCCAGACCCCACGCGACCGCGCCGCCCGTCACGCCGCTTCTCCTTCCGGGGTAACCGGATGGGCCGGGGTAACCGGATGGGCCGGGGTAACCGGATGGGCTGGGGCAACCGGGCGGGACGCGGCTCCCCAGGGAAGTTGCTCCATCAGAATCTCCAGATCAAGCCAGAGCGAACTGGCGATTATGTAGTAGAGATCGTACTCAATCTCGCGTCGCGTGTCGCGGGCTTCGCCGGAGGCCAGGTGCACCTGAGCCCACCCGACCAGACCCGGCTTCACCGAAAAACGATGGGCGTAGAACGGCATACTGGCTGACAGGTGGCGTGCAAATTCACTTCGCACGGGCCGTGGCCCGACCAGGGCCATATCGCCCCGAACGACATTGATCAGCTGGGGCAGGTTTACCAGGTGTAAACGCTTCAGAACGTGCCCAAACGCGGTTGTGTTTCCATCCGGGCCCGTTGTGCGAAAGCGCTGCAGGCGAAATGGAATGTACTGAAAACCGGCGCACTCGATGCACTCGATGCTCGGTCCCCGACCGGAGCTCAGGGCGCTCACCAGGGTGATTATCAGGAACGCCGGGGCCAGCAGCACCAGCAACAGAAGGCCAGTCAGATTGTTGTAAATCGCCTGGATCGCCATGGTCCGGCTGTCACCCCGAAGCGCCGAGGACAGGACCAGGTGAACGGGCTGTAGTCTTTCACAACAGATCCGGGAGTAGAGTCTTTCGTAGAGTGACGACGTTTCAGTGATTCTCGTCCCCTGCAGGCGAAGTTTCAGCAGTTCCCCCGACGGCAGCAGTTTTGCCCATCCCGGAACACTGATCAGGATGTCCGTCGGCTGTTCCGTGGCGGCGATTTTTTGAAAATCAACCAGTTCACCCAGGTTCCGTACGCCCGGGGGTGGGGCCGCAACGCGCGGACCACAGGTTCCCACCACCGGAATGTTGAGCAACGGCAACAGCTGCTTCGTCAGATCATCAAAGCCGATCAGCAGCAGCCTTCTCTCTTGTGGGGTGGCCCTTGCGTTGCGGAACTCGCGAAAAAAGGTGACAGCAATTGCCGACAGGAGGCTTCCCCCCATCACCAGAAAAGGTGTTCGGCGCGCCAGCAGGCTATACGTAAACAAAGCGTGCGCGAGCAGGCTGAGGCCGGAGCCGAAGCAGAACTGTTCCAGAAGGACAGCCGGTACGTTTTGCCCCGAGTTTGGCAGGCCAGCGGTACTCTCGTCCTCAGGTGCGCTCTTTAGCTGCGAGGCAAGCCAAAACGCCAAGGTAGAGACCACACAACCCGCCAGGGTCTTGTCCAGAGGCAGGCCGTCATTGAAATATCGGAGATAGGCACCGTAAACGGCAACGAAGGCGACCGCGATCAGAACCAGTTCCATCAGTCGCCGGGGGGCTGTCTCGCGGGGCATAGGTTTCTTTAGCGGCCTGTGGACTTTTCGGCTGCGCGCATTTCGCCGAAGGTCTGAAGCAGGATTCCCGCGAGTTCCGGAAGGTTGACGCCTGCGCCTTCGTGCCCGACCGACGCTTTCCCTCCGAGCTTGATGACACCCTTGCCCGGCAAGACCACTTCGAAATGCCAGGCGGGTTCCCCCAGCGAGATGTAATCCTCCCGCTTGCCGCTGTCGGAGGTAAAGACCAGCGAGAGAAGGCCCTCTTCTTTACAGGCCCGCGTTAGTAAATCCCACCATTGTCCCTCGCCCTGAGCACGGCTCAGCGCCTCGCGCAGTTGCCCCAGGCGGGCCTTTGCCGCTACCGCATTTCGGAATTCGCCCAGCAATAGAGTCTTCGTCGCCTCAAACTCAGGGTAACGCAACTGCCGCACTCCTATTCCGCAAGCTACACAAAAAGCGGTGAGGACCGCTGCATGATAGCCGCCCGCCATCGGTTGCCAGGTCAGCAGAAACGCGAAGCCCCCCCCGGCCAGAGCCACCAGATAAAGTATTCCTGTCGCCTGCCGAACCGACAGGCCCCGATCCAGTAACCGGTGGTGCGTGTGGCCCCGGTCTGCTCCAAAAAGAGGGGCGTGTTTCAGGTAGCGCCGAATCACCGAAATGAGAACGTCACAAAGTGGTACGGCCATGGCAAGAAGGGGTGCCACGAGGCTGGCGACGGTCGGGCTCTCGACGGACCAGATCAGCCCGAGACAGCCCAGCAGAAAACCGATGGTCAGGGCCCCGGAATCGCCCAGGAAGACGGTGGCCGGGTTCAGGTTGTAGACGAGAAAACCCAGTTGTGCCGCAGCCAGGGAAAAAGCAATGAAAGTCAGCGCCGGATTGGGCTGAATGATACCGGCAAGGCCGAGTGACAGAGCCGCGAAGAATCCCATCCCGGCGCACAGGCCATCCAGACCGTCAATCAGGTTCAGCGCGTTCGTAGTCAACAGCAGCCAGAACACGGTCAACCCCAGGCTCACCCATGCGGGCAATTCCAGGCTCCCCAGCCGCTCCAGGCGAATCCCGTTGGCGTAGATCAGGAGAGCCGCCCCGATTTGGCCCAACAGTTTCACTACCGGTCGCAGATTGAAGAAATCGTCAATCAGCCCGGTTGCGAAGATAGCCACAGCCCCGGGAATCAGGGCCCAGATCGAGTTGGCCTGAACAGGCGTGGAAGTAGAGGCCAGGCCCAGCATGGCGAGCAGGAAGCCGGCGGCAATTGGAATCCCGCCCACGCGGGGAATTGGATAGGCATGCACCTTCCGCCGACCTGGCCTGTCCACCACGTTGTAGGCCCGGAAAACGTCCCGCACGATCGGGGTGAGGACCAGCGCAATGACCAGGGCTTTCAGCGAAGCCAGGGTGACGGGGCTCACTGTCACTGGCCTGTCGGGGTACCGGGCAGCGTGGCCGCGCCGCGGGGCGAAACCCAGGCGGCCTGAATGGCCGTCACCGCAGCCCGGTCCAGTTCATGTTCTGTCGTGATGGTGCGGAGGTCACCATCGCAGGACGAAATTTCGCCCAGGTAATATCGCTCCGGTGTGATCAGTTCCACCAGCGTACCAGCCGGAAATCGTCCTGTACCCGTTTCGAGACGTATGGTAAACCGGTCTCCCTGCTGTTTCTCCAGCCGCGCTGTCACCCCCGGAGTCTGAACCCTTGCCTGAACCCCTGCGGGGCCTGACAGGTCTCGTAATGAAATTAGCGGGTGTGTTTCCGGGGCCACTACCTCCATCTTAGCGCCGGAGGGAATTCTTATTTACCGGCCGAGTGTAATGAGGGTTGATTTCCGGGGCCGAGTACTTGCCGATTCGACTCCAGCCGCAGGTCCCGCGCCACTTCTTCATACATTTGCTCTGTAACAACGGGGCTTTCCATGGCGTAGCTGGTCAGCAGGAGGTTGTCGCAAACAGAGTTAATCAGGCGAGGAATACCCTCCGTACCCCGATGGATTCTCGCCAGGATATGAGGCGGCAAAATATGCTGGTCGCGCAGGCCCGATTTGGCAAGACGGGTCCCCACGTACTCGGCTGTTTCCGACTCGGTAAAGGGTCGGAGCCTGCAGCGAAGCGCAATCCGCTGCCGCAACTGCCGGTACTCATCCCGGTCCAGTTTTTCGTCGAGTTCCGGCTGGCCGGAGATGATGATCTGGAGTAGT
The DNA here is from genome assembly GCA_010084195.1 of Terriglobia bacterium. GTDB lineage: Bacteria > Acidobacteriota > Terriglobia > Bryobacterales > Bryobacteraceae > BOG-234. The sequence goes on from RGPS01000004.1 coordinate 61,862, forward strand.
TTCCCGCGCCGATTCTCCAGATTGCCCAACAGCCGTATCTCTTCGAGGACTTCCCACTCCAGATTCTGGCCTTCATCCACAATCAGAACCGTAGTCTTGTTCTGATTTGCACGTTCCAGCAACATAGTGTTGAGGGCAATCAGGACCTCGGTCTTCGAAGTTCTGGTGCAGGGAAGATCCAGATCATAGGCCATCATCTCGAAAAACTGATCGGCCGTGAGGCGTGAATTAAAGATAAAAGCGAACGGGATCTGGTGCGAGTCGAGATGGTCCCGGAGGCACTCCAGCATCATCGTCTTGCCTGTGCCGACTTCGCCAGTCAGGAGGATGAAGCCCTTGCGGCTCTGGACACCGTAAATGAGATTCGCAAGCGCTTCTTCATGGTGCGGGCTCCGGTAAAGAAATGCCGGATCTGGACTCAGGTTAAACGGATTGCTGATGAGGCCGAAAAACGCCTTATACATGCTTGACGTTCTCAAGCGTAGCATGGCAGGATTCAACCCGGCACCCCAACTCGTTTCCAAAAGGGGTAGACTGGGAGAAGTTGTCTATGCTTCGTCATCACGCTCGTTCCTTGCGGGTTGCCCTTTCGCTCGCAGCCCTAACCTTTGCGGCGCTCGCGCAGCAGCCGATCCGCGTCTCCGTCAACGAAGTCATTGTCCCGGTAACTGTTACCGACGACAAGGGCCGCTTTGTCTCCAATCTGGAGAAGAGTGATTTTCACCTGTACGATGAGGGCAAAGAGCAGAGTATTGGCTTTTTCAGCCACCAGCAGTCCCAGCCCATCGTCATCGGCTTCCTGATTGACCAGAGCAGTGGCATGAAGATCCACTGGGAAAAATATAAAGAAGCCGCCATGGAATTGATGCTTCACCTTCTTCCCGGCGACAAAAAGTACAGTGGCTACCTGATTACTTACTCGAACGAAGCGGAACTGGTGGTAGACACCAACAGCGATTCCGAAAAGATGGTCGACAAGATGCGCAAGCTGAAGCCTGGAGGGGGTGCCGCTTTGTTTGACGCCATCTACATGGCCTGCACCAGCCGCCGCACTGTGCAGGGCGAACCGTTCGAGCCTCGCCGCGTCATCGTCGTCATCGGGGACGGTCATGACACGTCCAGCAAGAAAAATCTGAAGGAAGTAATTGAGATTGCCCAGCGCAACCTCGTCACCGTGTATGCCATGAGTACGGTGGCTTTCGGTTTTCACACAGACTCGGAAGAAAACCTGACGCAGCTCACGCAGAGCACAGGCGGTAAGGTCGAGATGCCGCTGAACAACATCTACAAGGACATTTCCGGTTATCTTTCCACGCCTTCCGACTACGGAAACTACGCGATTGCGGTAGGTTCGGGGGGCTACACCGCTGAAATTTCCGGGTCGATTTTCCGGTCTATCGCGAATCTGGGCGGCGAGATTACCAGCCAGTATGTGATGCGCTACACCCCCGATGTTGCCGAGAAGACCGACAGCAAGCAGTTCCGGCGGGTGAAGGTGACGGTCAACAATCTGCCCAACGTGATTATTCGTCACCGCGAAGGGTATTACCCGTACGCACCTCCGCAATAGTTCCGATTTTTCACAGAGAGATTTCTTTCCTCTCCGTTCCCCGGTAGAATCGGAGTTCCTGACCAGTTCCCGATAGAGAAAAAACGTGCCGTTTCGTACTTCCATGCCCGCTCCCGTGATCCCGATTGATGCCGGTAAAGCAGGCTTCCGACGGCCTGAAGCCGGAGCTGCCTGGTCCTTGCTCGAAATTGAGCGGCCGGGAGGGCGGTCGGAACCGCTTGGCATTCTCCTGCTGGACGATGTTTCCGGGGGAATAACTCTGCGGTTGCGAGCGGCGACGGACCTGCCGGATCTGGATGAGCAGGCGACGGATGTTGTGAGTTACCTGGCTGACGATCTGCTGCAAAAGGCAAGGGAATCCGGAGGGCACGCCCTTCTTGCGTCCCTCGAAGCCTCGCTGTCCGGCTTCCTGCGCATCAGTGACCGGACCCCGATTCGCATTTTCGGGAGCCCGGAACGCACCGCTGACAGACTCTACGACGATCACGTGGACGGCACGGTACGCCCCTTTATTACGCATATTCCGGTTTACGGTTTGCGCGCAGCCGCAACGAAGTTCGGGGACGGCATGTCGGGTGAAGTGGAAAGCTGGCATCGCGCACCGTCGGGGCTGCGGTTGACGGAAGATCTGTTCGCCGCCTGGGTGGTGGGGCGTTCCATGGAACCCCTGATTCCGGACGGCAGTCTGTGCGTTTTCCGCGCCAATGTTCGGGGTACGCGTCAGGGCAAGAGGCTTCTCATTGAGAAATTTGATGAAACGGACTTTGCCGCCCGCTACACCGTAAAACGGTATACCAGCGTCAAGGTATCTGGAGCAGATGAAGACGAGTGGGCACACGAAACCATCCGCCTGGAGCCGCTCAACCCCGAGTTTGAGGCCTTCGATCTGGCCCCGGACGCTTTTCGGGTAGTCGCAGAATTTGTCGAGGTCCTGTTTTGATCTCCGGGCTTCGATGCAAGGGGCTTTGATGCAAGGGGCTTTGATGCAAAGGGTTTTCATGCGAAGGAAAGCGTCCTGACTTGCGAAGTTCTCTCCCACCGGGTATCATTTCGCCAGTCCCTCCTTCAGTGGTATCGCAAAAATGCCCGAGCTCTGCCCTGGCGCCAGTCGACTGAGATGTACCCGGTCCTGGTTTCCGAGATCATGCTCCAGCAGACTCGGGTGGAAGCCGTAATTCCGTATTTTCAAGCCTTCCTTCGTCAGTTTCCCACCGCCGCCCTCCTGGCGGATGCCTCCGAAGAAGCTGTGTTGACAGCCTGGTCAGGCCTGGGCTACTACTCGAGGGCGAGAAATCTGCGGCGCGCGGCCGCGATACTGGCTGTCGCCACGCCCATAGACCACGACGAGATTCTCCGGCTTCCCGGCGTGGGGCCATATACCGCCGGCGCGCTTGCCAGTATTTGCCTCGGAGCTCCGCACGCGGCAGTTGATGGCAACGTGATGCGGGTGGTGAGTCGGCTCACCAATGATCCGTCCGAAATCTCGGCGCCCGTTACAAAACGGCGCTTTTCCGCCACGGCGCAAGACCTTCTGGATCCCGCACATCCCGGCGATTTTAATCAGGCCATGATGGAACTGGGCGCTACAATTTGCCTGCCAGCGAATCCCCGTTGTCTTGTCTGCCCTGTGCGCCGCTTCTGTGCAGCCGCGGACGCGGGAACTCAGGCGACCCTTCCCGTAAAGCTCGGCAAGCCACCGGCACGCAGGATTGACCTGGATCTCCTGGTTTGTTTTGTAGCCGGGACGGTCTTCCTGCAGCGTCGTTCTGGTGGAGAGAGTCGGCTCGCGAATTTCTGGGAATTACCGCAAGTGCCCGCAGGCGGGCTTCCGGGCAGTAAACTGCAGGGTGAATTTACCCACCAGATCGTCAATGATCGCTATCGGGTAAGAGTCTGGCTGCTGGACTCTGACAGCAGTGATGTGCTCACCCCCGACGGTCGCTGGTTTACCCTCCCGGAGCTGGCGCAGGTCCCTGTTACCACCGTCGCGAAAAAAGCTCTGCGCGCAAGCGTGAACGGGTCGAAAGATAGTCGTTCCGCGCCTGTTACGCAAGTAGTCCAGTAATCTTGCTAAGATCCGACTAATTGAGCGGAGATCGATTTCTTCCGGAATAGTGGTCCGAACCACAAACTGCTTCGCGGAGAAACTGCCTCAGATTGGTCAAGAGGGCGCAATAAATATATGAAAAAGCACAAAGTTCGATTTCTTAAATTCGGGATCGTCGCTACTGTCGTTCCCATTCTGCTCTACGGCTACCCGTTCGGACCAGATCCCAGGCGTACCGGCGCTCCCGGTGACGCGGGAACCTGCCTCGGCTCGGGTTGCCACACCGGCACCCAGTTGAACTCCGGTGGTGGCAGCGTGAAGATTACGGCCGAAGATGGCAGCGCCCTCACGACGTACGCGCCTGGCCTGAAGCAACGCATAAAAGTGCAGTTGACTGATGCAGCCAAGGGCAAGTTTGGGTTTGAATTCACCGCACGCCTGGCGAGTAACCTGTCCAATGGGCAGGCCGGCGACTTCTCAACGGTGGATGCCTTCACGCAAACCATTTGCGAGGACGGCAGCAGCAAAAACAATGGCGCTACCTGCCCCACCCGATTCCCCGTTCAGTTCATCCAGCACACCCAGGCAGGCTACCAGGCCTCGACCGCCGGAGGCTACACCTTCCAGTTCGACTGGACTCCTCCGGGCGCCGGAGCCGGTAACGTCACCCTCTATGTGGCCGGCCTTGGAGGACCCGCTGGTCCGGCAACTTCTTCCAACGCAAACGTCTACACCACCAACGTCAGCCTGACGCCGGCGGCGGTCGTGACCGGCCCCTCCATTAGTTCCGGAGGCATTGTGAACTCCGTCACCTTCGGCGCGGGTGTACCCGTCGCCCAAGGCAGCCTCGTCGCAATCTACGGAAGCAAGCTGGCCTCGTCGACCGCCTTCGCATCCAGTGTCCCCCTTTCCACTTCCCTGGCTGATACTTCCGTGACAATTGACGGTATTGCGGCCCCCCTCACCTATGTGTCGGATACGCAGATTAACGCTCAGATTCCGTGGGAGGCCCTTGGCGGGGGCACCGGTAGCGCCAATGTAATCGTGACAAGCAATGGCGTCAAGTCGGCTACCCAAACGGTTACTCTCGGCACCGCGAGCCCCGGCATCTATGACGCCAGTGGGCACGCCATCGCCATCAACGCACAGGATCCGGCCAGCGCCCGATACGGCACGATTTCGGCTCCTGCCGGCTCTATCCCTGGCCTCACAACCTTTCCCGCCAAGGTGGGTGATGTCCTGATTGTGTACGGCACGGGTCTTGGTAAGCTCGATTCCAATCCGGCTACAGGGGCAAATTCGCTGGACAAATTGCGGACGGTAGTTACGACTCCAGTAGTGCTGATCGGTGGTCAGCCTGCCAAGGTTGCCTTCGCAGGCCTCTCGCCCCAGTTTGTTGGCGTCTACCAGCTCAACCTCGTTGTCCCTCAAGTAGGCGCCGGAAGCGCTGTCCCGATCCAGATCCAGATCGGTGGCCAGACCAGTCCAGCCACCACCAACATCGCTGTCGAATAGGACGCCGCGACCTTCTGGTTGGCATTGAGAAAAAAGGGGGGGCTTCGGCCCCTTTTTTTGTTGCCGGCCAGCCGATATATCACCCTCATCAAAAAGGTAATACCTCCTTTGGTTTCGAGAGAGGTATAGACACTTTTCCCGATCCGGCTGAAAATATAGCTGGGTGATATTTATGCTTCGGGTGCGTCAACACGGACTGTTTCGGCTTGTTGTGGTCGTGAGCCTGATATTCCTCGCCCGGCTCTGCCCCACAGCCCTCGCTGCAGACTCCGCACCGTCCTACACGTTGCAGGGCCTGGTAAATGGGGCCACCCAGACCCCATCCGCCCTCGCCCCGAATACCATTGCCACTCTGTACGGAACCAATCTCGCCTTCTCGACCCATACAGTAACGGTCGGTGACCTGCGGGGCGGCCTCCTGCCCAATACTCTGGGCGGCGTCACCGTTTATGTTGGAGGGTTCGCGGCCAGCCTCTTCTATGTTTCTCCGACGCAAATCAATTTCCTCGTTCCGTATGAGCTCACCGCCGGCACCGTGAACGTGGCGGTGGCGCGGCAGGGCCTGGCGGGGCCAACTCTCCGGGTGCAATTGAACGCCACTTCCCCGGGCCTCTTTCAGTGGAAGGGGAACTATGCCATTGCCTCGCATCTTTCCGGCAGTCTTGTGGGGCCCGACGCCCCGGCCAAAGCGGGGGAGATTGTCGTTATATACGCGGTCGGGCTGGGCCGTACCAACCCCGACACCAATTCGGGGCGCGTCGTTTCGGCGGCCGCGTCCATCGTCGCCCTCCCGCAGTTGCTGGTAACCATCGCCGGGAATCCGGTGGCGGCGAAAGACATCCTCTACGCCGGTCTCGCCCCCGGGTTTGCCGGCCTATACCAGATCAACCTGCGGATGCCGCAGCTGCTACCGCCCGATCCGGAAATCCGGATCTCGGTGGCCGCCCAGGCCAGTGCACCCCGGATCCGGCTGGCAGCGCTTCCCACGGTACTTGCGGTCGATTAGCTGCTGCGAAAAAACTTTCGCAACGAATCACCGCCCGGAACGGTCCTACAATGAGGGAAGGGTGATCAATGTACAAAACTATCTGCGGTATCGCGATTCTGGTTGCCATGGGCTCCGCCAGGGCGCAGGAGTCTACGCCCCCGGCCCCTGTTGCCTCCGCTCCTGTCCCGTATACAGTTGAAGCAGGAACTCGAATTGCCCTTGGTCTGATCAATAGCGTCAGTACGAAACACTCTGCCGTGGGCGAAAAAGTTTATCTGGAGACGGTCTTCCCGATCGTGGTGCGAAACCACATTGTGATCCCACCCGGCAGCCATGTCACCGGCACGGTGACCCTGGTGAAGCGCCCTGGGCGAGTGAAGGGCAAGGGCGAATTATACGTTCGTTTCGATTCGATCATTCTGCCGAATGGCATCACCCGCGACTTTCGCTCTCGCCTCGGCGGCATCGACGCACGGGGTAGTGAACATCTGGATTCGAAGGAAGGCGTGGTGCGGGGCGATTCGAACAAAGGTGGCGACGTGAAGACCGTCGCGACCGGCGGTCTGGGAGGTGCGTCTCTGGGGGGCTTGATTACCCGGGGCGGCATGGGCGCCGGCATAGGCGGTGCCGCCGGAGCGGCTGCCGGTCTTGCCGGTGTGTTGCTCACCCGTGGTCCGGATGCCGTTTTGGCCAAGGGCAGCACTGTGGAGATGATTCTCGATCGGCCACTGAGTTTTGAGGCCGACGAAGTGACCTTCGGAGGCATCCCCACCGGGGGCCGCTATTCCGACGGCCCCGGCCCCAACCAGACAAACAACGGCAACGTGACACTCCCGGTTCGCCGAATTCCCTTCTAACGGGCTTCCACTCAAACCAGCCGCTACTCGCCCCGGACCACCAGAATTGGGACATTCAGGGCGTGTCGCACGGGGTTGATGGTGTTTCCAAAGATCAGGTCCTTCAGACCGCCGTGGCCGTGCGCCCCCATCACCAGCAGGTCGGGCTCAATCTCACGGGCATATCGAACGATCTCTTTGCGCGGATTTGAGCCGTGACGGATAACGGTTTCGACGCTCAGCTCCAGCGCTCCCAGTGACTTTACCAGCAGGTCCAGATATTCCTTTCCGGCTTCCACCTCGGCGGTAGAGGCGTCGGGGCCATAAATCTGACTGGTCACGCCTTCCTCCACGTGCAAAAGAAAGACTCGCGCTCCGTGCTGGGCGGCGAGCGCGGCGGCGTGGCTCAGCGCCAGGCGGTCCAGGGGGGAATGGTCCAGCGGCACCAGGATCCTTTGATAGCTGGGGGCTGCGACGAGGTGAGGCACGGCGCTCTCCAGGCCAAGTGTTGGCAGCGTGCTGGCCGGCCCGGGTGTCGCGCCCGAATGCAGGGGCTGAAACGTGACCCAGGCAAGCAGAGTCAGCAGCGCCCCGCACAGCAGAATGGACACAGTCCAGACGACCGGAGCCATGCTGCCTGAGCTTGAGGCCCACTGGGTAATGGTCTGCAGGGCCAGCCACAGGTTCAGCCCCACCACCACGGCTGCGGTAACCCAGCCAGCGAGGCGGAGCTTCCAGCCGTTTGCAAACGGCCCCATTTTGGAGCGGTTACTCGTAAAGTGGATTCAGGACAACCTGGCTGAGGACCAGCAGGCGGAAAGTTCCGTTGTTGCCGGAAAGCCAAATGACCACGGCGGCCGGCACGATTGCCAGCAGGCGTGTTACCAGGCGGCGAAGCCAGGGCTGGATACGGATATTGAGAAAACCCTCCATCACAATTTGCCCGGCCAGCGTTCCGGTGAGCGTGGAGGACTGACCCGCACAAAACAGCGCCACGCCGAACAGCTTGGCTGCCACCACGGTGCCTAATAACGGCGTCAACAGGAGGTATGCCTGCTGGATCTCCGTCACCGGCTGATGGGCCCGGAAGAACACAGCGGCAGCCAGCACCAGGATAGCTCCGTTCACGAAAAGGGCACCATTCAGGGCCACCACGCAGTCGATGAAATTCCACCGGCAGGCGGTAGCCTTTTCCGCCTCGCTCCGCCCAATCTGACGGGTTTGCACCAGGGCGGAGTGGAGATACAGGTTGTGCGGCATGACAGTGGCACCCAACATGCCCACCGCCGTATACAGGCTCCGGCTATCTATGTGTGGCACCAGACCGAGGACGATGCCGTGCAGGTCCGGTTTGGCCATGTACAGTTCCACAGCGAAACAGCACGCAATCACCCCGATGAGGCCCAGAATAAAAGCCTCCAGCCGACGGATACCCAGTTTTTGCAGCCACAGCACCAGCAGGGTGTCCAGGGAAGTTATCGCCACGCCCGCCAGCAACGGAATGTTGAACAGGAGATTGAGGGCAATGGCAGCCCCCAGAACTTCGGCAAGATCGCACGCGACGATGGCGATTTCGCAGAGGAACCAAAGCGCAGTGCTCACGCCGCGGGGATACGTCTCCCGGCATGCCTGCGCCAGGTCGCGACCAGTAACGATCCCGAGCCTGGCGCTCAGGGTCTGCAGCAGGACCGCCATCGCATTCGACATGACGAGGACCCAAAGCAGGCTGTAGCCGAAATTGGCTCCGCCGTCCAGATCCGTGGCCCAGTTGCCCGGGTCCATGTATCCCACGGAAACCAGGTAAGCCGGGCCGGCAAACGCCATCCCGCGCTTCCATTTGGAAAGGTAGTTTGTCGGGACCGACTCGTGAACTTCGGACAGGGATTTGGTGTTCGACCGGCTCACAACAACTCTCCAATCAGCACACCTGCAGCTATTTGAGGGGTCAGCCGGACCGCGGCCTCACCGCCGATCCTGACCAGCAAAGAACCAGCCCGGGAGCCAGGCTCGATCAGGACACGAGCACCTGGCAGCAGCCCCAGACGCTTCATCTCCCGCAGCGCCGCAGGATCACGGTCCGACACGCTGCTCACTACGCCGGGAACATCACAGGGCCAACGCGGAAGTTCCACTTCCTTCCGCTCCGCCATCACGCCGTTCTTGGCCGGGATGGCGTGGCCATGAGGGTCAACCCCGGGGTTGCCCAACCGTGCCGCGATGCGATCTTCCAGCCGCTCCGAGATATAGTGCTCCAGCCTCTCGGCCTCCTCATGCACTTCATCCCACGAGTAGTCGAGGACGTCATGCAGAAACCGCTCCAGAAGGCGGTGGTGGCGAATCACTTCGAGCGCGCGGCTCCGGCCCGCAGGGCTCAGCCGGACACCCCGGTGCTTTTCGTACTGAACAAAAGGGATCTCCAGCCCGGCCAGCTTCTGCAGCATACCCGTCACGGACGCCGCCCGGATGCCGAGGTGGGCCGCGAGGGCATTGCTGGTGACGCGGTCATCAGCCTGCCCCGAGAGCTCAAGAATGGCTTTCAGGTAATCGTCGACGGCTTCGGTAGGGGCGGCGGAGTGAAATTTAGTCATGCCTAAATTTCAAGTCTACACCATCCCGGGCCCTCGTCAACCGATAGAATGGCGTTTTGGGAGTCCCACGGCTGGCAATCACAAGACGGGCATTACTGCTTTCCGCTCTCGGCGGTTCGCTCCGGATCGCGAACGGCCAGACGCCGGCACAATCCAGTCCGATGGCCTTGTTTACTGGCTTTGTCTCAGACCGGTTGCGGCGCAATATCTCGCAATGGCTCAAGACTTTTGACATTCATCGTCACGTCGGCCTCATCGAAATCGGCCAGGGTTCCGGAGCGGGTTTGCTTGCCGGGCGCTGGCTGGAAGCAGCAGTTCGCGCGACCGAGTGGGACGGTGACCCGTTCCTCCGTCAGCGAGCCTCGGGAATGCTGGACCGTATTTTAGGGGCCCAACGCTCCGGGCCGGGCGCTCCGTTTCCGTGGATGACAAGGCCGGAAAATCAGGCCATGGCCGGTGCTCTGGAAGCCGCAGCGGACTTATGGCAGAACGGTCCGGCAGAAGCCCTGCTGGCACGTCTGGCCCCGCCAACGGAAGCCTCCGGGCGCTTCGGTCTGGATGCTGCAACCGCTATCCGGACAACGAACGTGGAGCGCCTCGAAACCTTGCTTCCGGACCTGAAACTGGCCCTCGAACGAACCGGCGACGGCATCTGGGGTGATGCGCTCGAATCGCTGCTCTGGAATCAGGTTTTTGCCTGCCAGAGCTTTGAAGGGGATGCGTTCTATGCTGCGACACCTCTACACGGTGTGCCCTCTGCAGCCGGGGCGCGTGAGGGGGTAACTGGTGCCCTGATGCTGACCCGAATCCCATGGATGTTTTACTCAAGCGGCCATGACTCCGTCCAGGTTCTGCAGTACGGCGCCTCCGAGGTCAGGGTTGAAATCGGGGGACATCAGAGTGTGGAACTGGCCCAGCTGACGTCCTTCCCCGACGGGGAGGAAGTCTCGCTGGAGGTTCGTTCCGGAGGAGGCGAATTCAATCTGCAAATGCGAATCCCCCGCTGGTGCCAGACTCCGTCCCTCCGCCTGGTCTCTCCGGGAGAGGCCCACAACCCAGTCGTCGTCAGACCCGAAAAGGGCTTCTTCAGCCTCCGCAGAAAATGGCAGCGTGGCGACAAGGTGATGCTGCGGTTTCCCACGGCCCCCACCTGGAGCCAGGACCAGGCAGGCTCCTTCGAGTTGCGTCGAGGTCCGCTACTTTACTGCTTTCGGACGCCTGGAGTGCCCCGCCTGCTGCGCCCGACGCTGCGCCCGATGGGCACTCCCACCGGATATCCGGGCCCCGTCTATGAGGTCCGTGTGCGGCTTGCATCAGGGCAGGAAGCAACCGTTCTGGCTGAACCCTTCGCCTGCGCGGGTTGGGGAGGCGCATATCAAACGGCGCTGCCTGCGGAGTGACTATACTGTGTTTACGCACCCAGGGCACCGATGATTCACCACTACCTGCGACAGATCTACCGCTTCATCTATCCTCTGATCTATGCGCGCAGCCAGTTCAAGCTCTTTCTGAAGGCTTCGTTGCAGGACATCCGCCTGCGAACGCTCGCTCTCGCATCAGCCACGGACTACTTCTCGGGTTTCGTCCGCCCTGTCCCCATCACCGCGCCGTTCGGGCAATCCATGCTCGTGCTGGCACCCCATCAGGACGACGAGGCGATCGGCTGTGGCGGGGCGCTTGCCCTCCAGGTACGTGCCGGTTGTGATGCCGCCATCCTCATGTTGACCGACGGTGCGGAGGGCTGCGAAGACCTCGGCCTCACGCCTCAGGCGGCCACCGAAATTCGCAACAACGAGTCCATAAAAGCAGCGGCGGTTATCGGGATGGAGCCTCCGGTTTTCCTTGGCCATAAATCGCTCGAAGCCGGTTTCTCCAGGGCGGTGGAGCAAATTCGGAATGAGATCGTCCGCCGGACTGCCGACGCCATATTCGTCCCCTTTGTGCTGGATGGGCACCCCGATCACCGCACGACGAACTACCTTCTCGCAGAAGCTCTGGCCGGCCTCCAAAGGCCCATCCGAATTCTCCAGTACGAAGTCTGGGGCCTTTGTATCCCCAATGTCGTTCTGGTGATCGACGATGTGATGGAGGCCAAAGTGGACATGCTGAACTGCTTCGCGCTGGCGAATTCGGCGCTCGACTATACCCACAGCACCAAAGGTCTGAACATGTTCCATTCGAGGATGCTCGGCGCCGGGGTCTGCCGCTATGCCGAAAGGTACTTCGAACTTCCCGCTTCCGAGTACATCGAACTGGTAAGAAAGGTCCGGCAGGACGCCGCAGCGGCGCGTCTGAACCCGGGTTCGCTGTGAGCACCACTCCCCGCCTTCGCCCTGCCACATTCTCCGACTCAGAAGCCATTGCCCGGCTGAATCGTCGCAATCTGATGGATGAAATGGACCCCGCAGCGAGGGAAACCCGCTGGTCAACCTACCCCTGGGAAACCGAGTTTGAAGATATGCCGATCGGCTGGGTTCTGACCGATGCGGCTGGCGAAGTGGTGGGGAATCTGGACAATATCCACCTCCTCTATCAGGTAAATGGACGCAAGGTTCGTGGTGCCATCGCAGCAGGCTGGGCAGTTGACGCCGGGCATCGGTCGGATTCCATGCAGCTGATGACCACTTTTTTTCGTCAGAAAAACGCCGAGGTCCGCCTCGCTGTCAGCGCGAGCCCAACTGCTTCCCGGGTCTTTACCGCCATGAGAATCCCACGGCTTCCGCTCCCCTGGTACGGCAGCCCCTGTTTTTGGGCTACAAATCCGGTGGCGTTTACGAGGGCGGCGCTCCGGAGGCGGGCCATCCCCGGGGCCGACGGCCTTGCCTGGCCCGCCGGTTTCGGGCTTTTGGCACGGGATGCCTTCGTTGGCAGTGGCCGGGGACGCATCACGCTGCAGGTTGAAGAGGTCTCCGGCTTTGACGCCCGCTTTGATGGCCTTTGGCCTCGGTTGGCCGCAGGTCATGCCAGATTGAGGGCGGTGCGGGATAGCAGGGTGCTGGAGTGGCGCTATGGTTCTGAACTCCGCAGTGGACACGGGAAAGTTCTCGCTGCGATCAAAGGTGGAGACCTGCAGGGTTACATCGTCCTGCTGCGGCGGGAAGGTGATGGTCTTACTCTTTACGATGTTTCCGATCTGCAGGCGGCAGGAGATTCCCCCGCCATATTCAGGGACCTGCTCCTCCATGCAATCCGGACTGCACGAGAAGAAGGCATAGGCGGCGTCAAATTCTGCGCCGGGTCTCCGGAGAAACATCAGGCCGCGATGTCCCTGCGGCCCCATTCCTATGAGTTACCGTTCTGGCAGCAGTATTATCGCGCCGACGCCGGTGAACTGGGCGACCTGCTGAGCAGCGCCTCGGGCTGGGATTTTTCCCTCTTCGAAACATATTGAGCATTTAGGTGAGGTTTTCAGGCCATGCTATATTGCCAGGTAGGTGTCAACCTTCGCCACAGTCCTCTCTACCGGGCGGTACCTGCCGGAACGGCGAATAGCCAATGAGGACCTGACCCAGTTCCCTAAGATGAGCCTGCCGCTTATCGCGGCTAAGACGGGGGTCCAGGCTCGGCGGCACGCTGATGACGCAGACTGCACCTCCGATCTGGCGCTTCGTGCGTCGCGTGTGTGCCTGCAGAAATGCGGGTTTGCCCCAGCCCTCCTCGAAGGCATCATTCTTTCTACCTCCTCCCCGGACCGCCCCCAGCCTGCCACCGCAACAAGAGTTCAGGCTCTGCTCGGAGCCACTTCCGCCTTTGCTCTCGATGTCAATGCGGTTTGCAGTGGAGGCATCTACGCCCTGCACCTTGCGGATAGCCTGATCCGCTCGGGTCGCCACAAGTACATCCTGGTGATTGGTGCCGAAATCTATTCGCGGATTCTCAACCCCCGGGACTTTTCCACTTACCCGTACTTTGGAGATGGCGCAGGGGCTATCCTGCTCGGGCCTTCTGCGGAGCCCGGGCTGATCTACACGGAACTCGGGGCCGACGGTGCAGGTGCTGAACTGATCCGGGTACCGGCGGGTGGCAGCATGATGCCTCCGAACAAGTTGAGCAAGCCGGAAGACATCTACTTCAAGATGAGTGGCCGGGAAGTCTTCGAATTTGCCGTTTCCAAAGGTTCCGAGATACTCCGCGCCGCGCTGACGAAGTGTGACCTCCGGGCTGAGCAGATCCGCTGGTTTGTCTCCCACCAGGCAAACATCAATATCCTGAACGAATTGGCTGATCGTCTGGAAGTTCCACGGGAAGCTTTTGCCGTCACCCTGAAAGAGTACGGCAATACGGCCTCGGCCTCCATCCTGATTACCCTGGACGAACTGATTGACAACGGCCAGGTTGAGCGCGGCGATCTGATCGCTATCGCTGCCTTTGGTGGCGGACTGGCTTGGGGTGCCGGGATTCTTCGCTACTGATAAAGCCGCTGATGAAACGAATTCACGACTATGAAACGAATTGAAGCTGCGCTCAACGAAGTATGCGAACGACCCAACGAAGCTGTCCCGGCAGATGCACCTTTTCGTGACATCAAAGGCTGGGATTCTATGCGGGCAGTGAGTTTCCAGCTGGAGTTGGAAAGCCTGTTTTCGGTGGACCTGTCTGAAGAAGCGATTACCGGAAGCTTTACCCTGTCTGACGTTGCCGCGATTTTGCGGAGTAAGGGCATTGTGCTCGACTAGCTCGAGCCGGTGGCGACAGCCGATTGGTCGGATTTATCGTCCGAATCGCTGAAAGATATAGGCACGTAAAGACACTCTGGTTATAGTACCGGGTTTGCCAGTAATAGGGGGGTCCTGTTCTGACTTCGCGTTATCCTGAAATCAGGGATGGGACGACTCCTATATTCGAGGCCTCCGG
>RGPS01000031.1 GCA_010084195.1 Terriglobia bacterium
ACCGCGCCAAATTCGACGCCGAAAAACTCGAACTCCGCCCGAACTATCAGGACGGCCCCCGTTCCCCCGGTCGAGCGGGACTCGCGGAATACTACGGAATGCTGAACGCCGTCGATGACCAGGTCGGTCGCCTCATGGCCAAACTGGACCAGCTCGGTCTCACCGAAAACACCATCTTTATGGTCTGTTCCGACCACGGCGACATGCTCGGCTCCCACGGCCAGCGTCTGAAACGGAAGCCCTGGGAAGAATCCATCCGGGTCCCGGGAATCATCCGCTGGCCCGCCAAAATCAAGCCCGGGCAAACCAGCGATCTCCTCTTCAGCCACATCAACTTTGCCCCCACGGTTCTCTCGTGGTGTGGACTGAAGCCCCCCGTCACCATGCAGGGGCAAGACTTGTCGAAGACCATCACCACAGGCAAAGGCCCCAGGCCAGACTCCGTCTTCCTGCAGATCTTCGGACCCTACAAAGGCGACGACACCGAAAGAGGCTGGAGAGGTGTCCGAACTTCCCGCTACACCTACGCAAGGTTCGAAGACAAGCCCTGGGTCCTCTTCGACAACGAAAAAGACCCCTACCAGCTAAAGAACCTGGTCGACGACAAAGCACTGGTCGCCCCCCTCGACCGCAAGCTAACCCAGCACATGAAAACCAGCAAAGATTCCTGGTCCAAAAACTGGGTCCACTTAGTCGAAGACGGAGGTCTCCTCTACACCGGCGACACCTACTACAGCGTCAACGAATACCTCGAAGCCGCCGCAAAGAAGGGAGTTACAGTGCCCCGAATCTAAGACGAAGCCTTGATGGCCGCCAAAACCCTTGCCGGGGTAAACGGAGCCTCCCGCAATCGAGCCCCGGTCGCATCGAATACCGCATTCCCAATCGCCGCCTGAATCAAAGTAATCGAGGTCTCACCCGACCCGCAAGCTTCCTCCTCAGGCCGGTTGATCAGCACCGATTCGATCACCGGAGTCTCCATCCCGAGCGTCAGGCTTCGGTAGTTGCCCCAGTGCACCGAAGTCACCTTCGTCTGATCCCAGGTGACTTCCTCACCCAGCGCCCGGCTCAGGCCCTGTAGCGCCCCACCTTCAATCTGGTTCTTTATCCCATCCGGATTCGAGACCGGCCCGCTGTCATTGCTGACCACGATTCGCTTCGTATGAATCAGCCCCGTCGCGAGGTCCACTTCGACCTCGGCGACCAGTGCCGCATATCCGTTATCGCCTTCATAGGCGACCACCGCAATCCCGCGTCCCGGAGCCATTCCTGTTTTGGGCCGCTTCGGATTCGGCGATGGTCTCTTCTGCCAGTTCGCTGCTTTGGCCACTTCCGTCAGCGCATCCCGCAAACGGAAGAAGCTCAAATGTCGCAGCCGGTACTCCAGAGGATCGACCTGCAGCTTCGCCGCAATCTCGTCCATGAAACACTCATGGGCAAACGTGTTCTGCAGCCGAGCCGGTGACCGCAAGGGCCCCGTAAAGAACGCCGACCGGACATTATGCACCAGCACCCGGACCGACTTCACGTTGCCGTGTCCAGCCCCGGCATACGACGGAATCCCGTTGCTGCTGTTGTTGAATCCAGAAGAGCCGAACGCCCCTGCCGGAGGCGCCGGCGAACGAGCCACAAACGGTTCGGGCTGATACCCCAGCAGCGTTCCGGTAATCACGTTCCCTGGTGTACTCGGCCCTGGGCGATTCCCCAGCGTAGGGGACCAGGCTTCATGGTCCCAGGCGACGATGTAGCCCCGGGCGTCGAGGCCAACCCTCTGTTCCAGGGCGAAGGCGTTGCCGAAGTTCTCCCACGCCATCTCATCGGCGCGACTCAGTTGCACCCGGACCGGTTTCCCCACCGCCTGGGACATCACGGCAGCGTCGTAGGTGACCGTATCCGCCCCATTCAGGCCATAACAGCCGGAACCCCGTTGGAAGATGACATGGACGTCGGCCGGGCGCAACCCAAGCAGTGTGGCGCAGGCGGACTTCTGGTACCAGACGCCCTGGGTCGCGGACCAGATAGTGGCCTTGCCGCCCTGCACATCGGCGACGGCACACGAGCCGCCCACCGACCCGTGCATTTGGTACGGATGGTAGTAGCTGGCCTTCATGACAGTCGCGGCTGAGGCCAGTTTCTGGTCCACATCGCCCGAATCCAGAAGGCGGGTGTCGCGGGTGGGCTGCTGCTTCTTCAGGTGTTCGGCGAAGCCCGCAAATGGCGGTAACGCCGGGCCCGGCGTCCAGCTGACTTTGAGCTTCTGGGCTGCCTGAATGGCCTGCCACTGCTTCTCGGCAACTACCCCGACGAAGTCCTTCTTCACGATGACCTTCACCAACCCGGGCATCCCGGCGATGGAGGCCTCATCAACGGAAGCCAGCTTGGCCCCTGGCGATGGCGGACGGACCACCCCGCCATGCAGCATCCCAGGGACTCGCACGTTCTGGACGTATTCAAACCGCCCCGTCACAATCTCGGGGATGTCCGTGCGAGGGACCGGTTTTCCCAGCACGGTCCAGGTCTTCGGGTCGCGGCGTTTGGCGGCGGGGTCGAGCGTCAGATTGAACTTCTGTCCCCCAACCAATTCGCCGTAACCGATGGCTTTGGATGCCGACCGGACTTCGCCATTGACGGCGCTAAGTTCGGAAACCGGCACGCCCAGTTTCGTGGAAGCCAGTCGGATCAGCGCCTCCCGGGCGGTCGCGCAGGCCAGCGCCAGATTGCCGTGGTTGAAGTTCGCCGGGTGTGACTGGCTCCCCGAAGTGTGGGCCTGGTCCGGCGTGAGAGCTGTATCGCAGGTAATCAGCTTCACTCGGTTGAAGGGCACACAAAGCTCTTCGGCCACCAGCTGCGCCTGCGCCGTAAAGATGCCCTGGCCCAGCTCTTCTTTACCGCTGTAAGCCGTCACGGTACCGTCCGCGCCGATGGCCACCCAGGAGTCGAGAGCCTTCATGGAAGGCGCGCCCGGCACCTGGCCGAAGGCAGGGAACTCTACAAACAGAGCTCCGGCTGCGGCGAGGAAGTGACGCCGGTTCACCTCGCCACCTTGTCAATCGCCTGAACGATCCGGGCGTTCGTGAAGCACCGGCAAATAATGCCCTGCAACACCCGTTCGATTTCGGGCTTCTGCGCTTTGGGGTTCTTATCCAGAAGCGCCTTGGCCGAGAGGATCACACCGCTCATACAGTATCCGCACTGCGCGGCCTGCAGGTCGATGAACGCCTGCTGCAGGGGATGCGGTTTCTCCGGGGTGCCAATACCTTCCAAAGTCGTGATCTCGACGCCTGCCACCGACGCCACCGGAGTCACGCACGACCGGATCGCTTCACCCCGCACAATAACCGTGCAGGCACCGCACTGGCCCAGCCCGCAGCCGAACTTCGGCCCCCGCAATCCCAGGTCATCGCTGAGAGCATAAAGCAGTGGAGTGGCCGGGTCAATGTCAACCTGATGCGTCTGGCCGTTGACTTTCAGTGTGATTGCGCTCATCGGGGTTATGATAATTCACGTGCTCACCCGTCGTAGTTTTCTCAATTCCGCGCTTGCCGCCCCCGCCCTTTTATCGGCGGCGACACCCCCTTCCTGCAGGACTCCCTCGATCCAGGCGTGATGGACCCGAAGCACTGGGATGAGGTCCGCACCTGGACCAAAGCCGCCAACCTCCGCATCGAAACCGGCGGCGCAGCCCTGTTGCCCAAGACCAAAGAGGGCATCCCGCAGTCCATCGCGACCCTGAAGAAGAACATCGCGAGAGCCCGCGCCATGGGCGCTCCAATGGTGCGAACCCTGATGGCCAGCGACCGATACGCCATGCCGGACGGCCCCATTGAACAGCAACTCGAAATCGCGGTGCAGATCCTGCGTGCCGCCCGGACCGAAGCGATGGACGCGGGGCTGAAGATCGGCCTCGAAAACCACAAGGATGTGCAGGCCTGGCGCACCAGGCAAGTGATCGAGACGGCAGGTAAGGAGTTCGTCGGGTCGTACCTCGATACCGGGAACCCTGTCTTCGTCGCGGAAGACCCGATGACGACGGTCGAAGAGTTGGGCCCGCTCGCCCTGACCTTCCACCTCCGCGATTCGGTAGTTTACGAACACCCCGATGGCATCGCGATTCAATGGGTGCCATTGGGTGAAGGCACCATGGACTTCAAGGCCATCGTCGCGCGTGCCTCCGAGTTAATCCCTAAAGAAGCGTACATCTACTGCAAACCGATCACCGCCCGACCACCCGTTGTGCTGCCGGTCTACGGAGAGGAATTCTGGACGAAGTGGTTCCCGCAGGCCCGCTCCCGCGACTTTGCTCGTTTTCTGGCACTCGCGAAACGGGGCCGCCCGTGGAATAAACCCCACCTGATGGCCGACCTGCCTGAAGTCCGCGACAAGTACATGGACGCCCTAAAGATCCAGCAGATGGCCCACATGGAACAAAGTCTCGACTACTGCAAGAAAATTCTCGACCTCGGAGTCCGCTGGCGCGGTTAGCTCTCGTTCAGCGAATGTTCAAGGTGAACGTGCTGAACCCAGATGGTCTCGCCGGGATGATGCTCTTCAAATGTCGCCAGCGCGTCTGCTATCACTTCGGGTGTTGCGTTGGCGAGCGGGTACGAAAGCCGCGTCACTTCCACACCGCTGGCGATTAGACGATCATGTTCCGATTTAGAGATTACGTCCGATCCGACCCAAACAAAGCACTTCGTCCCGGCAGCAAGCTGAATCGCACTGAAAGCTGCTTTCGGTGCAATCGCGAGATAGACCATCCCTTCAAGGTAGCTCGACCTAAAGTCGGTCCCCCAGCGCCGCTGCCGCCTCCTGCGCCTAGCCGCTCTGGCTTCGGGCGAGTATTGCCGGGCCCACCAGAAAGTCCGACGCATAAACCGAATTGATGTTCTGCGCGGTTATGAGCTCGTGCTCCGCGTAGTGCGCCGGCGGCACGTTTCGGCCCTGCAGCAGATCGTGGGCGATTTCCATGATGGCCTGTCCGTACCTTTCCGGGAACACCGCCACGGAGCCGATCAGGCGGCTGTCGGTCCGGCGAATCTCTTCTCTTGCCTCGGGCACCGCCCCGACTCCGACGGCCGCGCACAGGTCCTGCCGGCCAGCTTCCTGGAAGGCGCGGAGAGCTCCCAGAATCGTCGGGTCGTTGATGGACGCCAGCAGCGTCCGTTTGGCCGCTGTGTTTCGCAGATGTCGGCGCACGGCGTCCTGACCGGTTTCGAAGTCCCCCCGCGTATTCAGGTGAACGGTGCGGCCGGTACCGGGCAGGGCCTCGCGAATGGTCCGTTCCGCTCCTTCGAGGCGCAGGCGGGGCAGGGAGCCGGCGGCGGACTCTTCGAGGAGAACCACCTCGTCCACCTCGCCGTGCCAGAGCGACCGTGCCGCCCGTACCAGCGTCTGGCCAATCAGGTGGCCAACGCGAAAGTTGTCGATGCCGTAGTAGGTCGCGCCGGGGTGGGGGATATCAATGGCGATCAGCGGAATGCCCGCGTCGGTGAACTTTGTGCCGATCCGGGCCCCAAGCCTCTCATAGGTCTGGAATTCGATGGCCAGGTCGACCCGCTCGGCGACCAGACGCTCGGCGTTGCGGAGGGCTGAGCTGGCGCTGTAGCGATTGTCGAGCTCAATCAGATCGAACTCGTGCTTTGCGGCTGCGCCCCGGATTCCCCGGGTGACGGCGTCAGAGAATGGCGTGTTCGACGCCTGCGCCGCGTAGCCGATGCGGACTGTCCGCCGGCTTCGGATGGTGATGTTGGACCGGTAACGGCGGCCCTCAACGCGGCGCAGGAAGCCGGATGCCTCCAGGGTGTGAAGGAGCCGGAAGGCTGCGGTCTTTTCAATTCCGGACATTTCGGTGACCTCAGCAAGCGTCAGGTCATGGCGTTCATCACGAAACAGCCGGAGAACCTCACAGGCACGGGTTACGGTCTCCAGCTGGTAAGGACGGTTCATTGCGATTATCGCAATTATATGCTGTGCCCGCGTGTGTCTGTTTTGTGAGGGAGGCGCCATTTTTGCGAATATTCCGAAGTCTGGCCGTTGCGATAAGCGCAATCGTGCTCCGGCTCACTGTTTTGGATTGAACCTCTCCGCCAAAGGCGACATAGTCATGGAACGCCGTTTTCGCGGCCAATCGCTTTGTGGTCCAGAGGAGAGTCTTAATGAGAGCAGCAAAGTTTGCTGTCGTATTGGGGGCGGGGCTGCTTGCCCTTGCTTCGTTAGTGAGTGCGCAGACCGTTACCGGATCGGTATCGGGTACCGTGGCCGACCCGGCGGGTGCAGTTATTGCCGGGGCGAAAGTTCAACTTGCCAACAGCATTTCGAAGCAGACGCGCGACTTCACAACGAGCTCGACGGGTGCTTTCGAATTCAGCAGTTTGATTCCCGGGGGCTACACCGTACGGGTCACCCAGACCGGCTTCAAGCCATTCGAGCAGAGCGTTACGGTCAGCGCCCAGGAGCGCGTCGACCTCCACACGCTTCGGCTAACGGTGGGAGATGTGGCGACTTCGATTGAAGTCCAGTCAGAAGCGGCGCACGTGGCGACGAATAGTTCGGACCGGGCCCAAAACGTCAACCTGACGCAGATTGCCGATACTCCGGTTCGTGGCCGCGACTTTATGGCCGTGCTGAAGACGCTGCCGGGCGTGCAGGATCTGGGCAACCACGATTCGCGCGGATGGGGTGGGAACACCCCGACTATCAATGGCGGCCAAATGGGACAGGTTGTGGTGACGCTGGATGGTATCGTCAGCCAGGACAGCGGCGCTCCCAGCATCAACGGCTACATTGCGCCCAGTATCGACGCGGTGGGCGAAGTGAAACTGCTGGTTTCGAATTTCAATGCCGAGTACGGCGCGCGCAATGGCGGACAGCTGAATATCACGATCAAGAACGGCTCCAGCCAGTATCACGGGACGGCCTATTACGACTGGCGGCATGAGTCGCTGGACGCGAACGAGTGGTTCAACAACCGGCTGAACGTGGTGAAGCCGCGGTACCGGTTTCAGAACCCGGGCGGCACCATCGGCGGACCCTTGCTGATTCCCGGTACGCGGTTTAACAAAGACCGCAACCGCTTGTTCTTCTTTTTCTCGTACGATTATCTGGCTAACCACGGCATCGCTGGTCCGAACCGCTATACTATGCCCACCGCGCTGGAACGCGCGGGCGATTTTTCGGCTTCCGTGAATACCAACGGTACGCCGATTCTGATTCGCGACCCCAATACCGGCGCTGCCTGCGGGGCGGCCGGCGCAGCAGGCTGCTTCACCGGCAATAAGGTTCCGGCCAGCCGCATCAGCAACATCGGCCTGGCGTTTCTGAACCGCTTTCCGCTGCCGAACTTTCCGGATGTGACGGGTCAGCGGCAATACAACTTCCAGTTTCAGGGCACCAACACGCAGCCTCGCGAAGATAAGATTCTGCGCGTGGATTACAACATCTCGCCGAAAGATACGATGTTTGTCCGGCTCCTGCAGGATTATCAGGACCAATCGGGATACGGCGCCATTCTGGGCGCGTTAGGCGATGGCTGGGGACAGTTCCCGCACAGCTATCACATCCCTTCAGCAGGCGCAGCCATGACGTACATTCACACGTTCCGCTCCAACCTGATCAATGAAATGACCATGGGCATTAATCGTGCCCATCAGGGCAACAGCCCAACCGAAGACGCGTTGTTTTCCGCGAGCCAGTTGCCCCTGAAGGACGCGAGCGGGAATGCGATCAAGTTGCCGAATCTGTTTGGCGCTAATACGCTGAACCTGCTGCCGCAGGTGAACTTTGGCCTGGCGCCGGGCTTCAGCGCGCAGTCTGCGCCAACTGGCATTCCGAGTCTGCCTCAGTTTGGTTTTGACAGCAGGTGGCCGTTTGACGGTACGGACGAGTCTCACAATGTTGTGGATAACGTTACGTGGATCCACGGCCCGCACACCGTAAAGGCCGGTTTCTACTTTGAGTCTTCGGCCCGCAATGTAAGCTCGTACACCACTTACAACACGGCCGGCACTTACTATTTCGGGTCGGACCTTGGCAACCCTGTGGATACAGGCAATCCGTTCTCGAATGCACTGACCGGCAACGCCTATGGTTACGGCGAAGACAACCGGCGGAACATTGAGCATGCCCGTTATCGCCAGACGGAATGGTTTGTCCAGGATACGTGGAAGCTGAACCGCCGTCTGACACTGGATTATGGCCTGCGGTTCCAGTTCCTGGGGACGATCAGTTCAGCCAGCGCGACGCTGGGTGTGTTTGATAAGGCAGCTTATAGTGATTCCAAAGCTGGACAGTTGCTGTATCCGTACTGCACGGTTCCGGTGGGCGGCAGTGTGAGTTGCCCGGCCGCAAATAAAGCCTCCATCAATCCGGCCAACGGCAAGGTGTTCCCCTATGCACAGCAGGGGACGTTTGATCCTTCATCGTTCAGCGCCAGCGCCCTGCCGTTCTCAGGCATCATCCAGAAGGACAGGATGTTGTTCAACAACCCGCCGCTGCAGTACGCACCGCGTATCGGTCTGGCCTGGGATGTTTTCGGCGACGGCAAGACTGCCCTGCGAACGGGGTTCGGGATTTTCTACGGACGAGCGTTTGGTGTAGCCACGATTGGTGCGACAGGCCAGGGCGTGGGTCCGCTGGCTGCGCCGCCTATCTATCAGGCGCCGCTGATTCTGAATACCTCGATCAACAGCCTCATCGGCTCGCCGGTGGTCTATACGCCGCAGAACACAACGGGCGGGTCTCTGGACTACAAACCGCCATCAACTTATGACTGGTCGTTTGGCATCCAGCGCGATCTGGGTAAGGGTTTCGTCATCGATGCAGCTTATGTGGGCAACGTGGCGCATAATCAGTTCAACCAGGGCCGCATCGACTACAATGCGGTGAAGCCCTACACGATCTGGTCGCCGACGGGTGGTGCGAATCCAAAATATCTGGATCCGACCAGCGGCAGTGGCGGTACCGGGGGATTCTATTCCACCAACCTGATCCGTGCGCTTTCCGGCGGGTATCGTGGCTGGGGCGCTATCCAGATGTATACGCAGGATGGCGCATCCAACTACAACGCTTTGCAACTGGCGATCAATCGGCGCTTCTCGAAGCGGTTTCAGTTTGGCGGGAATTACACCTGGTCAAAGACCATCACTTATAACCGTAACCAGTGGGTGGATGACAAACTGCTGAAGAATGTGACAGGAAACCGCCCCCATGCTGTGAATATCAATTGGGGTTACGATATTCCGAGTCTGGCGAAGTTTGCCCGTAACAATGTGGTGGCGAAGCAGGTGTTCGATGGCTGGCATTGGTCTGGAGTGGGAACGTTCTTCTACGGCCAGGCGCTGGCCATCGGGTGTTCAGCGAATGCTGCTCCCATCGGCTACTGGACCGGTACGCCGACGGGCGGCTTTCCGTTCCGATGCCAGCAGAACGGCAGCCTGTGGTTAGCGGATGGAGCGACGCCGTCATCGACCTATACGGGCACCAACGCGAGTCTTGCGGCGGCCGACAAGCGCCTCTGGTATCCATTCAACGCGGCCAGCTTCGTGCTGCCCTCGGCAACTTCGTACGGAATTGGCAACGCCCAGCCCGCTATGACGTACGGGCCGGGTGTGATGAACTTCGACATGGCGCTGCAGAAAGACGTAGTGATTCCGGTCGGTGAACACCCGGTGACGCTCTCGTTCAAAGCGGAGGCGTTCAACGTTTTCAACCACTTCAATCCGGGTAATCCGGCCACGGGACTAGCCATCAATTGTGCTGTGTCCAATGGCCAGTGCACGAATCCGACCAGCCTGGCCGCCTATACTTCGTCGACGTTTGGCACCATCACGTCGGCGCAGATTCAGGCGCGGCATGCTGCACTAACGGTCCGCTTGCGGTTCTAAAGGCGGCGACACTGTAGTACAGGGGGGCGGCTGCCGCAGGGTGGCCGCCCCGGATAGTCGTGTCCTCAGGCATATGCTTTCAATAGGGATGTCCATGCGAACTTCTTACCTTGCGGGCCTGTTTGCCCTCTCTGCACTGGCGGCGCCAGTCGACTACGGGCGGGATATCCGGCCGATTCTTTCGGATCGTTGCTTTCAGTGCCATGGTCCTTCAGAGAACCCGAAGGCGGGGCTCCGGCTGGATACGGAAGATGGGGCTCGGCGTGTTCTGTCCGGTGGCGTGGGTGCAGCGAAGATCCTGACTCGGATTGCTCCGGATAATCCGGCTCGCCGGATGCCGCCTCCTTACTCGGATCGGAAACCGCTGACGGAGAAAGAAGTAGCCACGGTTCGGGCCTGGATTGAGCAGGGGGCGAAGTGGCAGTCGCACTGGAGTTTCACGCCGCCGGTGCGTCCGGTGGCACCTGCGGTGAAACAGCAGGCCTGGGTGCGGAATCCCATTGATAGTTTTGTGCTGGCTCGGCTGGAGAAAGAGGGACTAAATCCTTCGAAGGAGGCAGATCGGGCTCGTCTGCTGCGACGGGTCTCGTTTGATCTGACGGGTCTTCCGCCCACCGTGGCGGAACTGGATGGGTTTCTGGCGGACAAGGCACCGAATGCGTACGAGAAACAGGTGGATCGTCTGCTGGCGTCGCCACGGTTCGGCGAGAGGATGGCGGTCGACTGGCTGGACGCGGCGCGTTATGCCGATACGCACGGCTATCAGGTCGATCCCGAAAAAGAGATGTGGCCGTGGCGCGACTGGGTGGTGAATGCTTTCAATCGCAACATGCCCTACAACCAGTTCACAGTGGAACAACTGGCCGGGGATCTGCTGCCGAATGCGACGGTGGAACAGAAGATCGCGACGGGTTTCCAGCGCAACCATCGCATTAACTCTGAGACCGGGAGTATTGCGGAGGAGTTCCATGCGGAGAATCTGGTGGATCGGGTTAGCACGTTTGGGACGGTTTGGCTGGGGCTGACGGTGGGCTGCGCCCGCTGCCATGACCATAAATACGATCCGATTCCGACGAAGAATTTCTATAGCCTGTTCGCGTTCTTCAATTCGGTGGAAGAGGCCGGCAATGGCGGGGCGCGGGATGCCCGGGGAAACTTTAAGCCCTTCCTGCGGCTTCCGGCTCCGGAGCTGGAGGCGCAGGTGGCGGCGAAGGAGAAAGAAGTTGCCGCCGCGAAGGAAAAGCTGGCCGCTATTGAGAAAGATCTGGCGGCGAAGCCACTGGCGTGGGCCGCTCCGCAGTGGCAGGTCCTGCAGCCCTCGGACCTGAAAGCTGATGGTGGGGTTGTGTTGAAGGCGTTGCCGGACGGGTCGATTCTGGCGGGCGGCGCGATGCCTCCGACCGCGATTTATGAATTCACGGCGGAGACGCAGATGAAGAACATCACGGCGTTCCGGCTGGAACTGATCCCC
The DNA here is from genome assembly GCA_010084195.1 of Terriglobia bacterium. Lineage (GTDB taxonomy): Bacteria > Acidobacteriota > Terriglobia > Bryobacterales > Bryobacteraceae > BOG-234. The sequence goes on from RGPS01000031.1 coordinate 11,353, forward strand.
GATGCGTCGCTGCCTGGCAGCGGGTCGGGCCGGGGTGTGGATGGCAAGGGCGTGGTGACGCTGTTTGATGTTCGGGAGGGCGAGAAAAAGCTGGCGCTCACTCGTATCACGGCGGATTTCAAGTCGGAAGAATCGGAACTGGATCTGGTGGTTCGTCCGGCGGAACAGTTGCGGCGGGGCTGGGGTTTGCAGCCTGAGATGAATAAGCCGCATTACGCGGTTATTGAGACCGCCCGGATGACGGAGGGCGGCAAGTTCCGTTTCCGGATTGGCAGCGAGTATGAGGGAGCTCCGGTGGGGCGGTTCCGTGTCTCGGTGACGGACTCCGAGTATCCGGAGGTGTTGCCGGAGAAGATTGCCGCGCTGCTGAAAACGTCTACCGAAGACGCGGAAGTTCGGAAATACTTTACGCCGCATCCTCATGATCGCCGGGTGGCGAATGAACTGGTGCAGAAGCTGGATGGCGAACGCCGGGCGATTGAGAATAAGATTCCTTCCACGATGGTGATGTCCGAGATGGAGAAGCCCCGCGAGACTTTCGTGTTGGCGCGTGGTGCTTACGATAAGCCCTCGGACAAAGTGGTTCCGGCTGTTCCCGCGTTCCTGCCGCCGCTCCCGGAAGGCGCTGCGCTGAACCGTTTGACGCTGGCAAAGTGGGTGGTGGATCCGGCGAATCCGCTGCCGGCGCGAGTGGCGGTGAATCGCTACTGGCAGATGTACTTTGGCACGGGTCTTGTGAAGACGGCGGAAGATTTCGGGTCGCAGGGCGAAGCGCCTTCGCATCCGGAATTGCTGGACTGGCTGGCTACGGAGTTTGTTGGAAACGGCTGGGATGTGAAGGCGATCCAGAAGCTGATTGTGACGTCGGCGACGTATCGGCAGCAATCGTCGGCTACGGCAGCGTTGCGGGAACGCGATCCGGAGAATCGACTGCTGGCGCGCGGCGCCAGGGCGCGGCTTGCAGCGGAAATGATTCGCGATCAGGCCCTGTCCGTTTCCGGGCTGCTGAATTCGAAGATGGGCGGGGTTCCGGTGAAGACGTATCAGCCGGAGGGCCTGTGGGAACAACTCTCGGCGTTCCCGGGGCGGAAGCTCTATGAACGCTCGAAGGGTGATGATCTTTGGCGCAGGAGCCTGTATTCGTACTGGAAGCGCACGGTGCCGCCACCTTCCATGATGGTATTCGACGCGCCGACGCGCGAGTTCTGCGTGGTACGTCGGGCTGCGAGTTCCACGCCGTTGCAGGCGCTGGCGTTGCTCAACGACGAGATGTACATCGAGACCTCGCGCAAGCTGGCCGAGCGCATGATGCTGGAGGGTGGCAAGACTCCGTCGCAGCGACTGGGCTGGGCGTTCCGCTTGGCGACTTCGCGCACGGCGAGTCCGGCGGAGCTGAAGATTCTGGAGCAGGGTTTGAATACGCGCCTTGCGCAGTACCGGGCCGACAAGGCCGCCGCGGCAAAACTGCTGACGGCGGGCGAAGCGCCTCGCAACAAGGCGCTGGACGAGGTGGAACTGGCCGCTTACACGACCGTCGCCTCGGTGATGTTGAATCTGGACGAGGTGATTACGCGCCAATGAACCCGCTACGTGAACACCAGTTGATGATGACGCGGCGGCAGTTGTTTGGCCGTACGGCGACGGGGATCGGAGCGGCGGCGCTGGGGTCGATCATGGCACCAAATGCGTTCGGTGCGAAAGGCCTGCCGGGGTTCCCGAACTTCCCCGCTAAGGCGAAACGGGTGATCTATCTGCACCAGTCGGGCGCGCCCTCGCAGATGGACCTGTTCGATTACAAGCCGGGGCTGACGAAGAGGTTTGCCGAAGAACTGCCGGATTCGATCCGCCAGGGACAGCGGCTGACGGGCATGACGTCTGGGCAGAAGAAGTTTCCGGTTGCTCCGTCGATGTATAAGTTCGCTCAGCATGGTAAGTCGGGCGTCTGGCTGAGTGAGTTACTGCCGCATACGGCGAAGATTGTGGATGAGGTCGCGGTGGTGAAGAGCCTGTATACCGAGGCGATTAATCATGATCCGGCGATTACGTTTATCCAGACGGGCAGCCAGGTGGCGGGGCGGCCGTGCATGGGGTCGTGGGTGAGTTACGGGCTTGGTTGCGAGACCGATGATCTGCCTGCGTTTGTGGTGATGATTTCGCGTGGCACGGGACGTAAGGTGGACCAGCCGCTGTATGACCGGCTGTGGGGCAGCGGCTTCCTGCCGACGGCGTATCAGGGCGTGAAGTTCCGGTCGGATGGCGACCCGGTGCTGTATCTTTCGAACCCGGCTGGAGTGGACGCGAAGGTGCGGCGGTCGATGCTGGATGACATCCGGCAGATGAACGAAGTGAACCTGAAAGAGTTCGGGGATCCCGAGATTGTGACGCGGATTCGCCAGTATGAAATGGCGTATCGGATGCAGACTTCGGTGCCGGAACTGACGGATTTGTCGAAAGAACCGCAGTCGACGTTTGACCTGTATGGGCCGGATGCGCGGAAGCCGGGGACGTACGCCGCGAACTGTGTTCTGGCGCGACGTTTGGCAGAGCGGGGGAGCCGGTTTATCCAGCTCTATCACATGGGCTGGGACCACCATGAGGGTGTTCCGCGGCAGTTACCGGGGCAGTGCATGGATACGGATCAGGCGTCGGCGGCGCTGATTACGGATTTGAAGCAGCGCGGCATGCTGGATGAAACGCTCGTCATTTGGGGCGGGGAATTCGGCCGGACGGTGTATTGCCAGGGGAATCTGTCGCCGGAGAATTATGGCCGGGATCACCATCCCCGGTGCTTTACAGTTTGGATGGCTGGTGGCGGTATCAAGGGCGGTGTGTTACACGGCGAGACCGATGATTACAGCTATAACATCACGGAGAATCCGGTACATGTGCATGATATGAATGCCACGATGATGCATTGTTTGGGAGTGGATCATACGAAGCTCACTTATAGATATCAGGGCCGGGATTTCCGGTTGACTGATGTGAGCGGCGTGGTGGTGAAGGAACTGCTGGCTTAGTACTCCGGTTCAAAAAACCAATTGGCACCTACCAATTGGCAATAGTCCCATCCGGCAGCTTCATGAGTTCATCGCGCCATTTGGTGCCTTCCCTGGCTCCCGCTTGCACTTCCTTCCAGTTGATCCGGACCCCGAGACCCGGTTGTTCGGTCACGGGGAGGTGACCGGTTTCGTCGGTATCGAAAAGGGGCCAGTCCTGCTCGGCTACGTAGCGAAGCCAGGGGTCTACATCGCCCGTCGCTCCGTGGGCATTGTAGTGAATCCCTTTGGACCATTCGAGAATCCAGCCGGCACGGCACTGCGCAACCACCTGCAGGCTCGCCATGAACATGATGGGCGAGAGGGGGCAGTGTGGCGCAAGGGCGATTCCGTTCGCCTCCGCCAGCGCTCCCACTTCAGCCGTGTTCATAATGCCACCGATGTGAACCAGGTCGGGCTGCAGAATATGGGCACCTTTGCTGGCGACCAGGGCCGCGAACTCGGCGACGGTGTGCATGCGTTCTCCGGTGGCGAGGGGGATATGCGTGGTGGCAGCGATTTCGGGCATCCAGCGGTTGTACTCGGGCCGAACTGGCTCCTCGTAGAAGAGGGGGCTTGCGAATTCGAGTTCCTTCGCGAGGCGCCGGGCCATGGGGACATTGCAGCGCCCGTGAAAGTCGAAAGCGATGTCGAATTCCGGGCCGACGGCTTCGCGGACGGCGCGTGCACGGGCAACTGCGGCGCGGATGCCTCCGTAAGTATCGATGGCGGCGAGCGGCGGGCAGGCGTTCAGTTTGAGAGCCCGGGCACCCTCAGAAACGACTTTTGAAGCTTCTTCGGCAGCGGACTCCGGGGAGTTATTGTTGCCTCCGGCCCATCGGTACACCTTCACTTTGTCCCGCACCGCACCGCCGAGGAGGCGGTGGACAGGCTGGTTCAGGCTTTTGCCGAGGATGTCCCACAGGGCAGTTTCGATGCCTCCGAGCGCGGACATGTAATGGGCACCGCCGTGGTAGAAATTCTGGTCATAACAGCCGCGTACCAGACGCCGGAGATCGCGCGCATCTTTGCCGATGAAATGCTCGGAAAGTTCGTGAACCAGGGCTTCGGTGGAGCTGAGTTGGCCTTCGACGCTGAAGTCGCCGTAGCCTTCGAGGCCACCTTCGACGAGGATACGGAGGAGGCCCCAGCGGGGCGGGACCTGGACGGTTTCGATTCGTTCGATGCGGAGCACTACTGTCAGTTTAGGGCAGGGTATTGGATTCGGATCGAAGGGCGTCGAGGGCTTGCTGCGCAGCTCCGGAGTCGATCGAGGTTGCGGCCAGATCGGCGGCTTCCCGCCAGGCCTCAGTTTTTCCGGCGGCGATGATGCCCATGGCGGCATTCATGATAACCGTGTCGCGGGCGGCTCCATGCCGGCCTGCGAGAACCGCTTCTGCGATGGCCTTGTTATAGGCCACGTCCCCACCCTTGATGGCCTCCAGCGGCTGGATTTCGAAACCGAAGTCTTCGGGCGTGAGGCGTAGTTTTTCGACCGAACCGTTGCGAATAGAAAAGACCGTGGTGGCGGCAGAGATGGTGACCTCGCCCAGGCCGTCGTCTCCATGAACCACAAAGCCGCGCTGCAGGCCGAGCCTCGCGGTGGCTCCGGCGATCATTTCCGCAGCTTCGACGGACCACGTGCCCGCCACCTGCATTTCGGCTCCGGCTGGATTCGTCAAAGGGCCCAGGAAGTTGAAGGCCGTTCGGAATTTGAGCTCCAGGCGAATGGGCTGGACATATTTCACGGCACCATGGAAAGCCGGGGCAAAAAGGAACCCAATCCCGGCGCGCTCCACGCAGCGGGCCACAATTTCGGGCGTGGTGGCAGTCTTCACGCCGAGGGCTTCCAGCAGGTCGGCCGACCCGGAACGGCTGGTGATGGAACGGTTCCCGTGTTTCGCGACCCGGACTCCGGCTCCGGCAATCACAAAGGCGGCAGTGGTGGATATATTGAACCCTGCGATGGGGTTGCCCCCGGTGCCACACGTGTCGAGGACAGGGCGGCAGGCGGCGGAAATGGGCAGCGCGACGGCGGCGGCGCGCATAGCCCGGGCGAAGCCGGTCAGTTCGTCCACGGTCTCGCCCTTCACGTGAAGGGCGGTGAGGAATGACGCCGTGAGAACGGGCGTGGATTCGCCCGCGAGGAGGGTCCGCATGGCGGTCTCTGCCTGCTGTTCGGTGAGCGCTTGACCGGCGGCGACGGCGTGGAGGAGTTTTAGGTCCATGCTAAAGTTGAGGTTTGTAGTAAGCCTGTTTCCAGGTTCATCTCAGCATAACGGTTCGTTCGTCCCACATGAAAATCCACGAGTATCAGGGCAAGGAAATCCTTGCCAAATACAACGTTCCCGTGCCTCGCGGGAAGGTGGCGTACTCCGTCGCCGAAGCAGAGGCGATCGCGAAAGAACTCGGCGGCAGCGTCGTGGTGAAGGCGCAAATCCATGCCGGAGGCCGCGGTAAGGGCGGTGGTGTGAAGGTCGCGAAGGATGCGAACGAAGCGGCGGTTATCGCTGAGAAGATCCTCGGCATGACGCTCATCACGCACCAGACCGGCCCGGAAGGTCGTCTGGTTCAGCGCCTGCTGGTGGAAGAGACGCTGCCGATCGATAAGGAACTGTACCTCGGTATCGTTCTGGATCGTGGCACCGGAAAGATCATTTTCATGGCGTCGGCTGCCGGCGGCATGGATATTGAGGAAGTGGCTGCCCATAATCCGGACGCCATCCTCAAGGAAGTGATCGATCCTGGCATCGGCCTGCAACCGTATCAGGCGCGCAAGCTGGCCTTCGGCATTGGAATCCCGTCCGCAGCCATTAACGGCGCGGTCCAGGCGATTATGGCCCTTTCGAAGTGCTGCATGGAGATGGACGCCAATCTAGCCGAAATTAACCCGTTCATTCTGACGAAGGACAACAAGGTCTACGCGCTCGACGCGAAGATCGGCTTTGACGACAACGCTCTGTTCCGCCACAAAGACCTGGTTGAGCTGCGCGACGTGAACGAAGAAGATCCGCTGGAAGTGGAAGCTTCGAAGTTCGGCCTCAACTACATCAAGCTCGATGGCAACATCGCCTGCATGGTGAATGGTGCCGGTCTGGCGATGGCGACCATGGACATTATCCAGTACGCGGGCGGAACGCCGGCGAACTTCCTGGATGTCGGCGGCGGCGCCAGTGCGGAGCAGGTGAAGAACGCCTTCCGCATTCTGCTGGGTGATCCGGCAGTGAAGGCCGTTTTGATCAATATCTTTGGTGGCATTCTGCGCTGCGATACGCTCGCGAGCGGGGTGGTGGCAGCGGCACGCGATCTGGGTATCTCGGTCCCGATCGTGATCCGGATGGAAGGCACCAATGTTGCGGAAGGCCAAAAGATTCTTCAGGAATCGGGCTTCAACTTCATCATTGCGGATGGCATGAAAGACGCGGCCGAAAAGGTTGTGGCTGCTGCGGGAGGTTCGAACTAATGGCCGTACTGGTTGATAAAAATACTCGCCTGCTGGTGCAGGGTTTCACGGGCCGCGAAGGCACGTTCCACGCGACGCAGGCGATTGCTTATGGCACCAATGTTGTGGGTGGTGTTACCCCCGGCAAGGGCGGCGGCACCCATCTGGATCGCCCGGTGTTCAACACCATGTCCGAGGCCGTGAAAGAAACCGGCGCGAATGCGACCGTGATCTTTGTTCCCCCACCCTTTGCGGCGGACGGCATCATGGAAGCGGCCGACGCCGGGATCCCCCTGATTGTCTGCATCACCGAAGGCATTCCGCAGATCGACATGGTGAAAGTCTGGGCGTATCTGAAGACGAAGACTTCGCGCCTGATTGGGCCGAACTGCCCCGGGATCATCTCGCCGGGTAAGTGCAAGATCGGCATCATGCCAGGGCACATCCATCTGGAAGGCAACGTCGGTGTCGTTTCGCGCTCCGGCACTTTGACTTACGAAGCTGTGGGCCAGCTCACGAAGTTGGGGATTGGCCAGTCGACCTGTATCGGGATCGGCGGCGATCCCATCATTGGTACCAATCATACGGATGCGATCCGTCTTCTGAACGAAGACCCCGATACGCACGCCATTGTGATGATTGGCGAAATCGGCGGTGACGCGGAAGAGCGTGCAGCGGCATACATCAAAGAACACGTTCGGAAGCCGGTGGTTGGCTTTATTGCCGGCCAGACGGCACCTCCGGGGCGTCGGATGGGCCATGCGGGCGCGATCATTTCGGGTGGTTCCGGCGCGGCTTCGGACAAGATCAAGGCCATGCAGGAAGCCGGCGTCACGGTCTGTTCTTCGCCCGCTCAGATCGGCGAGAACATTCAGAAATTAATGCAGCAAAAGTTACTTAACAAGTAGAGATTCAAAACGAACATGCAAACAACTTTTTCAATCATTAAACCCGACGCAGTGGCGAACGGCAACGCAGGTAAGATTCTCAGCCTCCTCGAAGCGAATGGCTTCCGCATTGTGGCTCTCCGCATGACAAAGCTCAGCCAGTCGCAGGCGGAAGGCTTCTACGCTGTTCACTCCGCTCGTCCGTTCTTCGCCTCTCTGGTGAAGTTCATGACCGAGAGTTCGGTGATTCTGATGGCATTGGAACGCGAAGACGCGGTCCTGAAGCTGCGCGAAGTAATGGGCGCGACGAACCCGGCGAATGCTGCTGATGGAACCATCCGCAAGCTGTTCGCCGAGAGCATCGAGCGGAATTCCATTCACGGTTCGGACGCGCCGGAGACGGCTGCCGAAGAACTGAAGTTTTTCTTCACCGGTATCGAACTGTCCCAGCGCTAAACCGCTTGTCAGTTCTATAAAGAAGGGGGATTGTCCTACCGGACGGTCCCCTTTTTCTTTTTTCGTGAGCCGAGCCTGTTTGACCGCTTGAGACTCCATACATCAATAAAAGTTGCTGGTTGTGGTCATAGTTGGAGTGCCCCGGTGAGACTGTGTACTGGGCTGCCATGTCGGTCACGGTAGGGGCGTCTGCTGTTTTTTCATCGCGCTACCGGCGGTGCAGTCCCACAGAACCGTCCTGTCGCGTTGGTGGGAGAGCTGGGGAGCGTCTCTAATCTACCTCGCACCTACATCCCTGACGGAGTACTAAGAATCTGTCGGAATTGGCGCAAAGTTCACTCCCGTCTCCGCGACGCCCGCAGCAACCGTGTAGCCCGCAATCGTGGCGATTGCAGTTACGTTGCCGTATCCCCCATATTCCCGTGACGTGAGCGTCATCTGAGCCGAATGTCGAAGCGGTGGCGAAAATGTGGAGATCGTCTGATCCCACGTCGGCACCACCGAGTTTGGTTCAGGCGTCGGTGGTGTGACGGAGTTCGCACTGGGTTAGATTTTCTGAGTCGCCGGTGCGCATGACTGCCTTTCGATGAGTTGGACGGGGAGGACGTGGTTCTCTGCGGGTGCGTCTTTTTTGCCAAGACGGAGCAGGGTTTCGACTGCTCTCTGGCCCAGTTCGTAGCTGGGCTGATGGATGGTGGTAAGCGGTGGTTGGACAATGCTGCCAAGTTCCACGTTGTCGAAGCCGAGGAGCGAGATATCATCCGGCACTTTAAGGTTCGCGTCCAGGATGGCCCTCAGCACGCCAAAGGCAATCGTGTCGTTACCGGCGAAGATGGCGGTGATTCTGCGGGGCTGCCCTGCAAGGACTGTTTGCGCCATTTCGCGGCCCCCGGCGAAGCTGTTTTCCCCATGAAGAACGGTGACGGAATCGGGCGGCATCGCCTTGACAAAAGCCTTTTCACGGTCGGTGAGGTTGCCGTGGCGCGCCGGGCCGGTGAGGTGAGCCACCTTGCGGTGTCCAAGTTTGAGCAGATATTCGGCGGCCAGGGTGCCACCTGCTTTGTTGTCGGCGCAGACGGTGGAGAATGGCCCGCGTGTACGGTTGAGCAGCACGATGGGGATGCCGATGGCTTCAAGGCGCTCCTTCTGCTCTTTGTCGAGGACCGCGACCGAGTTCATGAGGATGCCATCCACCCTTTTCCCTGCCAGGGCTGCGACGTATTCCATTTGCCGCGTGGCGTCCTGATCGCTGTTACACAGCACCAGGTCGCAACCAGCGGCCCGCGCCGCATCTTCGGCACCACGGGCGACTTCCGTAAAAAAGGGGTTACGGATGTCACTGATAATGAGGCCCAGGGTGTGGGATCGACCGGTGACAAGGCCGCGGGCTACCCGATTGACCCGGTAGTTCAGGCGCTGCGCAACCGCCAGGACACGGTTGCGTGTGTCGGCCTTAATGCCGTAGGCTCCGCTGAGGGAGCGGGAGACGGTGGAGACGTCAACCCCCGCTTCACGGGCTATATCTTTGATGGTTATCTCTTTTTGCAAACGCTTGCAAACTAGTTTGGCAGAAGTGGGGAAGGATGTCAATCCGGGCTGGTCAGACGGTGGCAAGGATCTCAGAGGTTTCGTCGAGAGGATAGCCGTCCTGTGGGAGCAGGTTGTAGCCAAGGTCGGCGAGGAGTGCGCAGCAGTCCTGTTGGAGCTTGCGTTCGTGGAAGGAGAGGAAGATCTTAGGATGGTGGGTTCGGAGGGTCTGGATGGCTCCCTGGAGAGCTTCGAATTCGCCTCCTTCGATGTCGCACTTGATGACGTCGGGTGCGGGTTCTCCCTGGGCGACAAGGGCGTCGATAGAGTAGACGCGGACCGGGCGGGTGCCCTGAGGGGTGAGCCTGCCCATGGAGGTGGAGGGCGAGTCTTCGAACATCATCTCGCCCGGTGCGCGACCAACTGCGCCTTCGAGGACGGTGACATTCGACATTCGGTTCAGAGTGAGGTGTTTTTCGATGGCGGCTCGGTTCCGGGGAAGGGGTTCGATGGCAAGGACATTCTCTGGTCCGCAAATCCGTGCGGCGAGAAGAGTGTAGAGGCCAACGTGGGCCCCCAGGTCCCAGAAACGGGTGCCGGGGCGGAGGGTGGCGGCGATGGCGAGTTGCTGGCGCAGTTCGTAGCTGCCAAGCCAGGCCCCGTGGAGGGTAGAACCCGCCACCCATTTCAGGCCCTTCAGGGGACCCTGAAGAATGGAGAGGACGGTGGTTGGCGGGATGAGCCGGAGCGGAAGGCGAAGAGCTCTGCCGAGGAGGGAGGTAGCTGCAATGCCGGAAAAATTAAGGTTCATCAATGCTGCCGTGGCTCTGATACGGAGGTTCGGATACAGAGGTTCGCTTCAGGCTAACACGCCTGGTTTTCAGCGGTAAAACAAGCCATTCGGGTGGTGGTGCCTTTTGCGATATTGGACGTGTGGAGGCTTGGGCAATTCGGAATTATGATACCTTACAGTAAGGAGCATGAGGTAAGGAATGACGGCGACGATCACCAGTAAAGGACAGGTCACAATTCCCGCCGCAGTTCGCCGTCGGCTTGGCTTGAAAAAGGGTGATCAGCTTGAATTTCGCGACGAAAAAGGGGTAGTGGTTCTGTGCAAGGCTCGCCCTGTCGGAAACCCGTTCCACAAGCAGATCGGCATACTCCCGCTGGTGGTGGGAAAGACCCCGGTTGAGTTTACGCGGGACCTGCGTGGCTGGGACGAGTGGGATCGTGAAAACCTCGCTTGACACCAACATCCTGGTAACGCTCTGGCAAGGACAACCCGGTGCCCTTGCGCTGACCGACCTGCTCCTGAAACTGCAATTGGACGGTCCGATGGTGGTGTGTGCGCCGGTATGGGTGGAACTGTGCGGGCTTCCGGGTTTGCGTCCTTCTGAGGTTTCGCGGCTGTTGGGGGAGCTTGACGTTGAGGTTGAATTCGAAATCCGGCAGATGGTATGGGAACGTGCAGCCACGGCATATGCTGCGTACACGCGCCGACGCCGCGAGGCTGGCGGTGGCGTGCCCCGGAGATTGATGGCGGATTTCGTGATTGGTGCTCACGGCGTGACAGCCTGCCACCGGTTGGTTACAGCTGATTCGGCATTTTATCGACGCTGCTTTCCACAGCTGAAGGTTGTGCCGCCACCGGACTAACGGGCGTGCAACAAATGAGGCGGAAACCTGGCTGGCGGAAAGATGAGGCGCCGCGTGTTCTGCAAAGTGTTTCTCGATTGACGCCTGGCTGGACGGGAAATTTACGCTCCTCACCTGTGCGGTGCACCTTGACGAGCTGCGCGCAAAGCTTCACAAGCCGCCCATTGCGCCACTGATGAAACCGTACACCGCAGGCCGTCTCGTCAACCAGGTGAGAAAACTCGCGGAGGCTATCGCGCCGCTGCCGCGAGTGGAAAGATCACTCGACCCCACCGACGACTTCCTCGTGGCCATGTCCGAGGGAGGCAGGGCGGCCTATCTTGTTACGGGCGACAAAGTGGCCTGCTGGTGCTGGGACGGCACAAGGCAGCCCGGATTGTGTCGGCGCGGGAATTCGCGGAAACGCTCAGTTGATGAAGCCACCGCGGCTCCCGATACGTCCGCCGACTATTCGTCAGCGGTTCTGGCGGCGATTTCGGCGGTAATGGTGGCTATGAATGTATCCACTTCCACCGGGCCAAGATCCGCGCGCTTGCGGTGTCGAACAGCAACCTGTCCGGCTTCCGCTTCCCGTCCGCCAATCACCAGCATGTACGGGACCTTTTGCAACTGTGCTTCGCGGATCTTCAGGTTGACCTTTTCATTGCGGTCGTCCAGCGTCACCCGAACTCCGGCGGCCTTTAGCTTCGCCACAACTTCCTTCGCGTAGTCGTTCTGGCGGTCCGTGATGGGCAGGACCGTTGCCTGAACCGGGGCCAGCCAGACCGGGAACGCCCCGGCATAATGCTCCACCAAAATACCGAAGAAACGCTCCACGGAGCCGAACAGGGCGCGGTGGACCATCAGCGGGCGGTGCTTCTTCCCATCCTCGGCAACGTATTCAAGTTCAAACCGGCGCGGCAGGGTGAAGTCGAACTGCACCGTCGACAGTTGCCACAAACGCCCGATCGCATCGACAAGTTTTACGTCGATCTTCGGGCCGTAAAAGGCGGCTTCGTCAGGGATAACGGTAGCTTCAATGCCCAGCCGGTCACAGGCCTTCCGCAGAGAGCCTTCAGCAAGCGCCCACATCTCGGGTTCGCCGTCATACTTGCCGCTGGCACCCTGGTCCCACGTAGAGATTTCAGCCTTATAAGACGTAAAGCCGAAGGTCTTCAGCGTGTCCTGGGCGAAGTCGAGGCAGGCCACAATTTCATCTTCAATCTGTTCCGGGGTGCAGAAGATGTGGGCGTCGTCCTGCGTAAAGCCGCGGACCCGCAGCAGACCATGCATGGTCCCGGAGCGCTCATAGCGATAGACCGTACCGAGTTCACCAAGGCGGATCGGCAGGTCGCGGTAGCTATGCTGACGGTCGGCGTAGATCAGAATGTGGCCCGGGCAGTTCATGGGCTTCAACTGATATTCGGAGTCGTCCAGTTCCATCGGAGTGAACATGTTCTCCGAGTAGAAATTGGCGTGGCCGGAAACCTTCCAGAGGTCACGACGCATCACATGAGGCGTGTAGACGAGCGAATAGCCGCGTTCCAGATACGCATTGCGCATCCAGTCTTCCAGCGTCTTGCGGATGATACCGCCTTTGGGGTGGAAGAAAATGAGGCCAGGGCCAGCCAGTTCCTGGATGCTGAAGAGATCGAGTTCCTGACCAAGTTTGCGGTGGTCGCGCTTCTTCGCTTCTTCCAGCTTGTTGATATGCTCGTCGAGTTCCTTCTTCGAGAACCAGGCGGTGGCGTAAATGCGCTGCAGTTGCTTGTTCTTCTCGTTGCCCTTCCAGTAAGCCCCGGCAACACTGAGCAGCTTGAAGGCCTTGATCTTCGAGGTATCGGGCAGGTGGGGGCCGCGGCAGAAGTCAATGAACTGGGGTCCGAGCGTGTATTCGGAGAAGATGTCGTCGGCGCGCTCTTCAATGAGTTCCACTTTCATGGGCTCATTCATCGCACGGTATTTTTCCAGACCTTCCGGTTTGCCGATCAGCTTGCGTTCAAACGTCAGGTTCCGCGCCTGCAGTTCCCACATCTTTGCTTCGATCTTTTCCAGATCCTGCGGGGTGAAGGCTTCGGGGCGGTCAAAGTCGTAATAGAAACCGTTCTCGATGGGCGGACCGATGCCGAGCTTGGTTTCGGGGAACAGTTCGAGGACAGCGGCGGCGCAAAGGTGAGCGGTGGAGTGCCGGTAGACTTCGAGCGACTGGGGATCCTTTGAAGTCAGGATCTGGACGGTTGCGTCTGCCTCAATTGGCCGGTTCACGTCGACGAGGACGCCGTTGACTTTGGCGACAAGGGCGGCGTCGGCAAGGCGGGGGCTGATGTTCCGCGCGACGTCAAGCGCACTGGAACCCGATTCGATCTGCTGGACACTACCGTCCGGCAGGGTAATTTGAATGCTCATAGGAGGAATTCCTCAGGTTAACATTCGGCCTGAACAGGCTACCAGTTGGTGAGGGACCCATCGGGCCGTTTCAACATGTGGGTCAGGCTGAAGGCTTCCTTATGGTCGCCGATCAACTGGAGTTTCGAGGTATCCACATCCACGCCCAGGCCCGGGCGCTCATTGGGCCAGAGTTTGCCGTTCCGCAGGTCGTAGCTGTTGTTGAGGTAGGGCCAGGGTCGAGTCCCTCCCATCACCATCTCCATCAGCACCGGCCCGGAGAACGCTGCAGAACAGTGCACCATCGCCGCTTCCGAAATCGGGCCGGTGAAATGTGGCACCAGCCCAACATAGTGGGTCTCGCACGCGGCGGCGATCTTCTGGAACTCCGTAATACCGCCAACGTTGGGGATGGTCGCACGGGCGTAGTCGATCAGGTGGTTCTCAATGAGTTCGTTCCAGTCCCACTTGGGTCCAAACTGCTCGCCAACCGCGATTGGCACTTTTACCTGACCACGCAGCGTCTTATAAACGCCCGGATTTTCGCTGCGGACCAGATCTTCCACGAAGTACGGTCGCAACGGCTCAATCATATTCGCCAGCGTGATGGCGTCTGGCATGTCGAGTTCCGTGTGGAAGTCAATGCACCAGCCACCGTCGCGCCCAACACCTTCGCGCACCTGTTTACAGAGTTCGTATACCCGGTTGACGTTATTGAAGCGGTCCACCGTGGGGCCCTGCTGGTCCGTGGAAATCCGATATGCCCGGAAACCAGCTTCCACGCAGGCCTTCGCGACTTCTTTGGGTGTCCCCTGAGCGGGGTACCCGGTGGAGTAACATTCCACATAATCGCGGGACTGGCCGCCAAGAAGTTGATAGACAGGGACTCCGAGCGCCTTACCCTTCAGATCCCAGAGCGCCACATCCAGGGCGCCCAGCGCGTGGGCCTTCTCCCGTCCGGCCGGATAGAAATATGAACGGTACATGGACTGCCAGAGACGGTCGGTACGGAACGGGTCTTCGCCGATCAGAAGCCCCGCGCACTGCTCCATGGTGTCGCCCGAGCCGCCTTCCCCAATACCGATGAGGCCGGAATCGGTTTCCACAAGGACCACATTGGTGCTTTGGTTGAACAGGGGCTGTTTTGTATTGGGACGCCCCGCAGCATCGGTGGGGGTCCGGTAGTAGCGGATGCGCGTGATCTTGGTTTTTGGCAGACCAGCAGCGTCGGCCTGGTCGGCTAAGGAGGCAACGGCGGCGGTGCCGAGGCAGGTGTTGAGAAAGGCTCTGCGGTTCATGGCTGATGCCTACTTTACTATGCCCCACCCTTATGTCAGGCGGGCCGCACGCGCTCGGCGACGATGGTGACCTGCATATCGCGCGCGAGGGTGACCAGCTTGCTGACGTTGGGCGCATTCCGCGTCACGAAAAGCTGCGAGATACCATTCGCCCGGGCGTAATCCGCCACTGCCTTGTGCACATCGCTGGCAGTGGCGATAGGGCTTGCCTGAATGCGCAGGTTCGCGCAGATGTTGAGCCAGGGTTCCACGCTCGAAGCCTCCGAATCGGCATAGACAGCGGCGCACGGGCAGGCCAGATAGTCCGCCACGCGCCTGCCTCGCCGGATGAGCATCGCGGTGGAGGGGTGGGGCGTGAGCCAAAGCAGAATCCGTTCCTGTCCGACCCCAACCGGCTTTGGCGCGGCCAGTGCCTCCTCGCGGCGCTCTTCCAGCTGGTGCGCAGTCTGCCGCATCGCCAGCTCCCGAAGGGCGTTCAGATTTGCCTCCGTGAAAAAAATCTCCAGGGCAGCCTTCGCCTTCTCGGGAGCGTACACAACGCCTCGTTCCAAACGGTGGACCAGCGCACGCGGAGTCACGTCCACCATCACCACTTCGTCCGCTTCCTGCACCACCCAATCCGGCACCGTCTCGCGAACCTGAATACCTGTCACCTGCCAAACCTGGTCGTTCAGGCTTTCAATGTGCTGCACGTTGACGCTGGTCAGAACATGGATTCCCGCATCGAGAATCGCCACCACATCCTGCCATCTTTTGGTGCGCTCCGCCCCCGGAACATTGGTGTGGGCAAACTCGTCAACGATCGTATACTCCGGTCGCCGCGCAATCACCGCCGCTGTGTCCATATCTTCGAACGCAGTGCCGCGGTGTTCAAACTTTGCACGCGGAACAAATTCCAAATCCGTCGTCTGCGCAATGGTTTCCGCTCGGCCATGGGGCTCGAAATACCCCACCACAATGTCATGCCCGGCGGCTTTCAGGCGCTGTGCCTCAACCAGCATCTGGTAGGTCTTGCCCACCCCTGCTGCATAGCCCAGAAAGACTTTTAGTTTGCCCTTGTGTTTGCCTGGCATCTTTAACCCGGTTGGTCCTGAGGAAACAATCTCACATCGATGCCCTCCGCCGCTTTGATCAGGCGCTCCACCGGGTTTTCCTTCCAGAACGCCCAGCCTTTCCGCTGCGTATGGCCGATGAACAGTTGCGTCACTCTTTCACGATGCGCGAATTGCAGGATTCTTGCAATGGGGTCCTCGCCATCCAGCACGTAAACCTCGGCACCAAGGCGGCGAGCGTAGTTCAGATTCTCCTGCAGCGTTTCGTCCTCCGCACGCTGCAATTCACCCTGGCTCACATAGACCGCCAGCAATTGGCCGTGGAAGCGCTCCGTGGCGCGGGCTGCGCTATCCAGCATGCCGCGGGCACTGCGTGGCGTGATGCAGACCAGAAGGCGTTCCTGCGTGCTCCAGCTCTGCCGGATGCCATGCGCGCCCATGTAGCGCTGGAGTTGCTCTTCCACTACCTGCGCCGCCAGCAACAGTGCCTGTTCTCGCAGGCCGGATAACTGTTCGGCAGTCAGGTTACCCCTCTCGCCGGGCCGGACAACGTCTTCAGCGGGAACATCCACGATCACCAGTTCATCGGCCGAATGAATGAAGCCGGCCGGAACGCTGCTGGTCGCACGCCACCCGGTAATTCTCTCCACCACGTTTTGTTCTTCGAAGACATGCTGCAGGTTGATGGCACCCACCACCGTAATGCCCGCCGTCAGAATCTCATCCACATCCTGCCAGCGATGGGCGTTGCGGCTGCCAGGCGGGTTCTCGCGGGCCAGTTCGTCGATCAGGCAAACTTGCGGGTGCCGTTCCAGGATGGCGGCGACATGCATCGTTTCATGCCCCGCTACCATCAACGGAGGCATCACTTCGATCTCATGAAGTACGCCTTCCAGATGCTCCGCGCCCTGTCGCTGGATCGCTCCAACCACTACGTCCTGACCGCGCTTCAGGCGTCGCAGGCCTTCGTCGAACATACGGACGGACTTACCCACACGCGGCGCATAGCCGAGGAAGATCTTAAGCCGTCCTCGCTCGTCCTTTTGGCCCTGCGCCTGAATCTGTTGCAGCAGATCTTCGGGGTCAGGCCGGGAAATCTCTTTCGGGTCCATTAGTGAGCTACGGGTACCTTCTCATCGAGTGCCAGATTCAGGCGGAGAACATTGACTCTTGGTTCCCCCGGAAAGCCGGGATCCCGCTTTTCAATTGCCCCGCTTACTAATCGTCGCACCACCTCAATCGAAACGCCGCGAGCCGCCGCTACCCGGGCACTCTGCGCCAGCGCATTTGCCGGTGAAATCTCGGGGTCCAGGCCGGCCCCGGAGTTCGTAATCGCGCCAGCAGGAATCGCGCAGGTAAACTCCGGACTGTCTTTCCGGAACTACGCGGCGTCTTTGGCCAGTCGGTCCGCCAGCACGGGGTTCGTGGGGCCAGGCTTGCTGCCGGAGGAAGCGCCCACCTCGTAGCCACTGCTCGCCGCCGAGGGCCTGGGGTGAAAGTATTCCGGCTTCGTGAAATTCTGGCCGATCAGCCCGGAACCCACAATCTTGCCGTCTCGCTCCAGCAGGCTGCCGCCCCCACTTCCACCACCAGGAACATGACCGGATTCTTAGCCAAAGTTCGCGGATTCAGCATCACAAACGAGTCCACCAGCGTCCGCTTGACTATCGGGGGCTCGAACAGATGGGAGTTCCCGGCGAAAGCTTCGCTGACAGCACCGGCAAACTCCGCGAACTAACCGAAATTTAGAACCGAGCCCCGGTCCGCGCTAAGTTGCGCTCGCAGGAGCCTGCGATTGCGGTCAGGCCCGTGCCACTTTTGCCACGGCCTGCGAAGTGAAAAAGGCCAACCCTGCACAGCAGCCTCTGTGCTTAACTGACAAGAGCGTGCAACGACTGAAAAAGATTCTCCTTTCCGCCTTTGCGGTTTTTGTTTTGGGGATGGCCGGGTTTACCTGGCGTTACCCCGGTTTCATGAGCGCCGGGGTGGACTACACCCTGAATTCGACGCTTCATGAAAGGCTGAACGCCTCCTTCATGCTGCTTTACTGGATGGACTGGGTCGGTCGCCAGACCCCCGACGGTAAGAACTTCTATACCTTCGATTCGGCCACCTCGAATGACCCGTTCGACAAAGCGCTCATCGAATATCACAAAGGGAATTTCCCCGGTGCCATCAAAGGCCTGGAAGAAGTCATCGCCAGCTCGGGCGAGAGCGAAAAGCGCATTTTCTGGCTCGGTATGGCGCAGCTTCGCCGTGGCGAATCCGTCAACTGCCTGCCGAACGTCATGATGGCCGGGGACCACATGATGGACATGGACCACGCCCAGTACTGCGCCCTGCCCATCCGCAAGTTCCACGAAGAACCGAAGTATGCCCGGGCGGCAGCCAAAACCTTCCTCCACCTCATTGAGACCTGGGGCAAGGACAACCGCCTCTACCACTGGTTGCTCAACTACGCCTCCATGACTTCCAATGATTTCCCGCAGGCCGTGCCGCCCGCCTATCGCGTCAGCGACGCGTTTATAAGCCGCTTTTATGGAGCGGAGAAGGCGCAGACGGAGCGTGATTTCGCAAACATCCGCTTTGAAGAACGAGCCGGAGAAATGGGCCTGAATGTTCACAATGCGGGCCGCGGCGTAGGCGTCGAGGACTTTGATCTCGATGGCAATCTCGACATCATCACCGGTGGCGGTTTCGATAACCTCCGCTACTTCCACAGCAACGGTCATGGTGGTTTTGACGACTGGACCGAGCGCGGTGGGTTTGGCGGCTATCGGCAACCTTTCTTCATCACAGTTACCGACATTGATAATGACGGCGCACCGGACATTCTGGTGACCCGCATGTTCCACGACGGTGTCACTTTGTACCGCAACAAAGGAGATGGCACGTTCACGGATGTTACCGACGCCTGGGGTCTTCCGGCCCGGCGCGAAGATAACGCCCTCTCTTCCGCCTGGGCCACCGCCTGGGGGGATGTGAATAAGGACGGGAAGCTCGACCTGTTCATCTCTCGCCTCGGCATGGAGATTCCCTTCACAGGCGGCCTGTTAAAGCGGCCCCGGTTCTATTCCGCGCTCTACATCAATGAGGGCAGGAAGTTCGTGGAACGGACCGCCGAGTACGGCCTGGCCGGTGTTGTCCACGACAAGTACTTCATCGGGGCAGCTTTTGGCGATTACCAGAACACAGGCTACCCGGGGCTCTTCCTCTCCAGCCCGATTATCAACGGAAGCGTCCTGCTGAAGAATGTCGAGGGGAAACGCTTTGAGGTGTCCGACGCTTATGAAAAGCCCAACGGCGGCTTCGTCGGGGCCTTTCTGGATGTAAACCACGATGGCCGTCTCGACATCTTCCAGGGCGGTTTCTCAGATGCCAGGTCGAGTATCGAAATGGGAATGTTCGGGGCCAATCCCGATGAGTATCGATCCGGCAAGAGCACCGTGCGCGTCCAGCAGGCCGATGGCAGGTTCGAAGATGTGAAGGGTTTCTTCAACATGCCCGGAGGCACCATGGGCGCCTCGTTTGGAGATCTCGACAATGATGGCTGCTATGACTTCTATCTGGGAACGGGCAGTCCGGAAGGCTGGTTCATCTATCCCAAGCTGGTGTACAAGGGGCTGTCGGAAGGCAACGGGTGTTCGCTGAAGACGGCCAATATTTCCATGACAAACAGCTTCGCTACCGTGCAGAAAGGCCACGGTGTCGTGTTCTTCGACTTTAATGGCGATGGCCTGCAGGACATTTATTCGAGCCTGGGGGGCATGTGGCCGGCGGACCGCTGGCCGAACCAGTTTTTCGTGAATCGCAGCGAAACCAGTAATCAGTTTGTGAAGCTCCGGCTTCGGGGTCGGCAGACCAATTCATTCGGCATCGGGGCCCGCATAAAAATTACGGCGCATGATGCCGCCGGGGGGATGATCGTCCGCGAGTCGCTGGTTGACCAGAAAACAGCCTTCGGAAGTGGCCCCTACCTGATGCAGGTTGGGTTGGGCAAGGCTGTTGCCATCGACTCAACCGAGGTGTTCTGGCCCGTGTCCGGCTGTCGCCAGACTTATCCGGTAGTCCTCGGGTCGCTGACCGTGCTGGACGAAGCCGCCTGCACCGCGAAGTAAGCCCGGGTCAGGTCCATTTGCGACAACGCGAACGTGATTCAGTTTCGCAGGATCGCCGCACTTCTCCCTGCCTCTGGCTGGGTGCCGGACTGTTTGCGGATGTCGCTGTTATCCAGAACTTCAGAAGCGTGGAAGGTTTCCTGGGGTTCACTACGTTCCGCAGAACGTGTTCGGTACAATTTGCTCCGGTCGCGGCGGAAGCGCATGCCGCTCAAAGCCGGGTTGGTCTTCGTGCGGTGCAGAAAGTAGCGCGAGCAGCGTTTCAAATGGCTGAAAGTCCTCATTGTTGACGGCGGCCACGATGACTTCCTCAACGAGGTGGTTACGCGGGATAAACATCGGGTTCACAGATCGCATTGCTGCGCGACGGAGGTTGGCGTCCCCGCCGTCCGCGGCCAGGCGCTGGCGCCACCTTTCGAGCCAGGCGTCGAGTTCGTCCGGTTTGGTGAACAGGCTGCGCAGCGACGGCAAGGCACTGCGAGTCGACAGAGCTGCCAGCACGCCACCAGCGTGCCGTCCCTCGCGGCCACCACGTTGGCGCACTTGTAGTACCACCCTTGCGGATTCGGATTATGTAGCCCGGAGTACTCGTCGCGCGTGACGGTGAACTTCAATGAAACTATAAACCTGCGCCGGGTTGTAGGTGTCCATGAAAGCGCACGGTCCATAGTCGATGGTTTCGCCGGAGATCGCCATGTTATCGGTATTCATGACGCCGTGGATGAAACCGACGAGCAGCCATTGGGCAATGAGTTCGGCCTGGTTGCGGATGACCGCGTCGAGGAGCGCCCGGTAGGGGTTGGCCGCATCAGCGCAGTGCGGATAGTGGCGATCAATCACATAGTCGGCCAGAATGCGGACGCCTGCGCCATCGCGGCGCGCGGCGAAATACTGGAAGGTTCCGACGCGAATATGGCTGGAGGCAACACGGGTGAAGATAGCCCCGGGTATCGGCGTATCCCGCCACACGGTATCGCCGGTAGAGACCGCAGCCAGCGCGCGAGTGGTGGGAATGCCCAGAGCCGCCATAGCCTCGCTGAGCAGGTACTCTCGTAACACAGGCCCAAGAGCAGCGCGGCCATCGCCACCACGGGAATAAGGCGTTCGACCGGCACCTTTGAGCTGGATGTCACGACGCTGCCCGTCGACATTGATGACTTCGCCCAGGAGGATGGCGCGACCGTCACCAAGCTGGGGCACGAAGTGGCCGAACTGGTGGCCCGCATAGGCCATGGAGATGGGTTCGCAGTTCTCGGGCACACGGTTCCCGGAGAGGAGTTCAATACCGGCTGGCGATGCGAGGGCGTCAGGGTCCAGGCCGAGGTGGCGGGCGAGTTTCTCATTCAGGCGAATGAGCCGGGGTGCGGCGACCGGAACGGGCCGGACGCGGGCGAAAAACCTGTCGGGCAAGCGGGAGTACGTGTTGTTCCAGGGGAAGAAATCTGTTGCTGTTGTTGGGGGCGCCATGGGGTTTTCAAGGTTGGGGTGGAAAGCCGCCATCCGATGGTAACCCTTCAGAGTTGCGGACGCGTGCGGCGTGTCCCCTAAACTTGGATTCATGTCCGCTACGATTCGTCGCACGTTTATTGGCCAGACCCTTGCAGGGGCCGCGCTGCTGACCGCCTCCGGAGAGCAAGCCAGCGCACAACAGGCTGTTCCATCGCCGCTGCTTCCCGTTGCACTGAAACCGGGGGATACGGTTGGGCTGGTGACGCCCTCCAGCTACGTGTCCGACCCGGATGAGTTGGCGTTTGCAAAGCGGTTCTGCGAGTTCTTTCAGCTGAAATGGAAGCTGGGGAAGAACGTGGGGCAGCGGTTCGGCTACCTGGCAGGAACTGCGCAGCAGAGAGTGGACGACATGCACGCGATGTTCTCGGATCGCAGCGTCCAGGGCATCTTCTGCATTCGTGGCGGCTACGGGTCGGCGCAGATGCTGGACAAGCTGGATTATTCGCTGATACGGAATAATCCGAAGGTATTTCTCGGATACAGCGACATTACGGCGCTGCATACGGCGATTGTGCAGCGGACGGGGCTGGTGACGTTCCATGGCCCGGTTTCACTGAGCCATCTGACGGAGTGGTCGCAGCAACACCTGCGGGCGGCGCTGTTTTCGACGGCTCCAATCGGGCCGGTTACAAACCCGGCTGAGGCCAACCCGCTCCGGGCGTCGCACACCTTCCGAACGGTGCGGGGAGGGCGTGCCACCGGACCGCTGACGGGCGGGAATCTGACGCTGCTCTCGACCACGCTGGGGACGGCGTATGGCCTTGAGACGGCGGGGAAAATTCTGCTGCTCGAGGACATTGGCGAGGACATTTACAGCATTGACCGTATGCTGACCCAACTGCGACTGGCAGGGAAGTTACAGGCTGCTGCGGGCATTGTGGTGGGGGAGTGCAAGGATTGTCCACCGCCCGGGCATGATTCGGCTTTCTCACTGGGCGAAGTGGTGGATTATCTGTTGGGGAACCTGAATATCCCTGTGTTGTACGGCCTTAGTTTTGGACATACGATCGACCAGGTGACGCTGCCCCTGGGGGTGGTGGCGACGCTGGACGCGGATAAGCAAACGCTGACCGTCAGCCAGCCCGCGACACGCTGATTTCGCGTGCGGCGCGAGGCGACCGGAAGCACAGGACAGCGTATTGCTGTCCTGTTCCGGCGAAACAGGGATCAGGGGCGGCGTCCGGGAAGACCCTTGGCACCTTCCGCGCCTTCTGCTCCGGTGGTGCTGCGCTGTCCGGTGGAGCCATCCGCGTCTTGCTTGCCTTCAGCGCCGGAGGCTCCGGCAGCGCCTTCCATGCCCTCGCGCTCCCGGTGCTCCTGCGGCGCCGTCGCGACCGCGCATGCCGCATCCTGCGTTGACTAATGCTGTTGCTGCCAGGCCAAGGCCTGCTGCTGTCTAAAGTAGTGTTCGTTTCATAGATTGGGATCTCCGCTGCAATGGCTGGCAATTCGACGCCCGCAGTCCGGCAGTGCATTTTTAAGGCGGTTTTTGATGCTGTGCCAAAAGACGCGTGCCACCAGACGCCAGTCTGGGCCGGGACCACCGTCACGACCGACGAGCCGGGCACCGTGCGAAATGCTGAGGGCGAGCAGGACCGCTGCAGTTGCCAGGGAGAGCGCAGTTCGGAACCGGGGAAGTCCGGCCATCAGGCAGGCACAGCCAACTCCGGCAGCCACGGCAAGGGCGGGTCCGCCATACACCCACATCCGCATCTGGAGAACTCCGGCTGTGGCCGGCAGCAGCGCCTCGGCGTCAACGCCAGTAAGGTCAGAGTGAACCAGCCCCCGACCTGCAGTCTCACGTCCTCGCCCTCCACGATCAACCGGGGCGGTTCATCTACGTTCCTTGCCATCCGGGCCGCGTACCATGGCCTCCCTCCGTTCCGCACTGGCCCTGGGGAAAGGCAGTTGCTACGTTGGGCGAGTGGGTGACGAGGCGCGTATTCGTGCCCGGAGTGAACTCCGTGACCCGACGCTGCAAGCGAGGCCGTCTGAGCCGGGGGCGCGTGCCGTGGTTCTGGCACGGCTCGTTTGCTCGATACGTGGGACTTGTGAGGACGAAGGCCGACCGGGCTGCCGAGTTCGCGGAAGGTCTCGCCCTTGGCGGTGGCAGTGGCACGCCCGACGGCCTCCAGTTGACGTTCGGGCGGATTGTTGACAGGGT
This sequence comes from Terriglobia bacterium, assembly GCA_010084195.1. Classification (GTDB taxonomy): domain Bacteria; phylum Acidobacteriota; class Terriglobia; order Bryobacterales; family Bryobacteraceae; genus BOG-234. The sequence continues at coordinate 34,861 of RGPS01000031.1, forward strand.
TCGCCAGGTCCCTGGGCGGGATGTCACCCGGGGCTTGTGCGTGCCGCAGCAGGATGACGGGGCCACCCTGCCGCAACGCTTTCACAAGGCCCGGACCGGAGAGGGTTTGAGCCTCTATACCCGCCATCGGAGCGGGTTGTGCGTGTGGGTTCGCCGGCAAGGCACCCGCATGGCTGAGAACCACCGCAACAGCGGCTCGGTTCAACCCAAAAACAAACCCAGGCAAGGAATCTTTCCCGGCAAGTTATTGTCTTCAAAGGGAACTGGCGATTGGCCAGAGGTTTGCACTCTGTTAGGGCGAGGTGTACAAGATGAAAACCATCCAGACCAGAACAACAGTTGCTTTCCTTATCCTTGTCGGCAGTATTGCACCGGCTTTCGCGCAGGGCGGGGGAAACCGAAATGGTCGCGGTCGTGAGGGTGATAACCGGTCGCAGCAGGGGCGTGACTCGCGTGGCGGTGACAGGCAGGGCGGCGGCGAACAATCCAGGCAACGGCAGTCGCAGCCTCAGTATCAGGCTCGGCGGGGGAATGGGCAGGGGCAAAGCTACGGACGCGAGCAGCGGTACCAGTCTCAGGCCTATCGGCCTCAGACATACCGGCAGCAGGATTACAGGCAACCGGCGTACCGGCCTCAGTACAACTACCGCGACAGCGGGATGCGGTGGTCGGGCCGCGGTGGGTATCGCGGACGCTACATTCCCCAGAACCGGTTCTACGGCTCTTTTGGGCGGCAGAACTTCTTCCGGTTTGGGCGGCCTTCGTATTACAATGGCTACTCTCGCTTCTCATACGGCGGATACGGCTTCCGGATCCTGGACCCCTTACCAACCTACTGGGCGAATGACTGGTATGACTCGGACGATGTTTATGTCGACTACGAGAACGACGGGTACTACATGTACAACCGGCGCTATCCGGGCGCTGGGATCGCCATAGGCATTGATTTTTAACGAGAGGCTTTCTCACGGGAGGCCTGGTGAGAGACTAACGGGAGATGACGCTCCGCCCGCTGTTTCTCCTCACCGTTCTTTGTTCGCTCACGGCATCTTCTGCCGCGCAGGAGAGGCCGCAGGACAAACGCTGGCTGCGTCATGTGGTCGCCGCCGGTTTCGTAACGCAGACGGCCGTCGCAGCCGATTTTACCGGTGACGGAAAGCTGGACGTTATCGCCAGCGATATTACGACCAAAAGCGAGAAGCTGATGCTCTACCCGGGTCCGACTTTTACTCCGGTGGTAATCGGCGAGGGCATTCGGACCATCTTCGCGGTGGCGCTCGATGTGAATCACGACGGGCGAACCGATGTGATCGCGGCGCGTTATCATCCGGGGCTGATCTATTGGCTGGAGCAACCCAAAGACGCGCTTCACGACAAGTGGAACTACCACGTGATCGACGATGCAGCTGACGGCGGTGCAGATGGGGTACATGGTCTGCTGCTGAGTGATCTGGATTCTGACGGGCATGTGGACCTGGCGGGCAGCAGTGGCCAGCCGGAGGGTCCTATGAAGGATTCGCTCGTCTGGTACAGCGTCCCGCAGGGGGATAAAGTGAATGGACGCTGGCCTCGGTTCGCCTTCGCCAAAGGAGATGCTCCGGGGCTGAGCCATTACGTTGGAGTGGGCGACGTGAATGGTGATGGCAGGCCGGACATCGCGGCTGCGGCCAAGGATTCGCCAGGAGGCAACTGGTTCGCGTGGTGGGAACACCCCGGGAAAGCAAAGGGCAGAGATCCGCGCCAGCCCTGGACGAAGCATGGTATCGCCGAAGGTCAGGTGGGGGCGACGAACATTCAGATTGTGGATCTGAACGGGGACGGCAAGCCCGACTTTGTGGGCACGCGGGGACATGGAGCGGGTGTCGTCTGGTATCAAGCTCCGGGCTGGCAAGCGCACGATGTGGATGCGGAGATCAAAGGTCCACATGCTTTGGTCATCGGCGACATGAACCGCGATGGGAAACCCGACCTGGTGGTGGTGGCGAAGGATTCCCTGGTGGCCGTCTGGTACGAGAACGACGGCAGGGGCAGGTTCACGCGGCATGAGATTTCTAACCATCAATCGGCCTATGATGTGCGGCTGGCAGACGTGGACGGCGATGGGGACCTGGATATCCTCGTGGCCGGTTTTGAAACCAAAGATGTGGTTTGGTACGAAAACCCGCTGGCGTTCAGGAAGTAACTACGCGAGGACGCCGGAGAGGGGACCCGTGCTGTCTGCGAAGCGTTCCACCGGACTCCCAAAAGCGTCCAGCATGCTGACGTAGAGGTTCGCGGTGGGCGTGTCTTCGGTGTAGGAAAGGTGCTGCCCGGTGGCTATGCGCCCCCCGCCCCGTCCTGCGACCACGAGGGGCAGCTTGTGGGGGTTGTGGGAGTTGCCGTCACTCAGGGCTGAGGCGAACAGGATCATCGAATTATCCAGGACATTGCTGTCCCCTTCCTTCATGTCACGAAGCTTGCGAAGGAGATAGCCGTACTGCTCAATGTGCCAGCGATTGATCAGGTAATACTGCTTCAGCTTCTCCGGGTCTTTGGAGTGGTGCGAGGTCTCGTGGTGGCTGTTGGTGACGCCTTCCAGGAACCGGAAGTTCTGGCCGCTCACGGAATTGCCGAACATGAACGTGGTGATGCGGGTGGTGTCGCTCTGGAAAGCGAGTGCGGTCATGTCCAGCATGAGCCGGACGTGTTCCGTATGGTCCTTCGGCGTCTCGGTGGGCGTGGCTGTGGCGCCAACGGCCGTCCGGGGTTTCCACGAACTGCGGGCGGGATTACCGGCGCGCTCAATGCGGGTTTCGAGGCCACGAACAATATCGAGATATTCGTCGATGCGGCGCTGGTCGCCGGTGCCGACCTGGGTCCTGAGTTTCTTTGCCTGACCGAGCACGCGATCCAGCAGTACAGCATCCTGTTTTGCGGAAGATGTCTGCGGGCTGGCGGCGCGGAAAAGCCGTTCGTAAACTGAGCGGGGATTGATCTCACGGGCCAGAGGTGTGGTGGGGCTGCTCCAGGCGATGTGCGAGCCGTAGACGCGGGTGTAGCCGACATTGGTATCGACACCGGTCGACTCGGGCTCAACGCCGAGTTCGAGAGAAGGCAGCGGGGTTCTGTCACCGAGGCGCTGGGCGGCGAGTTGATCCATGGAGATGCCGTGGATGTTGATGTCGACGCCGAGAGTTTTACTGATGGTGGTGCAGGTGAGGATGCTGGATTCTTTCACGTAGTGGCCGTCGCCCGTGTTGGCGGCAGCGTTCCAGGTATTGCTGACGACGAGGAGGTTGTCCTTCAGGTCCTGCAGGGGTTCGAGGGTGGGGGAAAGGCGGAAATCGCGACCGGTGCCTTCCGGGGTCCACATGCTGGTGTTGACGCCGTTGGCCATGTAGAGAACTGCCATGCGGACGGGGTTGTTGCCGGCAGCCGCAGCGGCGCGGGGCGCCATCGCTTCCAGCCAGGGGAGACCGAGAGCGACTCCTGCGCCCCGAAGGAGAGATCTGCGGGAGAGTTGTTTCATTTTGCGGCCTGATAGCGGAACGGTACGCTCATCACGACGGCATTGACGAGCGAGGCGGCGCTGTAGTTTTGATTCTCCACTTCCGACACAATTGTATCGACAACGCAGGAATCTTTCAGGGTGAGACCTCGCCCCAACGCGTAGCCGAGCATTTTGTTGGCGAGATTCCGGACAAAGAGCTTCTTTTGGGCCAGCAGGACGGCTTTCAGCTGGTCGGGGCCCTCGAAAGTCGTACCGTCCGGCAGCGTGGCACGGGCATCGACGGGTTTGCCGCCATCCTCCGTGCGCCAGCGACCCAGAGCGTCGTAGTTTTCGAGGGCAAAGCCCAAAGGGTCAATGCGGCTGTGGCAACTGGCACACACAGGGTTGGCCCGATGCTGCGCCAGGAGTTCGCGAACCGAGCGCGGGGCTGGTCCGGTGGCT
>RGPS01000301.1 GCA_010084195.1 Terriglobia bacterium
CGCAGAGATTTCCTGTACGGTACAGCAGCGATGGCGGGGATGGCACCCCTGGCTGGTGCCGCGATTGATGTGGCTGCGATCAAGTCGCGAGGGACGAAGAAGGTGGACCTGGTCTATAAGTCACCGCACGCGACTCCGAATGGCCTGCAGGCGACGAGCGAGGGCCTTTGGGTGGTGGACCAGGGCAAGGAGAACTGGGTTTCGCTGATCAACTTCGCCGACGGTAAGGTGATTCGGGAATTCCAGGTACCTGGCTTGGCAGGTGCCAGCGGCCTGACGGTGGATGCTGATGGCGTGATGTGGATCAATGACACACACAACAGCCTGATTGTGACTTGCAGTGCGAAGGACGGGAAGATTCTGGGCAAGTACTGGTGCCCTGGTTCGGGCAGACCGTATCAGATGCCGGGAGATCCGGCGGCTGCGCGGAGTCCGATTGCTTCGCCGTTTCCCGCTCCGCCTGCGGCTGCGGGTGCCGGAGGTGGCAGAGGCCGGGGACGCGGTGGAGTGCCCGGGCAGGTGCCTCTGGATGCGACTACGGGGCTAACTGGTGAAGGTGGGCAGGGAATGGAAGTCCGCGACGGCCTGCTGTACTACGCTTGTCTCCCGTCGCGGAGGGCGTATGTGCTGGATCCGAAAACGTGGCGGGTGCAGGCGATGTGGAATTTGCCGGGGAATCGGGCACACGGTGTGGGCTGGGAGGGTGACAGCCTGTGGATCTCAGACAGTAACTGGCGCGCGTTTTTCCGGCATGACCGGAAGACCGGTGAAATTGTTGAGAAGATTCAGCTGACGGATAAGGATCCTCTGATCCACGGGGTAACCGTCCATGACGGGTATATGTGGTTCAGCGATGATGTGGGTTACATCTGCAACTTTAAGTTGTAGGTTCGGGTTCGAAGATTACGTCGCGGTAGATATCAGCGAGAAGGATGCGGGCGCTAACGCCTGGAATGATACTTATTGCTTCCAGGCCAACGAACTCGCTTAACTTCCAGTCCCCATCGGGCAGGCGGGAAAATACTTCCACGCGTGGTTCGGACTGGGATACGAGAACGTAATCCAGAAGTGAAAGTATCCTGCGATACCAAGCGAATTTCAGACCACGATCATAGGCCTCGCTGGATTTTGACAGGACTTGGAAAATGACAACCGGGTTCAGGACCGCGTCTTCGTGCGAGTCGGCAACCTGCGGAGAGCCACAGATTACGGTCAAATCGGGATAGAAGAAGGGGCCTGCGGGCGAGGCCTGAACTTTCAGGTCTGAACTGGCTAGCCAGCAGCCCTTGTTTCTAGCCTGAGGCCCCAGCGCTTCAACCAGATTCGGGGGGATTCGCGAATGCCGGATCGAGCCACCCGACATGGCGAACATCTCACCGTTGATGTACTCACTCTTGATTCGGGCTTCACGCTCGATCTGGAGATACTGTTCCGGCGTGAGACGAATCATCGGAGCTGCGACCATGACCTTAGTGTAACGTGGCTGAATGCGACTTCAGGAGGTGGTAGCGGGTTCCAAGGTGATGTCGCGGTAGAGGCGGGACAGCTTCACTTCGGCGTGGGCAGCAGGGATAAGGCAGGTGGCGTCGAGGCCGACGAATTCGGTGAGGCTCCATTTGCCATCGGGCATGCGAGAGAAGACTTCCACACGCGGCTCGGTTTGCGAGATCAGGACGTAATCGCGAAGGGACGCGATTGCACGGTAGTGGGCAAATTTTTGGCCCCGATCAAAAGCTTCGCTCGACTTCGACAGAACTTCGAAAATTACGACCGGATTGAGAAGGACGTCTTTGTGGTCATCCGCCAACTCAGGCTGGCCACAGACGATAATGGCATCCGGGTAAAAATACGGACCCTTCGCTGCAGCCCTCACTCTAAGGTCAGAACCGATGATGGTACAACCGCGAGATTCGAGACCGTCTCCGAGTTCCCGTATCAGGCGAGAGGGGAGAAGGGCATGGGGGAGGGAGTCTGCCGACATGGCGAACATCTCACCGTTGATGTACTCACTCTTGATCTCCGCCTCACGCTCGATTTCCAGATACTGTTCGGGCGTGAGGCGGGGCATAGCGCAGCCTACTGATTTCCGCGACCGGGGCCGGCGGGCACAGCACCTGCGGCGGGAGCTCCGGGCTGACCACCACGTCCGCCGGGACCTCCGCGGCCTTGTCCGAAGGGACGAGGCGGGTTCGCTACGAATGCTGCGACGTCCTTCGCTGCCTTGGTTTCCACGCCGGGCTTCTGGAGGAAGCCGAGATCGCGAGCCCAGTCGATGAAACGGTACTGCCAGGTTCCGTAGGGGATGTTGTTGCGGTCGGTGAGGCCACCGGACATGCGGGAGCCGTCGGGCAGAGGGTCGCCGGGGTGGCGGCCATTGCCGTAGAGGTGCATTTCCACGTTCGGCACACCGGCCATCAGCATGGCCTGGTAGTAATCGAGGGCCCAGACAGCGTGCCCCTGATCGCCCGCGCTGCCGCAGACGAGAAAGGCGGGGGGCACGTTTTTCGGGATGGCGGGGGCGGTGCGATTGCGGGCGAAGGGAGTGGGTCCGGGGTAGATGATACCGGCGAAATCAGGACGCGAGGAGATGCCTGCGAAGGGGTCTGCGGGGTCGTTGTTCTTCTGGTCCCAGGTTTCATAGAGGAGGGCAGCGGGGGCGGCGAGTTCCGCACCGGCGGAGAAGCCCATGACGCCGATACGATTGGGGTCGATACCCCATTCTTTGGCGTAGGCGCGGACGACACGGACGGCCTGTTGCGTGTCATTCACGGCGTCGACTTCAGCCACGTAGCCATCGGCGCGGAGACGGTTACGCAGAATGATGGTGTTGATGCCGTAGTTGTAGAAGAAGGGGACGAAGTCAGCGGATTCCCCGCCCACATTGAGGGTCCTGTGGCCCCCGCCGGCTATCACGATGACGGCGGTGCCGGTGTTGATCGCCTTCTCCACGAGGTGGACTTCAATGGAGGGGTTGTGGATGCTGACGATGCTGCTGATGCGGGCCTGGACGGCCTGGCTCATGTTGTAAACCTCGGGCACGTGAACCTTGTCGGCCTTGAGGTACGGGGAGTTAGGCGGGAAGAGCGGGACCACCACGCCCCCGGGCAGAATGGCCTGCGGGGCGTAGGGCTGGCCGGTGTCGGGGCCGGGCTTCGGAATGGCCTGCGCGGCAGGCAGAGCGGGAAGTGGCGCTTTTTGAGCTGAGGCGGCGCTCGCGGCGAGGAGCGCCCCGGCGAAGAAGAGTGCAGTTCGGTTCATGCTGCGAAAAGTCTATCAGGTTAAAGCCCGAAACGGGCCGTAAGAAAGTCGAGTAATGCGCTGCGCTGGTCGTCTTTCACCTGTGCGCCCCAGCCTGTCATTTTGGTGACTTCGCGGTCCCACTGGGCTCGGGTGAGGTGCTGCTGTTTCATCATGTGGTCGTCGTGGCAGCTGAGGCAGGCCTGCTTGTAGACATCAGGGGCGGCGGGAGCGGTGAGCTCGGCCTTGGTGGCAACAGGGGATTGCACCTTTGCCACGACCACTTCACGCGCCTGGGCGGCGTTGTAGAGGTAGCCGCTGGGATTCCACTCCGGTTCCATGGGCTGAGTCTGGCCTGCGGCGTTGGTGGCTCGGGCCATGAGGGTGTGGGTGCCTTCGCTGGCCTTCCATTGCCATGTGAAGCGGCGGAAGCCGTACTTCGTGGCATTCCCGAGAAGTTTGGCGGCATTCCAGGTCTTGCCTCCGTCGGCGGAGATGTCGACTTTGGTGACGAGAGAGGAGTTCGACCAAGCCACGCCCTGGACGACGATGGCTCCGGGTTTCGCCCAGGGGCCGGGCGTCGCGATGACAGACTTGACGTTGATGTCGGTCACCGGAATGAGGTCAGCAGGAGTCACAGCAGCACCGGGTTCGATGTGCTTTGCCGGGTGACGGTAGGCTGTCTTCATCCAGAAGCCGTCATGTTCCTTGTCGAGGAGTTCGATTTTGGTGAGCCACTTGATCCAGGAGTCGCCGGCCCAACCGGGGGCGATGACGCGGAGGGGGAAACCGTGCTCCGGGGTGAGGGGTTTGCCGTTCATCTCGTAAGCCAGCAGGGTGTCTTCGTGGTTGGCCTTTTCGAGGGGAAGGGAGCGCTGAAAATCGGGCATTTTACCCATGGGCGAGTCGGCTCCATCAAGGAGCAAGTGGGCGGCACCGGGCTTGACGCCGGCTTTGGCCAGCACGTCGCGGAGGCGCACGCCGGTCCACTTGGCGTTGCCGACGCTGCCGAAGCGCCACTGGGCCCCAGGCATGCCGGGCTTGTAGAAGCTGCGGCCATTGCCGGCACATTCGAGGACCCCGATGAGTTCCACTTTGGGGAGTTTTTTCAGGTCGGCGAGGGAGAGCTTGAGCGGGGTGTTCACCAGCCCGGTGATTTCCAGTTGCCAGGTAGCGGCATCCACCTTCGGCGTCATGGTGTGACAGCGAACGAAGAAGTTCTCTACGGGAGTGATTTCGTCAACGAAACCTTCCACCGGCATCTCCAGATCGACAGGACTCGGAGAAAGGGTAATCATCTTCACCGGGGCGCTTGCGCTGTTGGCAAGGTACGGGGTGACGGCAGCGGCAAGGCCGACTTTCAGGAGATGGCGTCTGGTTGAGGGCATCGGTTTATTTTAGCGACACCGTGAC
>RGPS01000302.1 GCA_010084195.1 Terriglobia bacterium
CGCGATATTGGATTATGTGATCCGTAATACCGCTACGCTTCTATTTGTTGCCCTTACCGGGCTCGCCTTACCGGGCGCGCTGACTGCCGCTGACGCTCCCCCGAAACTGCGACTTACCGAAGTCCAGTCGGCCGAACCGAAGAGCTATAAAGTCGACCTGACACTGGATCCGGAGAAGACCACCTTCACCGGGCACATCTCGATCCAGCTGGAGATCGGAAAACCTCTCCAGGTTCTGTGGCTCAACCAGAGCAAGATCCAAATCAAAAGTGCCGTGCTCACCGCAGGCGGTAAGAAGTTGACGGCGCAGAGTATTCCTGGTGGTGACGATTTCGTAGGGCTGCAGTTCCCCTCCATGGTTCCTGCCGGCACCGGAAGTCTCTCGATTGACTACTCCGGCGTCGTGATTGAAAAAAATAGCAGCGCGATTTTCCGTCAGGTGGAAAGCGGCAACTGGTACATCTTCTCGCAGTTCGAGCCCACCGATGCCCGCGGCGCTTTCCCCTGCTTTGACGACCCCTATTACAAGACTCCCTGGCAACTCACACTCCATATCCCTGTCGCCTCCAGTGCGGTCAGTAACACAGCTCCGTTGTCCGAGAAAACTGCCGGAGCTACAAAGACAATCGTCTTCCGGGAAACCAAGCCCCTCCCCAGCTATCTGGTCGCCTTCGGCGTCGGCCCGTTCGAGTATGTTCCGGCAGGTGTTGCAGGCAAGAACAAGATCCCGGTGCGCATTGTGGTTCCAAAAGGCAAGTCGGGGGAAGCGAAGTATGCAGCGGAAGTCACCGCCACTATCCTGAACCGTCTGGAAGACTACTTCGGCATTCCGTTCCCCTATGACAAGAGTGACCAGGTAGCCATCCCCAACACCGTCGGTTTCGGAGCGATGGAAAATCCGGGCATGGTGACCTACGTTCAGTCACTGATTCTGGCCGACCCGAAGGTGGACACAATCGGCCGCCAGCGCGGCTATGCCATGACAGCGGCCCACGAACTAGCGCACCAGTGGTTCGGCGACCTGGTTACCACCGCCTGGTGGGACGATATCTGGCTCAATGAGGCCTTCGCCACGTGGATGGAGCGCAAACTGATTGAGGAGTGGAAGCCCGAGTGGAAAACGCGCGTGACCGATGTCGCCGCTAAGCTCGGCGCTGCCGATGAGGACAGCCTCATTTCCGCCCGCAAGATCCGCCAGGAGATTCTGGCCAAGGACGATATTCTCAACGCCTTCGACGGCATCACTTACCAAAAGGGCTCATCAGTCATCGGCATGTTCGAGAACTGGATGGGCAAGGAAGAGTTCCGCACGGGCGTCCAGGCCTATCTGAAACAGTACGCCTGGCGCGCCACCACGGCTGGCCAGTTCCTGGATTCGCTCAGCACCTCAAGTAAAAAGAACGTCACGAAGTCGTTTTCCACGTTCCTGAACCAGGCGGGCGTGCCCACCCTGGCAGTCTCGCTGGAATGCAACGGCACCGCCAAACCCCAACTGCAGGTGGAGCAGACCAGGTTCCTGCCAACCGGGTCGAAGGGCTCCGCCGATCAAACCTGGAATGTGCCCATGTGCGTCCGCTACGGCACCGGAACAACCGGGCAAAAACAGTGCGCCCTCATCACCGAGAAGAAACAGACCATGGTGCTGGAAGCCGCGAAGGGTTGCCCGGCCTGGGTCCAGGCCAACCATGAAGCTATCGGCTACTATCGCGTCGAATATAAGGGCGGCTTGCTGAAGGCTCTCACCTCCGGCGATGTCGCCACCAGATTGAGCGCCGCAGAGCGGTCTGACCTGATGGGCAACGCCAAAGCTCTGGCCGACGCAGGCAAGCTCGCTGCCTCCGACACTTTGACCCTGGCCGAAACGTTCCACAACGATTCCGAACGCAACGTTCTGCAGATGGCGGTGGAACTGGCTCTGTCGCCCGCTATGACCCTGGTACCGGACAATCTACACCCCAACTACCAGAGATATCTGCAAAAAAACTTCCTCGCCCGGGCCCGCGAACTGACCTGGACTGCCAAACCCGGCGAGCCCGAAGAAACCACCCTGTTCCGCCCCATGCTGCTCCGCATGGTGTCTACCTGGGGGAACGACAAACAACTGGCTGACGAAGCGAAGTCTCTGGCTGAGAAGTGGCTCGCCGACCACAGCACCGTGAGTCCGAACCTGGCGGGAGCCATCCTGCGAGTCGCAGCGTACTCCGGCGACAAAGCTTTTGCAGACCGCCTGCTGGCAACCCTGAAACAGGAGAAGAACAAGCAGGTCCGGCAGGTTCTGCTCAGTGGCCTGCGGTCTTTCCGCGACCGCGAAGCGATTCTGGTCGGCATGAAGGCTCTGGTGAGCGGAGAGATCTCTTTCCTCGAAGCCGGCGACCTTCTCTTCGGAGGCCAGATGCAGGATGCAACCCGCAAAATGGCGCTGGAGTTCCTGAAGAGCAACTGGGACGTGATTGTGAAGACTATGCCTACCGGGGGGGGCTTCGACTTTGGTTCGTCTCTGCCCAGGGTGGGTGCGACGTATTGCGACGTCGGCTCCCGTGATGAACTGAAAGCCTTCTTCGCTCCACGCGTGGATCAGTTCCTCGGGGCCCCCCGCTCTCTCGACCAAACCCTCGAAGGCATCGATTTGTGTATTGCAAGTAAAGCGACGCAGAGCGCAAGTGTCGCCGCGTTTTTAGGAAAATACTAACTTGGCTGTTATTACCGGAATTAACTCTGTTACCGAGGCGCTGCGCGCCAGACGCCCCCTGGAGCGCATCCTGGTTGCCCGGGGGCTCGGCGGACCACGTGTGCAGGAAGTCATCGACCTTGCCCGCAAGGCCAGTGTACCCCTGCGCTTTGAAGACCGCGGCGCACTGGACCGTCTGGCCAGCGTCAAGGCTCATCAGGGCGTCATTGCCCTGGGTGCCGCCAAGCAGTATGCCTCGCTGGAGGATGTGGCTCCGGCTTCGCAGCTGCTCGTTGTTCTGGATGGTCTGGAAGACCCCCACAATCTGGGAGCCGTCGTTCGGACTGCCCACGCCGCCGGAGCCGGTGGCGTGATTATCCCCGAGCGGCGTGCGGTCGGCTTGACCGATATCGTCGCCAAAGCTGCCTCCGGCGCCCTGGAGTACATGCCGGTCGTCCGCGCCGTAAACATCAACCAGACTTTGCGGACTTTGCAGGAGATGGGATATTTCATCTACGGCCTCGATGAGCGCGGGACTGAAGTGTACAACCAGGTAAAATGGCCCGAAAAGGTTGTGCTGGTAATGGGGGCCGAGGGTAAGGGCCTCCATGAACTGGTGAAGAAGAATTGCGACGTTCTCCTCCGTATCCCAATGGTGGGCAAGATCGCGTCCCTGAACGTTTCGGTAGCCACCGGAGTGGTCCTGTTCGACTGGTTCAACCGGGCAGCCAAAAACAGCGAAGTGTAAACGAGACCTGACAATGAGAATTTCCTCGAAGCTGATTCCGCTGGCGCTGCTGGCCGCTTTCCTCCTACCCGCGCAAACTCCCTACAGGATGGCCGTCGTCGGGCTCGTTCACTCGCATGTCTGGGGCCACCTGGACAAGATGGTCAAGGGCAAAGAAGTCACGCTGGTGGGCGTTGCCGAGCCCAATGAGGCACTCCGGGCGGAAGCGAAAAAGGCTGGTGTTCCCGAGGCCCTCATTTCCTCCGACTACCGGAAAATGCTCGACGAAAAGAAGCCCGACCTGATCTGGGCGTTCGTCGAGAATAACCGGCACCTCGAAATTGTCGAGTTCGCCGCTGCCCGGAAGATCAACGTGATCTTCGAAAAGCCCCTCGCTTCCACCTACAAAGACTCACTCAAGATCCAGGAACTGGTGAAAAAGTCAGGCATCAAGGTGATGTGTAACTACCAGATGGCCTGGTGGCCGGCCAACTACACCGCGAAACGCGAAGCCGACTCCGGTTCCCTGGGGCAGGTGTATCGCCTGCATGGCATCGTGGGCCACGGTGGTCCCGGCTCCGAAGGCGTTCGTAATGGCGCGTTCTTTGCCTGGCTGACCGATCCGGTGAAGAACGGTGCCGGAGCCCTGATGGACTTTGGCTGCTACAACGCGCTTTGGTCGCTCTGGTACCTGGGCCGCCCCGAAACCGTCTATGCCCACGTGAACCACCTCCGCCCCACCGTCTTCCCGAAGGTGGAAGACAACGCGGATCTGACCCTGGGCTACAAGCACGGCGTCGGCATCTTCGAAGGCAGCTGGGATCTTCCCCGCAGCTATCAGGATCTGGAAGTCTTCGGGCTCAAAGGCAGCGTCTACATGAAGAACGGCAGCGTAGAAAAGCAGGAAGGCCGGAACCGTTCGCCCATCACCATCACTCCCCTTGCCCCGGAAGATTCTGAACCCATCGCCTACATGGTGAGCCGCATGCGCCAAAATAAGCCCATTGAAGGGATGACCGCTCTGGCTATCAACGTGGAAGTGATCGAGATCATTGAGGCGGCGAAAGAGTCCATCCGCACAGGTAAGGCCGTCGCCCTGGCCCCGAAAAAGTAGGATGCCGCTTCAGTAAAACATACCCGATTCAATTTGTTTAGCTCCGTCCGCCGGGCCCAATCCCACCGCCTGTAGGCGGTGAGGTTTTAGCGGCGTCATTCCAATATCGAGCACATGGAAATACTCGA
>RGPS01000303.1 GCA_010084195.1 Terriglobia bacterium
GGTCAGGCCGGTCGCAATCCCGAACAGGACGATACTGGCAGTCAACGCCACCCGTCTCCCCAGGCGGTCACCAAAGTGGCCTCCGAAAATAGCCCCAAATGACATCCCGACCAGGCCGAGCGCCAATACCGGCCCGAAGGCCGCCCGCGTCACGCCCCACGCTTTGATAATGGACGGCAGCGCAAAACCAGCCAACTGGTTATCGAAGCCGTCAAATGTGATCGCCAGCGCTGTCAGCGCCAGAATTGCCTTCTGTCTGGAACTCCACTCACTCAGATCGAGCAGCGCCCCTACGTCAATTGCCTTGGCTGCGGTCTCCAAACTAATTCCCGGTCGCCTTCGCCACTTCCACCGCAAACGTGTACGTGGGCCCAAACATATTCGACCGGAACACCACCCATTTCTGATCCGGCGTGAACGTCACATTCGGCTCCAGCCGGTAGTTGTGCTTCGCCATATTCACCAGCTTCTCCGCCCGCAGAACCCCTGTCTTCACGAATGAAGCATCCGTCAAACCCTCATTCTTTCGCGCCTCCGGCCGAAACAAATAGATCCACTGGCCGTCGGCTGCCCTCGCCACCTGCCCCGGATCCCCCCCGTCGCCGCAGAACAACGAACCGTCCGCCGTCACGTTGAAATGGATCGACCACTCATTCCGCTGCAAATGATATTGGGTTCGTTCTTTCGTCTTTACGTTGAACCCCGCCAGCCAGAAGTCCTCCCCGCGAGGAGTCTGCAGATCAAACCAAATCGTCCCGCCGTCATGGCTCCAGAACTCGTGTCCCCAAATCTCCATCTCCATCGTCCGCGAATGGATCTTCGTCAACTGCGTCCCGTCCGTCCGAATCGTCCAGATCCTGTCGATCTTGTGCCACGGACCCTCATGGCAGAGCATCAGCAGCGTCGGATCGGTCGGCGAAAACTCCAGATGATTCAGCCAGTCCGTAGCCCGGTGAAGCACCTTCGTCTCGCCCGTGCGTGTATCCACGGTGAAGAGCGCCAGCGGAATTCGCGCCGCCAGTCGCTGCTCCATCATCTGCCCTTTATTCACCGGCTGATCCAGAGGATGAATCTGCTGGTCACCATTCGCCGCCGTGCCAGGCCGGGCCACCGGACTCTCCTCATAGGTCCCGGCCAGCAGCGTTTCATCCGCATTCACGGTTGAGATGGAACCCTTCGCCGGCAACCCCGCAATCCGCCTGGTCGCCAGCGTATCCAGGTTAGCCGAATACACCGCATTGTCCTGAATGTAGAACACGCTGCGCGTCTTATGGCCCGTCACAATCACCCGGACTCGCCCCGAAACCACCTGCTTTACCTGTCGCGTCGCCAGATCCAGCACCGAAATCCCACTCGGCGTCGTAAAGATCATGCTCTTCCCATCCGGCGTGTAGGAATTCTGGTTAAAGTACAAACTCGCGCTGCCCGGCTCCTCGGTCAAACGGACAATCCGGTGGCCCGTATCGGGATCAATCCACTCTTTTGGAGGTGCCTGTTGGGCTGTCGCCACTAGGGCAAACAGCCACGAGAAAAGCACATCAGTAACAGTGGTGCGCATGTGGGTTCCATTATCTCTCTTAAAACCTGATAAGATGCTCCCCGAATGACTCGTCGAACATTTTCTACCGCCGTCCTGGGTGCCGCCACCGCCTCTGCCACCTTTGCCCAAAGCAAAAAGCCCATCCGCCTCGGTGCCCCCATCTTCCTCAAAAGTGATGACCCCGAGGTTCTGGCCAGAGAACACAAGCGCCTCGGCTACACCAGCGCGTACTTCCCGCCTTTCGACTCCCCGGACGCCAACCTTATCGCAGCGGTGCGCAAAACCTATACCGCCAACAACCTCGTCATCGCCGAAGTCGGGGCCTGGGTCAACATCCTCCATCCCGACCCCGCCACCCGCAAGAAGAACCTCGACTATGCCATCGACCGCATGCGAATCGCCGACGAAGTCGATGCCCGCTGCTGCGTCGATACCGCCGGTTCCTTCAACACCAAAAGCAGTGCGGACCCCCGCAACGTCAGCAAAGAGTACTTCGACGCCACCGTGGAAAACTGCCGTAAAATCATCGACGCCGTGAAGCCCAAACGCAGCAAATTCACCATCGAAATGATGTTCGCCAACCTCCCCGACGGCCCCGATTCTTACCTGCAGCTCATCAAAGCCGTCGACCGCAAGGAGTTCGCCGTCCACATGGACGTCTGCAACGTCCTGAGCTCGCCCGACAAGTACTACAACAGCGGCAAATACATCGACGAGCTCTTCAAAAAACTCGGCCCCTGGGTCATGTCCTGCCACGCCAAAGACCTCACCATACCGGGAGGCCGTAGTCTGACGTTCATCGAAGTCGTCCCGGGGCGGGGCATCGTCGACTACAAGTCCTACCTCCGCAACCTCGCCCAGGTCCCCCGCGAAGCCCCCCTCATGCTCGAACACTTCGCCAACGACGACGAATTCCAGGAAGGTGCCAAATTCATCCGCAAGCAGGGTGCCGACGTCGGCGTATCCTTCGTTTGACGCGCTAAACTACCCTGGTGCCGCCCCGACTCCATTGAATCTTTCCTCATCTCTGCCGGGCGTGACCGGCAACCGGGTTCCCCCCTCAACGTTCCCCTGTATCCCGCCTCCAACTTCATCCTCGGCGGCTCCAGGGCCTATGCAAGAGACGAAGGCACTCCGAATTGGGAGGCTCTGGAAGAAATCGTAGCCGGCCTGGAGGGTGGCGAGGCTGTTTCTTTCGCGTCGGGCATGGCCGCCATCGCTGCGGTCTTCGATCAACTCCCCGCCGCAGCCATCGTAGTCATCCCTGACGATTGTTACCAGGGTGTCGCCGGCCTGGCCAAAGCCGGTCAGGAAAGAGGGCGATGGTCCGTCCGGAAGCTCCCGGTTGCCGACACGTCCGCATGGCTCTCAGCCGCAGCGAACGCTGACCTCATCTGGCTCGAATCGCCCTCAAATCCCCTCCTCGCCATCGCGGATCTGGACACCATTTGCGCCGCGCCGCGGAAACCGGGCTCTATCCTTGGTGTGGACAACACCTTCGCCACCCCTCTCAACCAAAGGCCCCTCGAACTCGGGGCGGACATCTCCATTCAGTCGGTTACCAAGTTCCTGGGAGGTCATTCCGACCTGCTCGGCGGTATCGCCACAGCTCGCAATTCCGCCCTTGCATCAGCCCTCCGCCACACTCGCGAACTAACCGGTGCCACCCCAGAAACTCTTGAATGTTTCCTCGCGGTTCGAGGCATCCGAACTCTCGCGGTCCGTCTACAGAGGGCACAGGAAAGCGCCGGAATTCTCGCCACCAGGCTGGAAGCGCACCCGGACGTCACCCTAACCAGATACCCAGGTCTGCCCGCGCACCCTACATACGAAGCCGCCCGCCGTCAGCTCAAAGGTTTCGGCACCATCATTTCCTTCGATGTTCACGGAGATGCCCAGGCAGCCGAAGACGTCTGCGTCCGCCTGCGTCTCATCAGCCACGCCACCAGCCTCGGAGCCGTCGAATCCACCATCGAGCGCCGCGCCGGAATCCCAGGCCAGGAACACCTCCCCCCCTCGCTCCTCCGCCTCAGTGTCGGCATCGAAGCCGTCGAAGACCTCTGGCGAGACCTCGATCAAGCTCTGCGCTCCGTAGTTTCCGCCTGAATCCCGGTCGCAGTTGGGCGCACTTTCGTGCAAGGTTCAACCGTCGGAAGACAATCGTCGCACCGCCCGCTCTGCAGCCATCTTTAGCGGTCCCAAATCCCGTTCCACCATAAACCACAGCCGCTCGCCTTCGATTTGGTGGCCGCTTCACTGATTCTCTCCAGACATCGCTCGACGGCATCGTAACTCTTGTGATCCGCCAGGAAGGAGGCACTATCCAGGCCTTCTGTATAGCCTTCGATCCGTCCGATGTTGTCCAGGATGTCTTCAAAACGCTGTAGCGGATCCTTAGAAGGCACGCACTACCTCTGCCTGAACCCTCTTTTGGACTCGAGGCTTGAGGCTGCCTTCTTCGGTTAAGTCAACCTTCACCCCAAGCAAATCGGCGATACGAAGTTGAAGACCAACCACGTCAAGAACCGACAGTCGGCGCGTGGCATCAAAGATTGCAAGCAGATCAACATCCGAATCGGGTCGCTGGTCACCTCGCGCGCTGGAGCCGAACAATGCCAAACCTTCGATCCCGGCGTCCCTCAGTTGCTGTTCATGCGCTCGCAACGTCGTCAACACCTGTTCGCGGGTCATGCTCCATTTTTACCCGTACGGCCCCGTCGAATCAAATCGATACTCTACTGCTCTTCAGGTATCACCAGAATCCCCCGCCCAAACACACCTCCCCCTCCCCACCATGTTATTGTCGAAGCTTGTGAAGCCGATATATATTGGGTCGCTTTTCGCCTTAACGGCGCTGCTCCTCCCTGGTGCCGATAGTCCTTTGCTTACAACAATGAGCGAAGAACTGCAGCGCAATTTCCAGGTGCTGAAATCAAAGGGCGACACCCCGCCTTACTACCTCGCCTATGAAGTCTCTGACATTGAAACCCACGAGGTAGGTGCCACCCTCGGGAACGTAAACTCCCAGCTCGGAACCCACAACCGCTACC
>RGPS01000304.1 GCA_010084195.1 Terriglobia bacterium
TACGACACCATCGACTGGCTCGTGAAGCACGTACCCGAATCCAACGGCAAGGTCGGCATGTTGGGCAGTTCGTATGAAGGCTTCACCGTGGTCATGGCGCTGGTCAATCCGCATCCGGCGCTCAAGGTCGCGGCGCCGATGAGCCCGATGGTCGATGGCTGGATGGGTGACGACTGGTTCCACTACGGAGCCCTCCGCCAACCCAACTTCGACTACACCTCCGGCCAGACCGCGAAACGCGGCGAAGGCGAAGAAGTGGTCCGCGCAACACGTGACGATTACGAAGAATTCCGCCGCGCCGGTTCCGCCGGTGCCTTCGCCAGACTCCACGGCCTCGACCAGCTCCCCTGGGTCCAGAAGTGGGAAGAACACCCCGCCTACGACTTCTTCTGGCAAGGTCAGGCCCTCGACAAACTCGTCGCCGCGAAACCTTCCGGTGTCCCCACCATGTGGGTTCAGGGCCTGTGGGACCAGGAAGACATGTGGGGGGCCATCCAAAGCTGGCTAGCCCTCAAGGACAAAGGCCAGGCCGACCAGAACTACCTCGTGATGGGCCCCTGGCGACACAGCCAGGTCAACTATGATGGCAGCTCTCTGGGGCCTCTCAAGTGGAGAGGCGATACCGCCCTTGAATTCCGCCGTGAAGTCCTCAAGCCCTTCTTCGACCAGCACCTGAAAGCCGGCGCCCCCAAAGCCGATACGCCACCAGTCTTCATCTACAACACCGGCGAAAACCACTGGGATCGCCTCAAGACCTGGCCCGCCGCCTGCGAAAAGTGCGCCGCGCCAATGAGGCCACTCTATCTCCAGGCCGGCTTCAGCCTCGGTTTCAATGCTCCAACCGAATCGGCAAAGGCCACAGACGCCTACGTCTCCGACCCCGCCAAACCCGTCCCCTACCTGCCCCGTCCCATCCGCTTCTCAGATGGCGAGCGCTGGCGCACCTGGCTCGTCAGTGACCAGCGTGCCGTCGCCGACCGCCCCGACGTCCTCGTCTACCAAACACCCGTCCTGACCGCTCCCGTCAAGCTCGCCGGAGCCCCGTTGGCCGACCTCTTCGCCGCCACCACCGGCACCGACGCGGACTGGGTCGTGAAGCTCATCGACGTTTATCCCGACGAAGTTCCCAGCAATCCCGAGATGAGCGGTTACCAGCTGTCCATCTCCATGGATATCTTCCGCGGTCGCTACCGCGAAAGCTTCGAACACCCCGCCGCTATCCCGGCCAATAAGCCCCAGCGCTATAAGTTCGTGCTGCCCACCGTGAACCACACCTTCCTGCCCGGACACCGCATTATGGTGCAGATCCAGTCTAGTTGGTTCCCGCTCTACGACCGCAATCCGCAGACCTACGTCCCGAATATCTTCTTCGCAAAACCGGAAGACTACAGCGCTGCCACCATGTCTATCTACCACACCCAGACGGAACCCAGCTCCGTCTGGCTGCCCGTCGCGAAGTAGTTATTCCGGCTTCAGGCTGCTCTCTACCTCAAACCTTTTGTAGTCCAGCATCTGGTGGCGATCTTCGCCCCGAACGCGAACTACCTTGGCAAACTTGACGTCAAAGCGCGCTATCAGCGATGTCATCAGCCATTGCTCCCGAAGGGGGGCATACGTCATCGCCACTTCTGTCCCTGGCTGGAAACCATCGTTCACTCGAATCGTCAGGTCGATACGCTTCACCGGCACGCCGGCCTCCTTGTCGAACCACGTGGTGCGCCGTGAACTCATCGCGGATTTTTCTGCGGGTGTCACAGCCGTAATCCCAACCTTCGGCTCCGACTCCACCTTCCAGGTTGCCCGACCTTCCACCACTTCCTCACCCGCCAGCTTGTTATCAAACAGCTTCAGCAGTTGTTCGGTATCCCCTACCGACAACCGCTTCCGAAGAACACTGCTTTTCTGCTGCTTCTTCCGCTCTTCACGAGTCTTCGCCAGATCCGCGTCCACTTTCTTCTGAGTCTTCGCATTCAAAGGCTTGCCGTCCAGCAACACCAACTTCTTGTACGTGTCTCCTTGCAGCATGATGACATCGAAAGATCTCTTGAAGACGGGCTGCCACCCACCCTTGCCATCGGAGTGAACCTGCTCCTGCTCTTCCCTCCAGGTGAACTTCACGTTGGCCTCCGCTTTATGAATCTCAACCGCGCGCTCGATGAGGCGCTGCGCCGTAGGGGTCTGCTGCGGGAAACTCACCGCCGCAAAAACCAGCCAAAGACTAAAAAGCCGAATCACGCACCCATGGTAGCGTTTGGCGCTAAACTACCATCATGGCGTTCCTGATTGACGAGGCGTGGCTCCCCGCAACCCTCACCGTTCCGCCCATGACCGATCAGCAGTTCGCGGATTTCTGCGCGGAACACCCTGACCTGCTCTTTGAGATGACTGCCGAGGGAGAACTCATCGTCATGCCCCCAAACTTTTCCACCACAAGCCTCCAGAATCGGGATATTCTCGGGCAACTGGATCGTTGGGCAACCGCCGACGGACGTGGCTTTGTCATCGACTCATCGGGTGGCTACGTCCTTCCCAGCGGAGCCCGTCGTTCTCCGGATGCTTCCTGGACCCCGAAGCACCTGGTCCGCCAACTCCCCCTCGCCAGCCGCGATACCTACTGGCATCTCTGCCCCGCCTTCGTCATTGAACTGCGCTCGAAAACAGACCGCCTGCCCGCCCTGCGCCAAAAGATGCACGAATACCTGGACAATGGCGCGCAACTGGGCTGGCTCATTGATCCCCAGGCACGCTCCGTCGAAGTCTTCCGCCCCAACCAAAAACCCGAACTCCTGTCGGAAATCGACACCATCTCCGGCGAAGGCCCGGTAGCAGGCTTCACCCTCGACCTCCGCCTCGTCTGGGACCCCTTCGTCTAAAGCCCCCGACCCGCCGCTCGCCAACCTGCGTGCAATTGCGCCGCAAGCTGTGCCTGCAAAGCCTGAGCCTCACGAAGGTTCACGTTCTCCAGCGGATCCGCACGCAGGTCATACAGCTCGCTAGCCACCTTTTCCCGATCCTTCCAACGGAACCATTCCACATAGCGATAACGCTCCGTCCGAATGCTGTAGCCCATGTACTCCACCCCATCAGGAGCCACCCAGATACCGTCCCGCAGGAACTGACTGAACACCGCCAGCTTCCAGCGCCGCTTCGGGTCCCGCAGCAATGGCACCAGGCTCTTGCCCTCCAGTTCCGGTCGCCGGGCAAGCCCCGCCAGCTCACACAGCGTCGGATAAACATCCACCAGTTCCACCAGGCGCTGACAAACCTGCCCACCTCGCATCCCGGGCGCACGAATAATCAGAGGCACACGGGTATCTACCTCGTAATTCGTCATCTTGCCCCAGCCATTGTGGTCACCCAGCTTCCACCCATGGTCGCCCCACAGCACCACAATCGTATTGTCCGCAATTTGTAGCCGGTCCAGTTCATCCAGCAGCCTGCCAACCTGCGCATCCACGTAACTCACCGATGCAAAATACCCGTGACGAAGCCTCCGGGCCTCGGCTTCCGTCACCGTCCCCTGGTGAGGCATAGGCGCACCGGAAAAATCCCAATAGCCCCGCAGTTCCCGGTTCATATTCGCAGCCATCGGAGGCGCATCTTTGGGCAGAAACGGATTGGGCGAAAGCGGAATCGCCGCACGGTCGTACAGATCCCAATACTTCTTCGGGGCATTGAACGGAAGGTGCGGACGATAGTAACCAACGCCAAAGAAGAACGGCTGCTTCCGTGCCTTTAGCTCCCCCAGTTTCGCAATCGCCGCGTCCGTCTGCGCACCATCGTAATAGGCGTTATCCGGCACATCCGGACTCTCGGTCGCTGAACTCTTCATATACCACTGGCCCAGCTCGTCGATAAACCGCTTCTGATTGCCTGCAGCTGTAATCTGCTCCTTGCGGTGCTCGATCCATACCGTGTCCTCATCGCTGCGATAAACCGCATCCGGATCAAACGGAAAGCCCTCCAGATGCATGTCGGGCTCACTCCACGACGCCGCATCCGGCAGCACATTGTGAAAGATCTTGCCGATGTTGACCGCGTGATACCCGCCCGCCATAAACGCCTGCGTCACCGTCACGGCCTCCGGCGTCGTCTTGCGAAAATCCGTCTGCAGATTCCACACCTTCAGCGTGTCCGGCCGAAGCCCGGTCATGATGCTCGCCCGCGAAGGATTGCAAACCGCCTGCTGGCAATAGGCGTGCCTGAACACCGTACCGCTCCGCCCCAAAGCATCAATCCGTGGACTATGGACATGCCCCGCCCCGTAAATCCCCAGCTCAGGCCGAAGGTCATCCACCGCAATGAACACGACGTTCGGAGCCGACTTACCCTGCGCACCCGCACCGCCGACAAACGACGCAAGCCCCAGCGTCTTCAGAAACTCCGCACGAGTCACCAGCCCCCCCCGCACACTCATAGCCTGACCCTCATGGGGCGGATGGTATCACGCGTCCGTCACGCAAACTTCGATACCATAACCATCTGTGAAACTCTTCGTCACCCTCCTCACCGCGCTCCCCCTCCTCGCCGTTGACTGCACCACGCTAACCAGCCTCAAAC
>RGPS01000305.1 GCA_010084195.1 Terriglobia bacterium
GCCTCATTAATGTTCAGGATGAACGGAATCCCCGCCGCAGATTGCAGGACGCGACGCTGCACCAGCGTCAATTCAATGTCCAGGATCTGCCGCAACTCTTCCGTCCCCAGCGCCCGAAAGACTACAATTTTGTCCAGCCGATTCATGAACTCCGGCGTGAACTTACGTCGCGCAGCCTCTACCCCGGCCCGGGCAACCCGCTCATTCAGCTTTTCGTCCACCACCCCGGCATCACGCTGTCGCTCCACCTCGCGGCACCCAAAACCCAGTTCCGGACGCAGCATGGACCCCATCTCCGATGCCCCCAGATTGCTGGTCATAAAGATCAGCGTCCGTGAAAAATCCACCCGCCGGTTGTCGCCCAGCGTCAGAGTCGCTTTGTCCAGAATCCCCAACAGCAGATTCCACAACGCATCGCTGGCTTTCTCAATCTCGTCGAACAACACAAAGCTCATCCGAAAACGGTCCGAATGGTACTGATTCAGCACTTCCTGAGACAACATCGGGTGTGTTTCCCGATGCCCCAGGTACCCAGGCGGCGAGCCGATCAGCTTGGCGATTTCATGGCTGTGCTGAAACTCCGCACAGTCCACCTTAATGACCGCCCGCGGATCTCCCGTCAGCGATTCCGCCGTTGCCTCCACCAGCCTCGTCTTCCCTGTCCCCGTCGGCCCCAGAAACAAAAAGTTCCCCACCGGACGCCCCGGACTGGTCATCCCGGCCAAATACATCTGGTAGATGTTGACGATCTGTTCGACGGCTGCCTCCTGGCCGACGATCCTTCTTCTCAAATCCCGATGAAGCCTGTCGGCTTCCTGCCCCGTCAATAGCGGGTCCAATGTTCTACTCAGCCGGACCATTCTGTCCTGTCCCCCTCCGTGCTCTGCGGGAGTATGTTCTCCCTTTTGCCGTCGATGGCCCGACCGGAATGATCCAGCGAACCTCGTCAGCTTTTCCGCGCAGGTCTTGAAGGCCTGATTTCCACCCGGCTAACGGTCGTTCGTCGCGGCATCTCCAGCAACATCTGCACAACATCCGCAACATCCTCCGGCGCAATCTTCCAATCCGCGCCCACGTCTGCCCCATGGCCTCCGAATTCAGTGGCAACACTGCCCGGCATCACGTAAGAAACCCGCACGCCGTCGTTCCTGTGATCCAGCATCATCGCCTCGGAGAACCCGTTCAGCCCAAACTTCGAAGCGTTGTAACCCGACCCGCCGGCAAAAGGGTTCTTGCCTGCCAGGGAACTGATATTCACAATGTCGCCACTTCCCTGCTGCCTGAATATCGGCAGAATCTCGTGGCAACAATAGTACGTTCCTGTCAGATTCACACCAATCATGCGATGCCACTCCTCCGGCGTCAGGTCGCCCGCCGCCCGAAACATCCCCACACCAGCATTGTTAATGAAGGCATCGATCCGCCCGAACCCCGCCATCGTCGCCGCAACAAACCGCTGCACATCCTCCAGCTTCGAAACGTCAGCCACTTCACCCAACAATTCGCCCCGCCCAGCCAGGTCTTCCAGCGCCCGGTCCACCGACTCGCGGGTAGTCCCGCAGATCGCCACCCGCACCCCCTCATCCAGCAACCGTTCCGCAATCGCCCGCCCAATTCCTCTCGTACCACCCGTAATCGCCGCTACCGTTCCCGCAAGTTTATTCAGAGCCATGCATCAATGATCTCTCGTCCACGGTTTCACCCTCCATGGGGAGGGGCAACAGCCCGCACCTTCGAAGATATTCAAATACCTTGTCGAAATCGCCGGTCAAATAGGTTGGATCGTCGTCCCGGCCTTTAGGAATGACCACAACCATGCCTTTGCGAAAGCGAGTCATAAGGACGCGGTACTTGTTGTTAACGCGGATCTGCGGATCATCAGCCGATGCCTGAGGATCACCGCCACCCGAAACTGCTACCCACTTCAGACCCCGTAATTTCCTTGGAGTCACTGTTTCATCGGTGAATGCGAGGTCTCCTCCCCAAATGAGACCCACCAGATCAAGTTCAAGGCCTTGCATCTCGAACTCACTGAGCGCCACCTCAAGCTGATTGGACGATCGGTAATCGCCGGATGGCGCCAAAAACCATTTCACGTAGTCGATCCCACGAAGAAAGTCGAAAGAAGGGACTTCCACCCCCTCCGAACGCAGCCTCATTGCCCCGGAGCTTGCCACGAGGCCAGCCCTTCTGTACCCTCTGGCCAGAGTGCGCATCCAGGCGCGGGCGGAAGTGAGGTCTCTCGTCAACCAGATTGGCAAGCCCCCCGCGGCGATCACCGCAGCAGCGTCGGGTTGTCCCGCCAACACAGCATTTACCCACGCCGCAGATTCTTCGGACTCAAAAGATCGTCGAGGTACCGCAAGGTGAAGGTCCGACTCTCGGACCAGGCACAAATTAGGAGGGATCGTACCTCGAAAAAGTCGCGATCCTGCAACGGAATGGCCCCCGTCCAGTGCTTCGGGCGAGGTGATGATCTCCCAGTCTGCGCGTTCGGCCAGTGCATCCCCCCAAGCGGCCAAACCTGCTTCGCCTGCATGGATCTCCTGCCCTCCGCCCACAAGTCCGATTACGACAGCCCAGCCAGAATGGCGAGCCATGACATCCAATAGCATGTCAGGTTCGGAAAGCGGAATTCCGAACTTCTTTTCATTCTTGGCAGCTGTCCACGCACGTTGTGCCTCATCAAACACGACCAGCCTGTCCGACGGTGGCTGCGTTCCATGGTAACTATCTCGAACAAATCTGTGTATTTCCCTAATCCTTGACCGTATCGATCTGGCTGCACCCCGCGGCTGTCTGCGTGCATTTTGGAGCAGCGCGGCCTGTAGGACTTTTACGAGGGGACCATTCCCCGAAAGAAATGACGCATGTTCCGTGTGCGGGTCCAATTCCAGGGACAACCGCTGGACCACATTTAATCCAGCCAGTGTCTTTCCTGCACCGGGCACGCCGGTTATGAGAACAAGCTTCTTGATACCCCGCATACGAGCATCCCGGACGGCAGCGGCCACCGCAATCTGCGTGGCCTCAAGGTTCTCCGCTCCGGCTCGTGAATTCGCTATCTCGCGAACATCATGATCCCCAAAGATGGCGGAGGCGGCCTGAATAATAGTTGGGACCGGAAAATACCGGGACCTAATCCAAAGTTCAACCTCGATCTTGGGCAGCCGGTTTCCCCAGTTGAGAAAAGCAAGATTGATTGTCGCCGCAAGCTGTGACGCAGGAACAGCTGCACCTTGTGCGAAGTCTTTTGGATCCAGTTCAACATGGCTCTTGAAGTCGCCTACTGCGATTGCAAGCACAACTCGCCCCCGCGATTGCTCGTGAAAGTCATTGAGATTTAATGCATAGTCTTGTGCCTGCTGGAGCGCCGCGCGAGCGGTGGCAGAATGACCACCCTTATACTCGATTACAACGACTACGTCGCCAGCCAAAATGACACAGTCCAGACGCTGTCCGATAATGGGCAGAACGTATTCGAACAAAACTGTCCATTCGTTGGCACAGGGCCGAACATTTACAAGCGCGGTCAACGCGCCATGCAGTTCGCCTATTTCCTGTTGCCACGAGAAGGTAGTCTGCACGTTTGTATCAAACCCCTCTTGCGCCAAGCCACTGACAAGTATCCCCAGCAGTTCCTTTGCAGGCTTCTCTGTGAAGTTTCGAATTGTATCTGAGTACAAGGCTGGCATAGTGGTGAGTTCATTCTAGCTTCAAAATCGCTGCCTTCCAGCCGCAACACTCGCTTTGGGTCACGGTTGCAGATCGGAATAGCCCAATGGAGAACTCCGATTTCTAAACCGCCCAACCTGCCTTACCCCTAAAGCTTTCCGTTTCTATCGTTTTCGACTACCATGGAAGAGAATGCAAGAAGGCCCTGGGCGTATCGTTTCTGACTCAAAGCCTGCCTCCAAATGGCGGGGTATTGCCGACCAACACCACGCCGCGTTACTGGCTGATCTGACCTCTGCCGTCGACGCTCAGCTAAGTGAGGCCGTCACTGCGGCTGTCACCGAAGAACGCCGCCTGGGCGACGACCGCACCGAAGCCGCCAAAACGCAGACCCGCGAAGAAACCCTCGAACGAACCCGCCGCTCCGTCAGTGACAGCCTGAACCAGACCCTGCGCCGCCTCCGACAGGTCCCTTCCCACGCCGGCGTCCTGAAGCTCCTTGTCGAAGCCACCTCTCCGTGGGCAAAATCAGCAGCCATCCTTGTTATTGAAGCTGCCGAAGCCAGGCCTCTGGCCGCCCGCAACCCGGAACTGGAAAATCTCCCGCCAGCCATAGCCCTCGACGATGCTGCCGCCATCAACGCGGTCGTCGAAACCACAGACCCCATCACTGCCATCGCCTCCCCGTCCGAACTCGGCGAGTCGCTCTCCGCCACCTTCGGCCCCGAGACCAAATGCCACCTCTTCCCGGTCAGTGTTCGTGGCTCTGTCAGCGCAGTGTTCATTGCCACGGGCGAACTGGTAACCGGGGCCCTCGAACTCCTCACGGAAGCAGCGGGCATGCGCCTCGAAGCCC
>RGPS01000306.1 GCA_010084195.1 Terriglobia bacterium
CCAATCGCGCCGCCCATGCCCGAAAAGCCCGCCACCGTGCCCACTTCATGCCCAGGGAACAAATCCGCCGGCAGAGTCTGCAGGTTCGCCGTCCAGAACCCATGCCCAAACGTGATGAAACAAATCGCTGCAATCGCCAACGCCGCAGACGGGGCAAATGGAGCACAAATCGCCACCGGTAGACACAGAGCCCCCAGCAACATAATCCGCTTCCGCGCCTTCGGCAGCGCCCAGCCCCTCTTCATCAACATCCCCGAAAGGTACCCGCCCAGCATGTACGCAATCCCGCCGAACACGAACGGTACCCACGAATACTGCCCGATTTCCTTCTGATCAAAATGCCGTTCTTTCACCAGATATGCCGGCAGCCAGAAAATCACGAAGTAGATCACCGGGTCGGTAAAGGTTCGCGCCAGGCAAAGCGCCCGAGCCTCGCGAGTCCGCACCACCCGCCCCCAATCCACCTTCGGCCGATCCTCGTGCTTCACCGCTTCTTCAGCCGGAATCTCGTGCTTAATTTCGTCGTACTCTTTCTGCGAGAGCCACTTGTTCTTGTGCGGAGTATCGTAGAGCACCCACCACACCGCCAGCCACACGAACCCGACCGCCGCCACCGCAATGAACGCGAATTGCCACCCGTATTGCAGCGTCAGCCAGGAGATCAAGGGAGGCGACAGCGCCGAACCCACGGACGACCCCGCATTGAAGATTCCCACCCCCAGGGCTCGCTGCCGTGGCGCGAACCACTCCGATATGGCCTTCGTCGCCGCCGGCCAGTTCCCCGGCTCACCCAAGCCCAGCAGGAATCGGCAAATCCCAAACGACCACACTCCCGTCGCGAACGCATGCAGCATCGCAGCCAGAGACCAGAGCCCGATGAACAGCGAGAAACTCTTCTTCGTCCCCAGTCGATCCACAATGTAGCCCGACCCCGCGTACATAATCGCGTACGCCAGAAAGAACCCCGCCAGAATCCGCGAGTAATCAATCTCCGTCATCGCGAACTGCGCGCGAATTCGATCAGAGACAACTGCCAGTGCTTGCCGGTCGGCATAGTTCACAGCGGTGGCGAAGAACAGCATCGCCGCCAGGATCCATCGTAGTTTTGGAATTTTCATTTAGGCGCTTCAGGTGAGTGTATCTGAACCACCAGCAGTCTTGCCTCGCGGTTCCACGTCGCGTAGGCCACGGTCTCTGTTTGCAACGCTTTACGCGCTGCGTCGCTGTCAAGGAACAGCGCGTTCAGCCCCACCGTGTGATGCGCCAGATTCCACGCTGCGGTGATCCCCCAGTCGTGATACTCGCCCGGAGCCCCCTCATATACCATCGTCTTCAAGCCCGGGTGCGCCTCAACCCATCGTTCCAGCCGACTCACAAACGCATACGCAATATCGTCCCGTCGCAGCTTCTCTACCTGCTCCGCCCGTAGTTGTTTAACGTTCCAGGGCAACCACGCCACCAGAGCCACGGCACCCCAAACCGGGTTTACTTTCGAAGCTGCAGCCGCCAGGGCGATACTTGCGCATGCCAGTGGCAGATACGCATACGCCTCATACAACCGCCCCGGCAGAAACAGCAGCGTAAACACAAACGATACCGTCCCCGTCAGCCCAAACCAAACACGCTTGTCCCGAACCAAAGCCAAAGGCGCCAGCAGCAGCCCACTCAGAGGCAACAGCAGGAACCGCCCCGCATAGAACGGCACGGTCTTCCGCAAAGCCTCGAAGCTAAACCGAAAAGTGTACTCGTTGTCCTTATTCGGATTCAGCAAAATCCCCTGGACCCCAAACGACAGCGAAGCCACAAAGAATGGCGCCAGTCGCAGAAATCTCTTCCGCCCCTCCCTCGCATCTCCGAACCACCACTCCCACGCCAGCAGCACAAACGGCAGCATCACCGCCAGTTCCTTCGCCTTATACGCCAGCCAATACGCCACAAAACTCAGCACCCACCGCCGCTGCGCCCACAGCAAAACAGTCAGTAAACAGAAAGTCGTACAAAACAGATCAAACACGTACATCGGTTTCCAGTACGCATCCATGGCCGACCCGCTCAGCACAAAAAACGCGGTCCCGCCCATTGCCGCCCACGCACCAATCCCCAGCCGCCGCAGAATCAAAAACAGCAGCAGCCCGTTCAGCAGATGCGCCACAAAAAGCGGCGTCATGTACGGCGGAAAATCCAGCCCGACCCCCCGCGCCATCGCCATAAAGTACCCATGCCCCACCGGACGGAAGTTGCTGCTGTCAAACACCGGCTTCACCACATCCAGGGCAAAAGCCCCCAATCGCACATTCGGTGCCCACGAGATGTTATCCAGCTCGTCATCCTGAAAATACCCGTCGTAAGCCCGCGAGTTCAAGGCCCAAAAGGCCACCACCAGTAACAGACCTGCGACCATAAGATTTCGGAGCCGCGGCGCGAAGATTGCGTTCAAAGGTTCGATCTAACGATTCTACGATTCCGGAACATGACCATGAAAGCAGTCTGCCTGCTCAGCGGAGGCCTCGACTCCGCCACCTGCCTCGCCTGGGCCCGTCAACAGGGCTTTGAAGTCTACGCCCTCTCCTTCGACTACGGCCAGCGCCACCGCGTCGAACTCTCCGCTGCCACCCGCATCGCCGAAGCCCTCGGAGCCGCCGCCCACCGCACCGCCAAAATCGACCTCCGCGTCTTCGGCCACTCCGCCCTCACTGACGACATCGACGTCCCCAAGGGCCGCGACGAAGCCGCCATGTCGGCCGACATCCCCGTCACCTACGTCCCCGCGCGCAACACGATCTTCCTGTCTTTTGCCCTCGCCTGGGCCGAAGTCCTCGAAGCCGACGCCATCGTCATCGGCGTCAACGCCCTCGACTATTCCGGCTACCCCGACTGCCGTCCCGAGTTCATCGAAGCGTTCCAGACCATGGCCAACCTCGCCACTAAAACCGGAGTCGAAGGCCGCACGAAGGTCAAGATCCACACCCCCCTCCTGAAGCTCTCCAAAGCCGACATCGTCCGCCTCGGAGCGGAGCTCAACGTTCCCTTCGGCATCACCCACAGCTGCTACGACCCTGACCTCACCACCGGCCACCCCTGCGGTCAGTGCGACTCCTGCATCCTGAGAGCCCGAGGCTTCCGCGAAGCGGGCGTGGTCGACCCCACAGCCTAGCCATGCGTATTTCGGAAATTTTCTACTCGGTCCAGGGAGAAGGCTCGCTCATCGGAGTCCCGTCGATCTTCGTCCGCACCACCGGCTGCAACCTCCGCTGCTCCTGGTGCGACACCCCCTACACCTCCTGGAACCCAGTGGGAGAGGACTTCACCCTCGACGAAATCGTCACCAAAACCGACCAATACAAAGCAGCAAACCACGTAGTCATCACCGGAGGCGAACCTCTTATTGCCCCCGGCATCGTCGAACTCTCAAAGCGTTACAGGGAACAAGGCAAACACATCACCTTCGAGACCGCCGGGACAGTCACCGCCGCTTTTGTCGAAGAAGGGGGCGAATGCGACCTCATGAGCATCAGCCCCAAGCTCGCCAACTCGACCCCCGACGGCCCGTTCCGAAACCAGCACGAACGCCTACGCCTCAACCCCGAAACCCTCCGCCACCTGACGACCAACTACCCTTACCAACTGAAGTTCGTCATAGCCGAAGAGTCCGACCTGACCGAAGCCCAACAAATCATCGATACCCTGAAAGCCCCACCCCAAAACGTAATCCTGATGCCCGAAGGCACCGCCGAAGAAACCCTGAAACAAAGAGGCCCCTGGTTAGCCGAACTCTGCAAGACCCACGGCTACCGCTTCAGCCCCCGTCCGCCTGAACTGTCCAGAGCCTGTCGCAACAGTGTCTTAATCACCGCCTGCCGACTCACGTTCAAATGCACGGCGCGTTCATCAAGTTCCCGCAGCATTCCCTGCGTCAGGTCCACGTTGACCCGCTTAACTGGCCGAACCACCGTAAACTGATTCGTGAAGAACCGGGACACGTCCTCGCCCCTTGTTGCCATTTCCGCAATCTCGTCGGCTGTCGGTTTCGCTTTAGATTTGATCGCCATACGCCTGCTCCTCTTGTTTACTAGCCTTCCACGCAGTCACCAGATGGTAGTACTCACCCGCTGAATCCCGCCTGATCTCGAAGATCACAGAGCACAACCGGCCGCGCGCCCATCCGATCGCACGAAACTGCTCCGGGTCATCGCTCTTTCTGTCAACCAGGTACGCCTGATCAAAGATCTCCGTCGATTCATCCAGACTGATTCCATGCTTCTTCTGAACATCCAGATTCTTCCGGGAGTCGAATTGACAACGCATCGGCGATATAACCGTTATACCCTAATTCCGCGGACTGCGGAATCCTAACTCCTCAATTCCCCAAACCGCTAAACTATCCCCATGCCATCCCGCGCCCACCTGGTCTTCGCCCTCACCCTGCTCGCCACCACCACCGCCCACGCCCAAACCAAAGCCCCCAACTGGCCCGCCATCAACGATGAAGCCATGCGCCACTTCCAGGCCCTCGTCCAGATCGACACCACC
>RGPS01000307.1 GCA_010084195.1 Terriglobia bacterium
ATGGCAGCGGTGATGCTCTTCGAAACCGAAGCCACATCGTGCGTCGCCGTCGGGCGGTACGGATAGAAATACGTATCCAGCACCACATTGCCATGGCGAATCACCGTGATGCTGTGGACGTTCAGGTGCTTCTGCATGATGCCATCCACCATGCCTGCCAGAACCTTCGAATCGAGGCCCTGCTCCTCCGGGGTGGACTCGCGCCACGCCTTTGTCGGGTAGTAATCCGCACTCGCGGCAAACGCTCCCGAGGCAACAAGCAGCGTCAAACAGAAAAGTTTCATAGCGGCCACAAGAATATCATTGGAACTGCAACATGCCTCTGGTCCCGGACCCCATCCCCGCGTATATTGGCCCCGGGGCCGGGTTTGCCTTTCTGGGGTCTTTCCTGACCCTCGCCCTTTCCATCCTGGTCGGTATCGTATCGCTCTTCCTCTGGCCCATCCGCTTTCTGCGAAATCTGCTCCGCCGCAGAAAAGGCAGCGTTCGGCGCGCCATCTTTCTGGGTTTCGACGGCCTCGACCCCCGGATCACGGAACGCCTCATGGCCGAAGGTCGCCTGCCGAACTTCTCGAAGCTCCGGGCCGCAGGCTCGTACACCCGCCTCCGGACAACCTTTCCTGCGCTCTCCCCCGTCGCCTGGTCCACCTTTGCCACCGGCGTGAACCCCGGGCGCCACAACATCTTCGACTTTCTCTCTCGCGATCTCCGGACCTACGTCCCCGAACTATCCTCCGCCCGCGTAACGAAGAAATCCATCGAGTTGCGCCGCCGCAGCGAGCCGTTCTGGAAGATCCTCGGGCGCGAAGGCGTCACCAGCACCATCCTGCGAGTCCCCATCACGTTCCCCCCGGAGGAATTCAACGGTCGTCTTCTCTCCGCCATGTGTACCCCCGACCTGCGCGGCTCACAAGGCACCTTCTCCCGTTTCACGCAACCGGTCGGCACCCTCGAAGGTCCCGAAGGCGAGACCCTCCCGTTTACGATCCGCGACGGCGTCCTCCACATCCAGAACCAGCGAATCCCCCTGCCGGAAGGCGTCTATACCGACTGGGTCCACCTGCGGTTTGCTTCTGCCCCAGGTATCGCTCGATTCCTGCTGACCACGAAGCCGGATTTCTCGCTTTACTGCACGCCCGTGCAGATCGATCCCGATAACCCGGCCATGCCCATTAGCCACCCCCGCTGGTACGCCATCTACCTGGCCAAGCTCGTGGGGGCCTTCGCAACCCTCGGCATGGCCGAAGACACCTGGGCTCTCAATGAAGGTGCCATCGACCAGGCCGCGTTCCTCGAACAGGCCCGCCTGATCCAGAAAGAACGCGAAGCCATGTTCTTTTCGGCGCTGGACCATGCACCCCGAGGTGTCACCGCCTGTGTTTTCGATACCACCGACCGCGTCCAGCACATGTGTTTTCATCAACCCGAGGTCATCGAACCGCTCTACGAAGATATGGACCGCATCCTGGGGCAGACTCTTGGCTACGCCGACGCCGGCACGGCGCTTTTCGTGCTGAGCGATCATGGCTTCACTGCCTTCCGAAGGGGCGTGAACCTCAATACCTGGCTCCTCGAAAACGGCTATCTGTCCCTGAATGCCGGCGCTGACGGCAGCACCGAATACCTCGCCGATATCGACTGGTCCCGAACCCGCGCCTACACGTTCGGTCTCGCCGGAATCTATCTCAACCTGCAGGGCAGGGAATCGCAGGGCATCGTTCCGGAAGCCGCCCGCGCCGCTCTCACCGAAGAACTGGCCACCCGGCTCCGCGGCCTGCACGACGCGGAGCGCCTGGCCATAGCCAACGCATACCCCGCCGCTGCGCTCTACAACGGCCCCTACCTTGGTGCAGCGCCAGACCTGATCATCGGCTATGCGGATGGCTATCGCGCGGGCTGGGATGCGGCTGTCGGAAAAACCTCCACCGCAGTCTTCGCTGACAACGAAAAGCACTGGTGCGGTGACCATTGCGTTGACCCCTCGCTGGTTCCCGGTGTCCTCTTCTCCAACCTTCCTCTCCAAGCCACGGACCCGGGCATCGAAGACCTCGCCCCCACCGCCCTGCGTCTCTTCGGCATTGACCCGCCTGCCTGGATGGAGGGCAAATCACTCCTGTGAAGCGCTACCTCCTGCCCGTCCTGGCTTTCTGCCTGCTCCAGGCCTGCGGGCCGCACTCCACCACCAAAGTCATCGTCTTTGGAGTCGACGGCATGGACCCCGCCTTTGTGGAGCGCCACTGGGCCGACTTGCCCGCGCTCAACCAGCTTCGTCAGGAAGGCACCTTCTCCCGTCTGGCCACCACCGACCCACCCCAAAGCCCGGTCGCATGGTCGTCCTTTATCACCGGGCTGGACCCTGCCGAACACGGCATCTTCGACTTTGTCCACCGGGATTCGGCGACTCACGAACCCTACCTGTCCATCAGCCGTACCACCCCGTCGCGCCTTGTTTTTCCCCTCGGCCCCTGGGAACTCCCCCTCCGGCCAGGTGGCGTGGAACTTATGCGCAAAGGTCAACCCTTTTGGGAACAACTTGCCGAACGGGACATCCCGGTTTCGATCCTCCACATGCCCGCCAACTTCCCGCCCTCAAAGTTCGGCGAGCAACTGGCCGGAATGGGTACCCCCGACCTTCGGGGAACCCAAGGGACCTACACGCTGATCGACCACGCCGGCGAAGTAGAACTCCAGGGTCCTGCAAATACGCTTCGACGTGACCACGCCCCCACCACTGCCAAACTTCGCATCGACATTGATGCCGACCACCCGGTTGCCCGCTTCCAGCTCGGCAACCAAACCATCCTGCTCAACGAAGGCGAGTGGTCTGCCTGGCTGCCCGTCGAATTCCCGCTGGTGCCGTACCTCGCCACTACCCGTGGCATGGTCCGTATCTTTGCCAGGCAACTCCACCCCGCAGTCGCCATCTACGTAACGCCCATCAATATAGATCCGATGGACCCGGCTCTCCCCATCGCGCACCCCGCCAGCCTCGCGCCAGACTATTCCAAAGCCATCGGGCGCTACCCGACAGTCGGCATCCCGCAGGACACCACCGCCCTGCGCAACGGAGCCTTCACGCTCCCCGAATTCCTCGCCCACACGGCCGATATTCTGAACACCGAGCGCCGCCTGCTCACCGCCGCACTCGACCGCTACAAAGGCGGCCTGCTCTTCTTCTACTTCTCCTCGGTGGACCAAAACTCCCACATCCTCTGGGGCAAAAACGAAGCCAAACTCCTGGAGTACTACCAGGGTGTGGATTCGGCTATCGCGGATGCCCGCCGCCGCGAACCAGCCGCCCGAATCATCGTCATGTCCGACCACGGCTTCACGTCGTTTGACAGGGCGGTGAACCTGAACGCCTGGCTCCGTCAGGAAGGCCTGCTCACCACCAGGAGGGAGGGCACACGTGAGGCCCAAATCGACTGGCAGCGAACCCGGGCCTGGGCCCTCGGCCTGAACGGCCTCTACCTCACCGACCCAAAAGAAGCCCCCGAGTTGAGCCGTCGCCTCATGGAGCTAAAAGATCCGGAAACCGGCAAACCGGCCATCACAGCAGTAGGCATCCAGCACCCCAGCGCAGCCAACCGCGCAACCGCCCCGACGCTGACAGTTGGCTACGCAGAAGGCTACCGGGCCTCCTGGTCAACTGGCTTGGGGGAAGTCCCCGACCACGTGTTTGACACGAATACAGACGCCTGGCTCGGGGACCACTGCGTCGATCCCGCAGCCGTCCCCGGAGTCCTCTTCGTGTCGAAAGGCCCGCCGATCACCGCCACGGGAATCAAAGACCTCGGTGCCGCAATAGTGCGACTCTTCGGTCAATGAACTTCGAGCCAGTAAGTACCCGCGCCCCGCGAACTCGTGCGCCGGAATTGCAGGTCGGACTCAATCAGCGAACGGATCAACGATCCGCACACCAGCGTTCACGAAATCAGCACGATTTCGCGTAGCGATAACCAGACCGTGGACAAGAGCAGTTGTCGCAATCAGGCTGTCCTTTACCGGCATAGCCTTCCCGTTGGAGCGAAGGTTGGCCAGGAGTTCCGCCCATCTCAGCCCCATATCCGCGTCCCACTGAAGACAATGCAGACGCCCGCCCCCCGCGTCGAACCAGCGTTCCAGCGCCGTGCGCCGTTTCCCCAGGGGAAGGATAAGGATCCCGACGCGGAGTTCCCCGAGAATCACCGGATCGACCGCGAGTTCCCGCTCATTAGCGCGAAGCCACGCCACTACCCGCGCATCGGGCACCGGCTTCGTCGGCTCGCTGAGGACATTGGCCTCCACCATGTACTTCACAGCGTATCGGTCGACTCAGAGTCAATGGCCACGAAGAAGTCTTTCTGCGGACAGGCGAGCAACCAGTCAATGGCACCCTCGTTCGGCGAGGCCACACGACGGATGAGGCGGTAGTCCCCGCAGTCAAGACGTTCGACCTGA
>RGPS01000308.1 GCA_010084195.1 Terriglobia bacterium
GGCAAGTGAAAATGCAGTGTGAGATGAGCAGAACGCCCGTCAGCCCGTTCAATGCGACTCTCTGGGTACAACATGGACCATGCCAGTCTGAACACCTCCCGCTTGTTCATCGAACTGGGTTGCGCCATCGTCGGCCTCGCCGTCCTGGCGCGCGCGGCGAATCGTTGGGGCTTCTCGACCATCCCACTCTACTTTCTGGCCGGCCTTGACCGTTACAACCAGGCCTGCGTTCGCTGCCACCCCGCCACCACCCTCGCCGCCCACGCGCCCGCCCCCTCCGGCAATTGCGTCGGCTGCCACATGCCGAAGCGCCGCGCAGAGGACGTCGTCCAGTCCGTCATCACCGACCACCTCATCCAGCGTCGCCCTCCGAGGCCTCGCCGCCGTCGGCGCAAAGTAGCGCAGCCTCGCCCTCACCAGAGTGACGCGCCGCACGTAGCTACTTTCCGGCGCGGACGGGCGCGGTTCATAAGCAGCTGTTGAGAGTAGGCGACTTCCTTCCGAACCCCGACCGTGAGGGAGGGGCCACCAGCCCGGAAAATCGAATCTTGCGCCGGAAAGTAACTAAATCGAAAAGCAAACGGCGCCCCCGAAATGGCGGTATCCACTAAGGGGTTCTTAGCGGCCCTTGCGTCTTTGCGTGCCAAATCAGACTGTCCCCATCGTGCCCCCAGTGCCCCCAATGGCATCGGTCGAACCACCGCCTCGGGGAGGACGAAGCCACGCCATGTTCTAAAAACCGAATCCACGGCACTCCGGGTTACCCCCGAGTGCCGTGGACGGAATTGCTCTACGATTTGGCGGAAAGTAACCGAACTACCAGATCAGCTTCATCCCCATCTGCATCTGCCGCGGATCATTCGCCTGAGTCGTCACCCGACCGAAGTTCGCCCCCGCAGTAACCGTCGTATTCGGACTCCCGAACCGCACCCGGTTCATCGCATTAAAC
This sequence comes from Terriglobia bacterium, assembly GCA_010084195.1. GTDB lineage: Bacteria > Acidobacteriota > Terriglobia > Bryobacterales > Bryobacteraceae > BOG-234. Next base: position 950 of record RGPS01000308.1, read on the forward strand.
GCCTCCCCGCGAACCTGCAGCTTCAGCTTCTCAGTCAACGCGAACTGCTTGAACAACGAGAAGTCCACGTTGTTGATGAAGTGATTCCGCAGGTTGGAAATCAGCGGAGTGACATTGCCCAGCGTGAACGGGGCCGGTTGGCTGAACACGCTCGTATCAAACCACCTCTCCAGCCGGTCATGCGCCGCAACATCAAGCACCGGACTCTTCCCATTGCTGTTCGACCGGATCGCTTCCGTGAACAACCCCGCCGTATTCGTCGCCCCAATTCCAAGCGCCGAACCCGACTGAATGTTCATAATGCCATTGATCTGCCACCCGCCGATCACCGCGTCCAGCGCGCGTGACATCCCGCCCCCGAAATGCCGGCCACGTCCCACCGGCAACTCATACACGCCGCTGAAAATCAACCGATGCGGAACATCCACGCTCGACACCGCCCGGCTCGCCCGCGCATTTGTGCTGTCCTGATAACTCGTACCCTCGTCCATCGCCTTCGCCCAGACATAGCTGCCTTCAAAGACCATGCCCTTCGAATAACGTTTGCTGAACGTCACCTGCAGCGAGTTGTAATCCGATGTCGCACCCTGCGAGAACAGCGGATAAATCGCCCCGAATTGCGGATACGGACGCAGCAACTGAGCCCGCGAAACCTGCCGGTTCGCCAGCACCCCCGTGCCAAAACCAAAGAACGGATTATCCACCAGCTGGTTCAGCGAATTGCCCAGCGACAGGTACTTCGGATCCACCTGATTGTAAGTGAACCCGCCCTCTCCGCCACGCGACAACTGACGTCCCCGATTGCCCACAAATGCCGCCTCCAGCAGCACCGAACCCGGCAACTCCCGCTGCACAGTCAGGTTGTACTGCAGGGTATAAGGTGTATTCGTGTTGCTCAAAGGCGCATCCAGATTGCTGCCGATTGCAGTCAGCGCCCCTTGCGAGGCCCCCGGTACCGCCTGGAAACCATTCGGGAACGGATTCCGCAACGGGTTCAGAGGTGTAATGCCATCAAGGCTCGTCACCCAGGGCGATTCCACCCGGAACCCATAAGGCCCCACAGTGCCCTGCGCCGCCAGCGTGCTGGGCCCAAACAGTTGCCCGAAACCCCCGCGAATCGCCGTCTTGCTGTCCACCTGATACGCGAAGCCCAACCGCGGTGCAATGTTGTTGAAATCGCCATTGAACTGCGTCCGGTCATTACCGCCGGCCCCCACAAACCGCAGGCCGCCCGTCAGATTTCCGAAGCCCGCCACCTTATCAGCCAGCGGCGAACGCAGCGTCGGATCGAACCAGCTCAACCGGTCATAACGTTCCGTGCGCGCCGTGTCGAAGTCATAGCGAACGCCAATATTCAGCGTCAGCTTTCGCGTAATACGCCAGTCATCCTGCACGTACCAGGCATTGTAAAAGCTCTGCGCCGCCACGTTCTTCCAGTTCTGATAGAAGTTGCCGCTCGTCCCCGTACCCAGCAAAAATGACGCCAGCCCATACCCGGCCGCCGCACTCGCCGCCGTCGGATTCGGACCCTGCGTGAACGCCGCCGTGAATCCGAAGGTGCCCGCCGCACGAGCCTCCCAGACATTGATCCGCAACATCCGGCCCTCATACCCAACCTTCAGAGAGTGCTTCCCTGAAACACGTGACAGGCTGCCCGCCAACCCATAATTATTGAAACCGCTCTGCCGGTGATCGCTGCCGCCCACCGACGTCTGCCCCGCAACATCGAACCGCGGGAACATGTACTTATCCACTGCCGCATCCAAAGACTTGGGCAGCCCCAGACTCGAAGGCACAAACCCCAGCCCCTGGTTGTCAAAAAGGAAGCGGTTCCTCGCGAACGAAAGCCGCACGTTTGCCACCGTCGTCGGATTAATCGTCCGCGTGTAATCCGTCACCATGTTCCTGCCGAAATCATTATTGATAACGCGGCCTTCCGCGATCCCCAACTGTCCCGGGAACAACTGCGGCGGAGCGTTGTATGACCGACGATACGAGAAGCGTCCGAACAAACGGTCCTTGTCGCTCACATTGTGGTCAATCCGCACATCCGCGTTCGTCGTGTCAATTTTCGCCGCGCCGCTGTTGTAAAAGTTGTTCCGCAGCGTGCCCGCGTCGCCCGGCTGATTGCTCTTCGGGAAGTAGGCCAGTACATTCGCTGCCACCGGATCGAACCGCGTCGTCGGAATCACATTGCCCGGAAACAGGTCCCGGATCGAGCCCGTGCCGTTCGGATTCGCGCGCGTCGTGAACGGGTCGTACATATTGATAATCTGTGTCGCGCTCGACCGCGTCTGGGAGAAATCCCCCGTCCGTTCCCGGTCCGTCGGCACCGTCGTCAGGCGTTCGGCGAAGCTGCGTTCCCGCAGTGCCTCAAAAGCGCCCAGATAGAAGGTTTTGTTCCGGATGATCGGCCCGCCCACCGTGCCTCCAAACTGATTGCGCTTGAAGCTCGCCAGCTTGGCCCCCCGGGCGTTCGCATAGAAGTTGTTCGCGTCCAGCACCGAATTCCGCAGAAATTCATAGGCCGTCCCATGCAATTGGTTGCTGCCTGACTTGTACACCACGTTCAGCACGCTCGTCACACTGCGCCCAAACTCCGCGCTGTAGTTCTGCGCCTGCATCTTGAACTCAGCGACTGCGTCAACCGACGGAAATACCGAGAGCCCCGTAAAACCGTTCACAGTCGGGAAGGCCGCGCTCGCGCCGTCCACCAGAACGTCAAACGTGCCGCCACGCCACCGACTCGGTCACCCCGCCCACCTGCAGCACAATGTCCACCCGCGCCTGCTGCTGAACCCGAAGCTGGATGCCCGATTGTTCAAAACCCTTAAATCCCGCTGCCGCCACGCTGACACTGTAGGCTCCCGGCTTCAGTTGCGGGACCGTATAGTTGCCACTGTCACCGGTAGTGACTTCCGCTTTTGCGCTCGTTCCGGTATTCGTAATCGTAATCCTGGCGGAGGGCACCAAAGCCCCGCTCGAATCCGTAATTGTGCCGGTGATTGTCCCCGTCGATGTCTGCGCAAATCCGGAGCCGATAAATAGACACGCCGCCACCATCGCGACCACTGATTTCCTGAGCATTTGTAACCTCGCCCAAAAAGTTAGCAACCCGGAGTAACACCCGGATGAATGAAACGTGTCAATACCTGAACAAACCTGGTTCTTCCGCCTTCACTCGCCGGAATTCGCTGCCCGAATTCCTCTGGCCGCGAGCAGAACCACCACGCCAAGGCCCCAGATCGTCCCCGGCGCCCCAAAACTGCCCGCGTCGATCAACTCGTACCCGAACAGCCTCGGCAACCAAATCGCCGTCACTCCCAAAACACCAATCAGGAGCCACCCGGTCAGCACCAGAGTCAGCCCGGCGAATTCACTCCGCTCCCCAGAAACTCCGGCGAGGCCCGTCGCTCTGTACGGTTGCCTCGCACCGGCATCCTTTAAGCGGATTCCGAATAGCCGCCCAAAACTGAACTGCTACGCGCTT